>CAZDLW010000294.1:1778-4999 GCA_964505975.1 uncultured Bifidobacteriaceae bacterium | reverse complement strand
CACTCCTCGTGCGTGACGGCGCGTCTCTGGTGCAGCTGCACGAACGTGCCCTTCTTGTTGGCGACGACCACATCGGGCAGGCCGTTGCCGCTGACGTCGCCTACGGTCAGCTGGGTGCCGACCCCGGAATCGTCATCGATCAGGTATGGTACGAAGTCGACGCTCCCGTCCGCCTGCCGTACGGTCCTGAACCAGTAGAGCACCGCGCGGTCGTTGCGATCCGGATCGCCCGTCCGGCCGTGCGACCAGAAGCGCTTGCCGGTCACGATGTCCTCGACGCCGTCGCCGTCCATGTCGACGAGCGCCACAGCGTGCAGCTCCGAGAACTTCACGCCGTAGGCGTTCTCGTGGGGCTCCCGGTTCATGATCACGTGCTCACGGAACCTGATGGCGTCGCCCTCGCGGTACTGCTCGAACCAGGCCAGACCGAACTCGTGGGCGGTGAGCGCCGTGATGACGTCGTTCAGCCCGTTGTCGTTGAGGTCATAGGCGTGCATCTGTGACCCGCCGGAGCCGAACTTCTGCGGATGGAACCGCCAGAGGGGATCGCCGTCGAGCGACGCCGGCTGCTCCCACCAGCCGTCCTTCTCGATGAGATCGAGTCGCCCGTCTCCATCGATGTCGCCAACGCCGAGCCCGTGCGTGAAGTGGCCGTACTTGTTGTTCGGGGAGATCGGCCGGAAACGCCACGGCTTGCGCGCGTCGCTCCGGTCCGGCTGGGCATAGCCGTACTGGCCGTTCGTGATGCAGACGAGCTCGGGCCGGCCATCGCCCGTGAGATCCGTGAATGTCGGCGACTCGTTGTTCGTCTGCTCGAAGACGCGGTGGCGCGTCCAATGCCCGGGCCGGCCTTGCGGGTTCTCGTACCAGGAGGTGTCACGGCCCGGGAAGCCGACGACGAGGATGTCGCTCCAGCCGTCGCCGTTGAAGTCGTAGACCCAGGCGAAGAAGTTGTCCGAGTAGCGGTTCTCGCGGCCGAGCGCGCCCTCGAAGCCAGGCACGGTCACCTTCGTCATCGGCCCGAGCTGCAGCTCGAAGGTGGCCGTCGCGGGATAGTACTCGTGCCGCGTCTTGAAATCGGGTCCTTCCCACCACCAGGGCCCCGAGATGATGTCGATGATGCCGTCGTTGTTCAGGTCGCCGAAGGTGGCCCCCTCGCTCCAGAACTGATCGCTCAACTGGACTCGTGTGAACGTGTGCAGAGCCTGGTTCGCGGGCGCGATGACGGCCCACA
The DNA here is from genome assembly GCA_964505975.1 of uncultured Bifidobacteriaceae bacterium. GTDB lineage: Bacteria > Acidobacteriota > Vicinamibacteria > Vicinamibacterales > UBA2999 > Gp6-AA40. The sequence goes on along the minus strand of CAZDLW010000294.1, from coordinate 3,765 downwards.
TGACGGCGAGCGCGACGCCGATCGTGGTGACCAACATGGGCATCTGTCTCATCCTCCGGTGCGAGCAGAATGCGGCGGCCGCTCGGTGAGACGCCGCGCATCGAGGCGAGTCTAACCCGAGGCACGCCGCGGCGCACGTCTTTCGCCGGCACGAGGTGAGGAACAGGACGACGGGCCGCTAACCGGCCCGGGAGGGGGGACACGTGCACGCCTCGGTTCAGCTGTGCGGCCGGCCTCGGTGCGACGGATTCATAATGAGTAACGTTACTCCACGAGGATCCGGTAAAGATTGCGGTGCGTCGTGCCGCGGTAGAACGCGTACACATCGGAGGACGGACCAGGCACGGCCCTCAACGCGTCAATTCTGCGCGCGCCCGGGAGCCGTGCGAGATCCTCCTCGGAACGAAATCCCCCGTCGGGCACGGGCGGCAGGGTCTCACCGGGCGGCAGCGGGACGATGTAACTGCGGCCTGCGGCAACCGGGCCGCCCGAGATGGCAAACGCGTCTCCCCGTGCCGACCAGCTCCAGTCGATGTTGTTGGCGAGAGTGATCGACGGCTCTCCGCCGAGCGAAAATGCCTGGAGCGCTGCCCCGTCGCCGCCCGGAAGCGGCGCCCATCCCACGACCCACCGACCGTCCGGTGAAACCGCCTTCAGGATGAGAACAGGCTCGTTCACGGCCTTGCGCAGGCCGGACCCGTCCGGGTGGACGCGATAGACAAAGTTCGAGTGCTCTTCTGAACGGCGGTAGAAGACCTCGCCGGTCGGACCGAATCTGGGCTGTCGACCCTCGACGTTCGGGATCTGCACTGGCGGCGATTGCCGATCGAGCGGCATGACCCAGAGTCGCCGCACGCCACGAGGATCTTTCGCCTCCATCACCACCTGCTGGCCGTCTGCGGAGAGGTCGTAGTCGAGAGCCTGAAAGCCAGGAGCCAGGGACTCGGAACGGCCGGATTCCAGGTCCGCCACCCAGATTTCGCCGGGCCGCCTGGCATACGGAGTGGGGACCTCCTTGACGATCACGTAACACAGCTTCCTGCCATCAGGGGTGAACTTCGGGTTGTCGGCGACGCCTTCCAGCACAGAGACCTGCCGATCGCCTTCCTCGTCGTGGAGCCATATCGACATGTCCTGAATCGCCACGGCGGTGACCAACGATCGGCCGTCCGGGGCCATCGCTATACCCTGCTCCGATGTCGGACCGGAGGTCACCTGTTCGGGCGCCCCGTCAGGAAACCGCTGGCGCCAGATGTGGTTGACCCCTCCGGCGTTGGAGTTCAGATACATCCATCTGCCGTCGGGAGACCATGCGGCTGACGTACAGGCGCCGCCGGATGGTCCCACTTGCCGGCCGAACGAACTGCCGTCCATGGGAACCACCCGACACGGGAGCCAGTTGTGATGCTCGTCCATTTCGACGAGGAGCACCCATTGCCCATCCGGTGACGCGTACGATCGATGCGCCATCCCGTCGTCGTGCGCCGGCCAGTAGACATCGCGTCGACCACCCCGCTCCTCATCAGTCCTGACGATCCCCATGTGGGGGATTTTTTCGAGGTCCGACTCCGAGAACAGCACGTGCCCCGGATCGGTCCACACGAGCCCGGAGGCGTTGCGCAGCCAGCGCTGCGGCTCACCACCAGCGGCCGACACGAGCCAGGTCTCCCAAACGAAGTGAGGGTCGACTGTGGTATAGGCGATCCGCGCGCCGTCGGGGGAAAACACCGGACTCATCTTTTGCAGGTTGTCGTGCGTCAACGCGACCGGCTCCCCATCGGGCAGTGTCTTCACATAGATCTGGCCCGGGCCGAAAAACGTCTCCGGGCCGCGAACGAACACCACCCTGCTCCCGTCCGGCGAGAGTGCCGGCTGACTGACCGCGTCGGGGAATCTGGTAATCGGAATCCACTCTGCGAACGTGCCGGCACGCGCCGGGCCTCCAGGCCAGATGGACACGCCGATCGCCACCGCCGCGAGCGCGGCT
>CAZDLW010000294.1:0-1678 GCA_964505975.1 uncultured Bifidobacteriaceae bacterium | reverse complement strand
CGCCGGGCCTCCAGGCCAGATGGACACGCCGATCGCCACCGCCGCGAGCGCGGCTGCGGAGAGTGCAGCAGCTCTCCATCGATTTGCCCCACGCTGTGCGCGCTCGAGGGTTCTCCGTGCTTCGGAGATATCCTGCAGGCGTGTGGCGTCGTCCTTTTCGAGACACTGCCGCAGCAGTTCCCGAACCCTGTTCGGCGTGTCGGCGGGCAACGCGTCCCAGTCCGGATCGCATTTCAGGACCGCCGCAATGGTGTCGGACGACGTATTTCCGCTGAATGCCTGTCTCCCGCTGAGCAGCTCGTACAGCAGACAGCCGAATGCCCAGATATCGGTCCGCGCGTCGACCGAATGCCCACGCGCCTGCTCCGGGCTCATGTACGCCGGCGAACCGAGGATGTGCCCGGCGAGCGTCCCGAGGGCGGTACTCGTGTCCAACGGAACATCCGGGCTCGGTTCTGTCTCCTGAACGGCCTTTGCCAACCCGAAGTCCAGGATCTTCACCCTGCCTTCGGGCGTGACCTTGACGTTCGCTGGCTTGATATCGCGGTGGATGATGCCCTTGGCGTGAGCGGCCTCGAGCGCCTCTGCCACCTGCCGCGCATAATCGATCGCGTCGTGCACCGGAACCGGGCCGCTGAGAATCGTCCCCTCGACGAGCTCCATGACGAGGTGGTTGAGATCACCCGACTTCTCGAGACCGTAGATGGCGGCAATCTGCGGGTGGTTGAGGGAGGCCAGCATCCGCGCCTCACGGCCGAAGCGTGCGACACGCTCGCTGTTCCCGGCGAAGGAGTGGGGCAGTGACTTGATCGCCACATCACGATCGAGCCGGCTGTCATGCGCCCTGTACACCTCTCCCATTCCGCCCGCTCCGAGCGGCGCGACGATCTCGTACGGTCCGAGGCGAACACCTGGGCCGAGCGCCATGTCCTGGACCGGGGTGGCACCAGCAGGGGCCGAGGTACGAGTCTCGATCCGTGGCATGGATGCGAAGAGCGGAGATTCCCCGAACTCACCGGCGGCATCGTGGCCTGCGAGCATGGTCTCCACCTGTCGCCTCAGCGGCACGTCGTCCTGGCATGCTTCAGCGAGAAAGGCTTCGCGGCGGCCAGCATCGCACGCGCGCGCCGTATGGAATATCTCGGTGATCTGATGCCATCGTTCAGGGGTCATTGAAGACTCCCAGTCGCGTCCCGTCTCGGGCGCGTCGGCGCCCCTGCCAGACCGAACGTCAGTTCGACTTCCCCGGCTTCCTGCTGAGCCGAGCGTAGAGCCACGCGCGGGCCGCCTGCCACTCACGCTCCACCGTGGCGACGGAGAGTCCACACACGTGTCCGGTCTCTTCGAGTGACAGGCCACCGAAAAAGCGCAGCTCGGCGATCTGGCATTTCCGCGCGTCGAACCTTGCGAGCTGGCTCAGCGCCCCGTCGAGGTCGAGGATGTCGACGGCGCGCGCGTCCGACTGTGCCACGTCCTCGTCCAGCGTGACCCGCGCCCATCGACCGGACCGCTTTGCCGCGTTGCGCGTCCGCGCGCGATCAACGAGGATGCGGCGCATCATCTGGGAGGCCACCCCGAAGAACTGTCCGCGGTTCTGCCATGGCGCGCGGTCCTGCTTCACAAGCCGCAGATAGGCTTCGTGGACCAGCGCGGTGGGCTGCAACGTGTCTCCGACACG
>CAZDLW010000293.1:0-5233 GCA_964505975.1 uncultured Bifidobacteriaceae bacterium | reverse complement strand
TCAGGCTGCCGGACTGGCGGCGCACGCCGCCTGGCGACCGGATCCAGCCGCTGTTCCGACTCAAGGCCCTGCTCGACGCGAACTGCGGCGAGATCGCCCGCCTGATTACGCAGGAATGCGGCAAGACGGTGGCCGAATCCGAGGGCGAGCTCAAGCGCGGCATCGAGAACGTCGAGGTCTCCACCGGCATTCCGTCGCTGATGATGGGCAGCAATCTCGAAGACATCGCGTCGGGCATCGACGAGCTGATGATCAGGCAGCCGGTCGGCGTGGTGGGCATCATCACGCCGTTCAACTTCCCGGGGATGATTCCGTTGTGGTTCCTGCCGTACGCCGTGGCCTGCGGCAACACGGCCGTCATCAAGCCGTCGGAGAAGACGCCGATGACCATGGCACGCGTGATGGAGCTCGTGCAGCAGGCGGGCTTCCCTCCCGGCGTGGTCAACCTCGTGCACGGCGGCAAAGACGCCGTCGATGGCCTGCTCGACCATCCGGATGTGCGCGCGATCTCGTTCGTGGGCTCCACACCGGTGGCACGCTACGTCTACTCCCGTGCCGCGGCGAATGGCAAACGCGTCCAGTGTCAGGGCGGAGCCAAGAATCCCGTCGTGGTCCTGCCCGACGCGGACATGGAGATGACCACCCGCATCGTCGCCGACTCGGCGTTCGGGTGCGCGGGCCAGCGATGCCTCGCGTCATCGGTCGTCATCACGGTGGCCGACGCGAAGAGGACGTTCACCCCTTACATCAGTGACGCGGCCTCCACCAGGAAGGTCGGGTACGGGCTCGACCCTGGCGTCGAGATGGGCCCCGTGATCTCCGCGGAAAGCCGGAGTCGCATCGAGGGATTGATCGCCAAAGGCGTCGCCCAGGGGGCACGGATGCTGGTCGATGGTCGAGGAGCGCGAATCCCGGGGTACGAGACGGGGAATTTCGTCAGACCGACCGTGCTCGCCGACGTGGATCCGTCGAGCGAGCTGGCGCGGACCGAGATATTCGGCCCGGTGCTCAGCGTGATGCACGTGGAGAGCGTCGCGGATGCCATCAGCCTCGTGAACGAGTCCTCGTTCGGGAACATGGGGTGCCTGTTCACCTCGAGTGGCGCGGCCGCCCGGCAGTTCCGGTACGAGGCGCGCGTCGGCAACGTGGGCATCAACGTCGGCGTTGCCGCGCCCATGGCGTATTTCCCGTTCTCGGGCTGGAAAGGCAGCTTCTTCGGCGATCTGCACGCACAGGGCCGCGATGCTATCGACTTCTACACGGAGAAGAAGGTCGTCGTCGAGCGCTGGCCGAGCAGTTGGAGTCGCAAGTTCTGAGCCGTCAGCAGAACCAGTCGACAACGGTATAGCGGGGACCGTCTCGAACAACCGTTACTTCGTGCAGCACGGCCGCGTGGAACGCGATGAGCGTCCCTCGAACGGGGTGCACGTCGACGGGCTCGCCGGAGTCGGCAAACAGCCGCAGCGCCCCTCCGCTGAAGTCCGCGTGCGGATCCACGGTGCGCGAGCTGTTCAGGAAGGCCACGACGGCGATGCGGCGGCGAGCCACCTCCGGCCACGAGGGGACGAGCCCCCGATCGCGGTGGGGCCCGTAGAACCCGCCCGGATCGTAGCGGAGGAAGCTCGGCCCCTCGCGTGCGCTCAGGGGAATCTCGTAGAACGTACTCACGGCTTCACGCCAGGCGTCCAAACGCCGTTCGATGTCCGCACCGAGATCTGCGCCGATATCCACGTGCGACACCCGACGCGCGTCCTGATCGAGCGTCACGCCATGGGCGGCGAGAACCTCACCCGGCTCCGTCGGACCCGCATCCATCGCCGTCTGGATGGCCCGACACGCAGCGGCGTCGAGAAAGTCCCGGACGATCAGGACCCGCGCCGCAGCCAGGCGCCGCGGAACTGGTCCCTCTTGGGAGTCCTCGTCCCACTGGCCGCGTGCCCGTCCGTCGCCGACTGCCAGCCGCGTCCGGCCGGGGCTCATGACGAGAATGGCCTCAGCAGACGTGCGAGCAGAGACCGTCGCGGCCGCATTGGTGCAACCAGGCCGAGGCTCTGCGCGGCCGCGTCCACCAGCACGGGATCGACGCGCGCCGTCCGTGCGCGGCACGCGCCCATGAGCGCGCGGTCGGCCAGTAGGTTGACGACTCTCGGCGTGCCGCCCGCGTAGGCAACGAGCCGTTGGAGGGCCTTCTGGGTGAACGCCACAGGCGGCGATCCGGTCGCACGCGCCAAGCGGCTCGACATGTACTCGAGGATCTCTTCCTCGCTCCACCCCTGGAGATGATGGCGGGCCGCAATGCGCCGTTCGAGCGACTGCAAATCGGTCGAACGCAGCAGTGCGGCAAGTGGCGGCTGCCCAGCCAGCACAATCCTCAGCAGTGGGCTTGGATCCGGCACGAGGCGCTCCACCTGCGCGAGCATCGGCAGCGGCAGGTCATGGGCCTCGTCGAGTATGAGCATCACCCGGGCCCCCAGATCCTCGAGTGACTGGAGAAAGCGCCGGAATGTCTCGACGAGTGCCCGCTCGTCGGCGTGGTCGGCTGGCCCGTCGGTGCGAGACATCACACCGACGTCGCGCAGGATGGCTTCGAGCAGCCCTGCGGGGGAGGTAAACGGGCTCGGCAACAGTGCGACGAGTGTCTTGGGATCCACCCCTTCGAGCCACGTGCGACACACGGTAGTCTTGCCAACGCCGGCCGCTCCGACGATCAGCACGACATCATCGGAGTAATCGAAGGCGTGCTGCAGGAGCGAGAACGCCTCCGCCTGCGAGTGGCCGAGGCAGAGCGACTCCGGACCGGGTTCCAGACTGAACGGCTTCTCGACAAAGCCGAAGTACTGCTCGTACATCGGACGGGCTCGGTCGTTCGACGCCGCGACCCGCGTGGGCCGGTCGCCTCGACAGGACCACGTGCGACCCCGAACGCGGATTCTCTAGCCGTTCAAGCCGTCTGGCCGCACGCCCCACGAGTGCGTGCGAGCCGGTGACTCAAGGCCCCCGCGACCCACACCTGCTTCCTGCAACTGGGGCACGCGAACGCGAGCCGGAGATCGGCGACACAGGAGACATAGCCGCCCGTCCCGCTCCGGGCACACGCGGGATAGACGCTTCGGTCGCTCAGTTCAAGGGTGGCAATCGTGAGCGGCTGCCCGGTGGCGGGATCCGGGATTGTTCGGGGCGCATCGGCGCTGGACACCAGCTGGGCGCAGTCGTGGTGCCCGTCATGCAAGGCGAACAGGCCATGAAAGGGATCTGTGGGAAGCGTCTGCATGAGAGTGCCGCGGATGTTAACACACCGGCCGCCCGGGCCGGTCAAGGTTCCGTGTTACGCTGACAGCACGCGAAAGTGGCGGAACTGGCAGACGCGCCGGACTTAGGATCCGGTACCCGCGAGGGTATGGGGGTTCGAGTCCCCCCTTTCGCACCAGTTCGGCGTGCTCGCACGGCCTGAATGTGTACGAACGTACCGATGAAGACCGAACTCACCGACGTCAGCGAGACGCAGAAGACTCTGACCATCGAGATTCCCCGCGACATCGTCGACGCCGAAATCAACCGCATCGCACAGAGCTACAGCAAGCAGGCGCGGATACCCGGCTTCCGGCCCGGCAAGGTCCCGGCCACGCTCGTGAAGCAGCGCTTCCGGGAGCAGATCCTTCAGGAAGTCGTGGAGGAACTGATTCCCCGGGCCGTCGACGAGGCGCTGCAGGAGTGCGGCATCGAACCGGTGGATACGCCGAACATCGGCAATGTCGCGCTCGAAGAGGGACAACCGCTCACGTTCACGGCAGCCGTCGAGACGGTCCCTCCCGTCGAACCAGGTGACCTGTCGGAGATATCCCTGACACGCCCATCCAGCGTCGTGAGCGAGGAGGCCGTCGACCGGACACTGGAGCGGCTCCGGGAGCGTGCCGCCAAGTACGAGCCGGTGGAAGGGCGACCGGTCGCCGAGGACGACACGGTGGTGGTCGACATCGCTCGCACCGACGCCACCGGTGAAACGGATGCACATCAGGGGGTCACGGTCGAACTTGGCTCCTCCGCGAATCCACCCGGCTTCGACGCCAATTTTATCGGGCTGCACGTCGGCGAGGAGAAGACATTCGTCATCCATTTTCCCGACCACTATCCCGTGGCGGAGCTCGCCAGCAGCGACGTGACCTATGCCGTGACCGTGAAAGCGGTGCGTCGAAAAGCGCTGCCAGCGCTCGACGACGAGTTCGCGAAGGATCTAGGGGAGTTCGAGTCGCTGGACGCGCTGAGAAGTCGTGTGCGCACGGACCTGCAGGAGGAGGCGGAGCACGCCGCCACCAGGCACGTCCGGCACGAGCTGATCGAGCAGCTCGCATCGCGGGTCCGTTTCGATCCGCCAGCATCGTTGGTGGATCGCGAGATCGACCGGCGCGTGGAGGAGCTCGCGCGTCAGCTGATGCAGCAGAACGTCGACCCGCGCAAGGCCGACATCGATTGGGCGCAGTTCCGCGAAGCCCAGCGGGAGCCGGCGCGAACTGCCGTCGCCGGGTCCTTGATACTGGACGAGATCGCGCGCCGTGAAAACCTGACGGTGTCGCCGGAAGATGTCGATACACAGGTCGAATCGTTCGCGCAGCGAGCCGGGCGCACGCCAGCCGCCCTCCGCGCGCAGCTCGAGAAGGAGGGCGGGCTCATACGTCTGCAGGCGGGCCTGCGCCGGGAGAAGGCGGTTGACTTGGCTTTGTCGCGTGCTAGGATCACAGCTGAGTGACCCGCCTGCCGATTGGTGATCGATGATGGCCGACAGGCGATGGCACCCGACGGTGGTGGCATCTGTGCATCAGCACGTCGGTGGTCCGTCGCCACGCGGAGAGTCACCGCTCACGAACGATTCACGAAAGCTCACGTCGCCGCGCACGATTCGCGAATGACCTACGCCCAGCTGGTGCCGATGGTGGTCGAGCAGACCAACCGCGGCGAACGCGCATACGACATCTTCTCGCGGCTGCTGAAGGACAGCATCATCTTCATCGGCACGCCGATCGACGACCAGATCGCCAATCTGGTGATCGCGCAGATGCTGTTTCTGGAGGCCGAGGACCCCGACAAGGACATCATGCTGTACATCAACAGCCCTGGGGGATCGATTACGGCAGGGCTGGCGATCTACGACACGATGCAGTTCATCAAGCCCGACGTGCAGACGACCTGTATCGGGCAGGCCGCGTCGGTAGCCGCCGTGCTGCTGGCGGCGGGGGCG
>CAZDLW010000292.1:895-5280 GCA_964505975.1 uncultured Bifidobacteriaceae bacterium | reverse complement strand
CGTCGCTGCCGCGCACCGTTCGCGGCCAGCCGGGAGACGCGGCATCGAGCAGCAGGCCATACGCCGGCCCGGAGTTGTATGTGAACGTACGCACGAAGCTTTCCCGTCCTCCGCGCCCGCCAGGAGCTCGAGCCCGCGCGCGATCGCGTCCGTCTGGGATGGCGCAACCAGCACCGTCTGGGTGTATGAGGCCAGGCCTTCGAGAATATAGAGGACGCGCTCGCTTTCGACTCTATCGGGATACCGGGTGTGACGAGCCTGTCGGAAGGCCAGCGCGTCGCGAACGGCCTGTGTACGCAGATCTCCTCTTTCCCGTAGCGCACGTGCGAGCGCGCGCCATTCGAGGCGCAGCCAATACCGTCCGTCGACGGCATCCAGATGTTCGTTCGCTCCCGCCGGTCCGTTCGGGACCAGTTGCGGCTGGACGATGTGGAACGATTCGTGGAGCAACAACTCGCCGCGCGTACGAGCCGGCCAGTTGACAATCGTGTCCCAGCTGACCGCCGCCCACATCCTGTCGCCCCACTGCATGGGTCCGTTCACTACACCGATAACACTCGGACGAGGCACATCCGGTGGCGGCTGGCTGGTGGCGAACGTCTGTGTCCGCGCGTCGCCGATCACCATGGGCGCGCAGATCGACACGCCCCAGAGGCGCCCACCGTCGCGCTCGCAGAGCGCCTGGGCTTCCCTGAAGTACTCCTGTGCGCGTTGTTGATCGACCTGAGCGGCCGCAGGCGGCGCGTGACCTATCACCACGTACGCCAAGACTGCCGTGCCAAACGGTGATATCCGCATCGTCGACTCTCTGGCGGTCTCTAGGATGGCCATTCTAGCCCATCAACGATAGAAGCGCGCGTCTTCGCGATTACTCCCCAAGAGTCGCCAAGTACCGAGCAGTCGCCTTCATCCGCCGAACCTCGTCAGGGTGGACGCTGCCGTCGATGCCCGGCGCCGCGTCCGGCGGACGCGGCACGTTGGTCGTGGGCGCGCCGTTCTCGATGCGGTGGCAGTCGTCCGTGAACGGATAGGTGCCGGTATCGCCGATTTCCTGCCGTCGTTACGCTGCAGGCCGGTGAAGTACGCGTCGGCAATCGCAATCAGCTCCTGCCGCGGGAGCTGCGCGGGCGGAATCGGCCGGACCAGATGTCCTCCGGCACGTAGGCATCCATGGCGTTGACGTTGTTGGGACCGCGGCCCCCGGGCCGGGCCGGGGACACGCGCCGCGACTTCTTTCTGCTGGCGCACGAGCTGTTCCACGTGCTCTCTGGCGAAAACCCCGCGCAACGCCTGGCGCTCTCTGCGCTGCTCGGGTTCGAGCCGGTCGCCAACTTCGAGTATCCGCTGGAGCTCGAGAGCCGGCGCATCACCAATCCGAACGTCGGGGCGCATCTGTACGACCACGCGCTGGGCGTCCAGACCGGCAGCGGCCCGGCACACGTCGTTCCTGTCTTCCAGTCACGCGTTCCGCTCGAGCAGTTCATTTAGCTCCTGAACGCCCCGCCGGTGCCGGGTCCACCGCCGTTCTTTGCGGCCCTCGCTGTCGTCCTTCTGCCAGTGGACCTGGAGAGCGGCGATGTGCGCCGCGCCCCCGACGGCTCACTGGTGACCTACGACTTCGGCAACACCGACTGGCCCGGTCGCATGCTCCGGAACTCGAGCTATATCCTCCACCCGGAGGAGCTGATGGCCGAGAACTTCGCGCTGCTGCTGGAGTGGCGTAAGGATGGCGTCATGCCCACCTCCGTGCCCGGGGGGCCAGGGGAGGGATTCCGGTGAACGACGTCGGGCTGCTGACGGCAGCGCAGGATGTTCTGACGGCGGGCTGCACCTGACCCGACGTCACCCCAGTGCCGTGGCCGGCATCGCCTCGCCCCACGCTGGCAGTTACCGAGGTAGCTCGCGGCCGCGGTCAGTCCAATCAGGCCCAACAGCAGGCCGACGCGACCGGTGCCAACGCCGCGCGCGGCTCGCAGACGGCGCACGGACGCCGACGGATGTTCTGGTCGACCCGCCGCGGGCTGCGCGTCGGGACGAACGGAAGCGTTCGCCTTCAGCGTGGCCACCAGATCCGCGGTCCGCTGGTAACGATCGGCCGGATCCTTCGCGAGACACGTCCGAACGACGTGCGCCACCGCATCCGGCACGTCGGCCCGGACCCGACCGACCGGCTCGGGCTCGTCGTGCCGAATCGCATGGATCACGACCGCATCGTGATCGCCGGGAAACGGCTGCCGGCCCGTGAGCATCTCGTAGAGGAGGGCTCCCAGGCTCCAGATATCGGTCCGATGATCGACCGGGCCGCCGAGCGTCTGCTCCGGGCTCATGTACGCCACGGTGCCCGGCGTCGCCCCCTCGCGGCTCGGCTCGGATCCGGCGCTCTTGGCCAGTCCGAAGTCGACGATCTTCACCTCGCTGCGATCAGTCACGATCACGTTCGCCGGCTTGATGTCGCGGTGTACGATGCCCGCTTCGTGCGCCCGCGCCAGCCCGTCCGCCGCCTGGCACGCATAGTCGAGTGCCTCGCCGATCGGCAGCGGGCCGCGAACGATCTTCTCGCGAATCGTCTCGCCGGCGTAGTACGCCATGGCAATGAAGAGGTGGCCAGCCTCCGGGTCGCCTGATGGACTGCCGCCGGAGACGAAGCCATTGTCCGACGACGCGATCACTGCGGTGCTCCAGGACGCGGATGTGGATGGCCGCGACGTCGTTGATCGCCTCGTGCCGCTGGTCTATGGCCAGCTGCGTCACCTCGCGCATGCGTATCTGGCCCGCGAGCGACACGCACAGACGTTGCTCACGACCGAGCTCGTTCACGAGGCCTACCTCAAGCTGTGGATCACACGCACTTGTCGCTCCGAAGCCGGAGCTATTTCTTCGGAGCCGCCGCGCGAGCGATGCGCCAGGTCCTGGTGGATCGGGCACGTCACCGCGCCCGGCTGAAGCGGGGCGGCGGACAGGACGCCGTCGAGCTCGATGCCGAGCTTCTCGCGGTGGACGCGTTCGCCACCGAGATCCTGGATCTCCATCGAGCGCTCGAACGGCTCGAAGAGGTGGATCCGCGCGCCGCTCGTGTGGTCGAGTGCCGTTGCTTCGCGGGACTCGACGAGGAGGAGACGGCGGAAGCCTTGAACCTTTCGTCGCGCACGGTGCGCCGGGACTGGACCGCCGCCAGGGCGTGGCTCTATCGGACGCTTCGCTCTCCAGAGAAGGAACAGCACGCGAGGACGTGATCGTCGAGAACGGCCGGCTGCCGCAGATCGAGGTTCCTGTTGTCACACCCGGATGCCGAAGGGCCGCGCTTCGAACTGACCCCCGAGACCTGGCCCCAGGTGCGAGAGCTTCTGGCTGCGGCCCTGGAGCGCTCACCCGAGGACCGTGCGACGTTTCTGGACAACGCGTGCGGCAGTGCCAGGGCGCTGCGGCTGGGGGTCGAATCGCTGCTGCACGCCCACGTTCAATCCGACGGCTTCCTGACCGCGCTCTCTGCTCGAGAGGCCGTGCAGCTGTTCGCGGATCTCGAGCCGCCGGTTCTCGAGCGCACCCTGGGCCCTTATCGCATCGCGCACGAGATGGGCGCGGTGGCATGGGCGTGGTGTACCTCGCACACGACACCGTCTCGATCGCCCCGTCGCGTTGAAGGTGCTGCTGCCGTATCTCAGTGATGACACTGCGGCCAGACAACGGCTTCTCGAGGACGCGCGTACGCTCGGCGCGCTCGACCACCCGAATATCGCCGTCATTCACGAGGTCGGCGAGACCACCGAGCGGCAGCTGTTCATCGCCATGGCCCACTATCAGGGCGACACGCGGCAGCGTCGAATCGATCGCGGGAGGCTGCCGGTGACAGATGTCCTGCACCTGGCGGTACAGGTAGGCGAAGGGCTTGCCGCGGCGCACGCGCGTGGCATCGTGCACCGCGACACCAAGCCTTCCAGGCTGTCGCGGGCAGCTCTCCGCGCCCGAGCGCCAGCAGCGCGCAGGTGTCGAGCAGGACGTTCACCGGAGGTCCTCCGGCCACTCCGCCGGGTCGAGCGGTTCGGTCGGCCGATAGCCGGGCGCGAACTCGACGCGGAACCTCGGGTCCGGCGTGAGGTCGCGCACGCGCCGCCGACTGGGCCTGCGGCGGATCTCGGCCACCTCCCGGCCGTCGCGGCAGAGCACCACCACTTCATTGCGCTCCTCGACGGCCTTGACGAGCTCGGAAAGCCGCGTCTTGGCCTCGTGCATGTTGACGGTGATCATGTTAGCTAATCTAGCTAAGGTCAGCCCGAGCGTCAAGCCCGCCCACCGCCACCGCTGGGCGCCGGGGTGCAGCAGGCCTGGTTCCGCCGAGGACTTCCAAGGTCGAGGGCCGCGCTGAACCGTGCCCGCGGCTCACATTC
>CAZDLW010000292.1:0-885 GCA_964505975.1 uncultured Bifidobacteriaceae bacterium | reverse complement strand
CACCGCTGCCGCCAGGCGCCCTCATGAGACTACCTGTGCAGGTGGTGACGCCCCGCCGCTCGCTCTCTACTCTGTCCACTCGCTCGCAACCATGCGAGGGTGAGGAGAACGAAGATGGCGCAAACAAAGAAACGGGCCCCTTCGCCTGGTGCGCTCGCCGCACGGGGCCCAATCGTCACGACACTCGCCATGCTAACCGTTGTGGGTGGAGTGTTCTCTGGGAGCCGCGCGGTGGCCCAAGGGTTGGACATGCCGACCGGCGTGACCGTGTCGAAGCGCTACTCCTTCGGCACGGAAGGAGGCGAGGTGCAGTCCACGGTGGTCCCTCCAGGCAAGAATGCCGCGTGCCCGGATGGGAAGTTGTTGATATCCAATGACCACGCCAAGAACCCCGCCGAGATTTCCCGCTTCAACCTGAACAACCCGGGGAAGCCGTCGAAGACGATTCCGCAGGAACCACCCGGATTTGGCAATTACCGCCGGATCCTCTCGAACGATCACGACATCGTCACCCTTCCCAACGGGGACGTGCTGCTTCTCAAGATGGGGCAGACGAAGGCACCACTCCATCCCGAGCCGGCCTGGTTCGATGCCGCCTACAAGATCAGGGACATCAAGGACGACGACGGGAACGTAGTGGGCACGCAGTTCTGGGGTCCGGGGGCTCGTTCGGAGATTCTGGTGTGGCGCTCGCAAGACTGCGGCCATTCGAAGACCGTGTCGGAGATCACCGTGCTGCTCCACCGTGCGAACCGCAACGCCGTCGCGTTCCGCCCGTTGCCGCAGCCGCGTCAACAGTTCGAAGCGTTCACTCTGATGCCATGAAAACGGATATCTGGCAGGCATCGCGTGAAGGATGTAAAGCCTGGCCTTGCTCGCACGTGC
>CAZDLW010000291.1:0-5939 GCA_964505975.1 uncultured Bifidobacteriaceae bacterium | reverse complement strand
ATTTCGTGGACACACCACTAGGGTCGTCACTGGGCAGGATTCACAGAGAATTCCGGAGGACGCCTTCCGGAAAGCGGCACACACAGCGTGCCAGACACAGTCGAAGTTGGCAAGGTCGGTAGCGGTGGAATTGCGTCATCCGCGAAACCGCGGTACAAGTCGCGAAGCGCGCACACGTCGTCGCCCTGACGGACTCCGGGGACCGGAGGACCTTCTCGCACGTTGGATATTCGTTGGGCAGGCATCACGCCCGCTCCGCGGCGCGAGCTTCACGACGTCGTCCGTGCCGCGTTCAGGAGGGATGCATGCTGGAGCAGTTCTTCGAGGGATTCCCGGCCGGCACGGCGCCGGTCGTGGCCGTACTGCTGGCACTGACGCTGGCGTGGGTGCTGGCCGAGGCGGTCGCCCGGCTCGTTCGCACGTTCCTCCTTCACCTGCAAGGGGATGCCGAGGCCGGCGATTTTCAACGCCCGGTCATGCGCCGTCCCGTTCGGCTCGTGCGGATCGTCGCGTTTGCGGTGATCTTTGCGGCCCTGGTGCTGCCGGCCCTGGATGTCGTCGGCATCGCGACCAGCTTCGGGCCCAACGCCGAGTCCATGGCATCGTGGTTCTTCGAATCCGGTCTTCGTATTGCCGTCATCGCCGTGCTCGCGACGCTGCTCATGCGCGTGATGGCGCTCGCTGTCTCTCGATTCGAGACACGCTTCGAGCAGCAGGGCGGTGTCGATTCCATCGAGCTGAGCAAGCGCGCCAAGACGCTGGGAGGCCTGATCAGGAACGGGACGAGCATCCTCGTCTTCGCGGTTGCGATCCTGATGGTGCTGCAGCAGCTCGAATTCGACATCATGCCAATCCTGACCGGTGCCGGCATCATCGGACTCGCGGTGGGATTTGGTGCGCAGACGCTCGTCAAGGACGTCATCAGTGGGTTCTTCCTCATTCTGGAGAACCAGGTGCGCGTCGGCGACGTGGCGCTCATCAACGGCACCGGCGGCCTCGTCGAGGCCATCAAGCTACGCACGATCGTCCTTCGCGACGCCCACGGCGTCGTGCACGTGTTCCCGAACGGGAGCATCGCGACGCTGTCGAACATGACGAAGGACTTCTCGTACAGCCTCCTGGATGTCGAGGTCGCCTACAAGGAAGACACCGATCGTGTCGTGTCGGTGCTGCGGGCAGTGGGAGACGAGCTGATGGAGGATCCGGCCTTCAAGACGGACATCCTGGCGCCGCTGGAGGTCCTGGGCGTCGACAATTTCGGCGCGTCCGGTGTGACGATTCGGATTCGGTTCAAGACGCTGCCGATTAAGCAGTGGAACGTCGCGCGGGAGTTCCGGCGACGTATCAAGAAGGCATTCGATGCCAACCGTATCGAGATTCCATTCCCGCACCTCTCCGTGTACTTCGGGGAAGCAAGCCGGCCGTTCGAGATTCGACAGACCGGAGCGCCGGTCGAGGCACGACAGCTGACGTGAGCCGCCGCCTCCCTGGGACGCGGTCCTGGACTTGCTCCGGCAGTGTAACCTTGCGTTGCACCCGGCCATCCAAGGACCTGGCGCCGTGTGCTCGAGGTCCGGCGGTGGTTCGTCGCCGGAGTGCGGGACCTTCACAGAACGAATGGACTGATGAGATGTCGTTGAAGCTCGTGGTGCTGGTGGGGTCCGTCAGGTCGGATCGGCAGGGAATCAAGGCCGCACGATTCGTCGTGCGAGCGATGAAAAACCGCGGTCACGACGTCACCATCGTCGATCCGGTTGCCGTGAAGCTTCCGTTGCTCGACCGGATGTACAAGGAGTACGAACGCGGCACGGCTCCGGCAGCGCTGGAGGAGTTGGCCGCGCTCTATCGCGCCGCCGACGGGTTCATCGTCGTGAGCGGGGAGTACAACCACAGCATTCCGCCGGCCTTGAGCAATCTGCTGGATCACTTCCTCGAGGAGTACTTCTTCAGGCCGTCGGCAATCGTCTGCTACTCGGCGGGCGCGTTCGGTGGTGTCCGGGCGGCCATGCAGCTCCGGGCCATGCTGTGCGAGCTCGGCATGCCGAGCATCTCGAGCCTGTTTCCGATTCCGAAGATTGCCGACGCGTTTCACGACGACGGAACCCCACGCGACGAGGGGATTGCACGGCGTTTCGTGCGTTTCGCGTCGGAGCTGGAGTGGTATGCGGCGGCCCTTCGCGAGGCGCGGCAGAAGGGGGTTCCGTACTGAAGGACTGACGCCCCGCGTAGTGCTACTGTTCGAGGCGGCGATACGTGTTACGCCGGTTCAATCGGTGGGTTCCCGCTCGAGCCAGACGCATCCGATGGAACCTCGGCGGCGTACCGGAGCAAGGCACGCGTACGATACATGCCGTGCACGAATTTGCCGTACGGCAGCGTCACGAACAGCGCAAGGACGCATCCCAGGTGCACGACGAGCAGCCCGCCCATGAAAGAACTGTGGCGCAGCAACATGAGCACCAGTCCCGTCAGGCTCGTCAGGAACAACAGGACCAGGAAAGAGTCGTTCAGGCCTTTCCCGGCCGGATCCGTGAGGTCTGGATCGCGACGACGCTGGAGTAGGCGTCGCACGTCCAGAGAAGGAGCAGCGTTGCGGTTCCCGCGTGTGAGAGTACGCGCTGAGTGGCCGACTTCAGTCTGCAGCCTGTCGGGAGCACGTTGTCAGCTCCACCCGCGGTTCGACCGCCCGGACATGCGCGGCTCTGGAGACCAGCCTGATGCGGCGCCCCTTCTGACCAAGATTTGCGGCGCGTTATCCGAGGCTTCCCGCCGTGCGCTTGGCGTCTCGGACGCATCGGCCACCGGATCGAGCCCGTACTTCCGGATGGAGGGCATCGCGGCCGGAGAGGTCAGGAAGTCGATCAGCCGTCGTGCGGCGGCAGGCTGCGTCGAGCCGACGGCAATGCCTGCCGAAAAGGTCGAGACGCGCTGGACCGCATCCGGTAATGGACCCACATAGTCGACGCCAGGAATTGGCAGCAATTCGCTGATCTGTTGAAACCCGATCTCCGCCTCGCCGCGGGCGACGACTGTCCCGACCCGTTCACTCTCGATCCGGCGGGTCTTGGCCTGGATCCGGTCGGCGATGCCGAGCCGGGGAAAGAGCTCCGTCGACAGGTACGTGCCGCTCGCGCTCGCCGAGAAGGCAATCGACTGCGCCTCGAGCAGCGTTCTAACGAAGGCATCCACCGAGCTGATGTCCGGCCTCGGCGCTCCGGCACGCACCACCATGCCGATGCGCGAGCGCACCAGATCAACGCGAGTGCCAGGGATGATCATGCCTTCACGTACGAGGTCGTCCAGGGCTTCGGCGGCGACAATGACGACATCGGCGCGCTCTCCCCGGGCCAGCCGCACCGGGATGGAATCCGGCGTCCCGCCCATCGACGCGCCGAACACGCTGAGGATTGTGTGCCCAGCTTCGCGCTCGAACGTCGGAACGAGCTCGAGATACGGGGCAGTAAACGCGCCGGAGGTCATGACCCGAATCTCTTCAGCCGATGCTGTGGCCGCGATCAGGACAGCCACCGCCAGGACTGCGGCAACAGGGAGGGACCGAGTGGGTTTCCTCGAGTCACGCATCGACGGCACCCTTGACGAGGCGAAGCATTGGAGTCGACCGACAGGGCCGATTCGCGATGCACGCAGACAGAACATGGGGCAGCGCGATCGCGCTCGGATTCTAGCCTGTCTCGTCGTCTGCCGCCTCATCCCGACTGTTCGGGCCCCACGGGCCAGATCTGACCTCCGCCAGACGCATCCGGGAAAGCGATCGGGGCCTCGCTGCATCCCCGGACACATCATGCGCCAGCCGCTCGGGTGGGTGTAATATCCCTGCATTCAGGAGGACCACAATGGCGCTGCATCCCGAGTGCAAGGCGTTTTTGGACACGCTGGCCGCGGCGAGCGACACACCTATCGATCGGCTTCCGGTGGCTGACGCCCGGATGGCGAGCCAGGGCCTGATAGAGTTTGGCGGTCCGGAGCAGCCGGTGGCACGCGTCGAGAATCGTACCGTGCCGGGCCCCGCACAGCCGATTCCTGTTCGTGTCTACTATCCGCGCCTCGGCGATGGGTTGCCCGTCCTGATGTTCTTCCACGGTGGTGGGTTCGTCCTCTGCAACCTCGACACCCACGATCGGCAGTGCCGCATGCTGGCCAATGCTGCCGGCTGCGCCGTGGTGTCCGTGGACTACCGGATGGCACCGGAGTATCCGTTTCCCGCGGCGCCCGACGACGCCTACGCCGCCACACGGTACGTTGCGGAACATGCCGGCGAGTTCGGCATCGACCCCACGCGGCTCGCGGTCGCTGGAGACAGTGCGGGTGGAAACCTCGCAACCGTCGTAGCGATGATGTCCCGCGAGCGCGGCGCGCCAGCCATCCGGTTTCAGGTACTCGTGTACCCGTTGGTCGACTGGGAAGATCGCAGTGCGTCGATGCAGGAGTACGGCCAGGGTCATTTCGTGACCGAGGAGATGATGGAGTGGTTCAAGCGCCAGTATCTTGGCCGCCCGGACGATGCGCGTCACCCGTACGCATCCCCGTTACACGCCTCCGACTTCAGCGGCCTTCCTCCGGCGATTGTCATCACGGCTGAATGCGACCCGATACGCGACCAGGGCGAAGCCTACGCGCGAAAGCTGCAGGCGGCAGGGGTCCCTGTCGAGGCCAGGCGGTACGAAGGGATGATTCATCCGTTCTTCAGTCTGGGCGGGATCGTTGGCGTGGGCGCAACGGTGGTTGAGGACATTGCCGGCGCCCTCCGACAGGCCTTGGAAACAGGAACTGCTGCCGGGGCGACGACGTGAGGAGGGCACTATGGCTACGACTGTGCGTGCAACGGCACCCAACCGACCAGCGCAGGGGGAAGGAATCTCCGTATCGCACTGTGGGTAGTGCAGGTCCTGCTCGCTGCAGGGTTCGCCGGTGCGGGCTTCGCCAAGGTCGCGACGCCATTGCCAGATCTCGCGCAACAACTACCGTACACGGCGGATCTGCCCGGATGGCTGGTCCGTTTCATTGGGGCGTCCGAGGTCGCGGGGGCAATTGGTGTGCTCCTGCCTGCGCTCCTGCGGGTGGCTCCCATCCTGACGCCCCTGGCTTCGGGTGGGCTGTTGGTCATCATGGTGTTCGCCGCGCTGTTTCATGCAGCCCGTGGTGAATGGAACGACATACCGATCACACTCGTCCTCGGTGCCTTGGCGGCCTTCGTCACCTGGGGCCGGTTGAAGAAGGCACCAATACAGCCGCGGTAGGAGTGGGTAGGTACTGCAGGTTCGCCGGCGCCGGTGCCTGGCGGCCAGAGGCGAGTTCGACTTCTCCTATCGTGCCTACTTCGAACGGCGCAACGGGGCGTGGCGGCTGGTGATGTTCCTCGCGGGCGATTAGGGGATGTTGTATGCGTTGGATGCCGGATGTGTGGTCACCTCCGCAATCGGTCGGAGGCCACCGATCCCGGCAGGAAATCGAACGCGAGGTTCAGCCCGGCGCTATCGTGAATGCTCGCCTTCGGCGGCGTGTACATCGTGCTCCACGTCGTGTGGGATACTCGCTGTGGTCCGTGACGTCGAATAGGGGATCCGGTTAACCTTCGTCGTGAGCGCGCGGACGGTGGACAGGCCGTTCATCGCTCCGACCGTCCCGGCTTCGATACAATACGTGACGGTCGCAGTGGCGCCCGGGAGCGCTCTGCTGCGCGGAGGGCTCGCGACGGCGTACGCTGCAGCCGGCCGTCACGCAGAAGCGCACGCGCTCGTCGCCGAGATGGAGGACTGGTCGCCGCGCGCCAACAAGGCCTATGCCATCGCCCGCGTCTACGCCGTGCTGGGCGAGTTCGACCGGGCGTTCGAGTGGCTGCGACGCTCGGCCGACGACCGTGACTCGCACGTCATCTGGGTCGGCCTCGACTTCATCTTCGCCGAGCTGCGACAGGACCC
>CAZDLW010000290.1:0-6275 GCA_964505975.1 uncultured Bifidobacteriaceae bacterium | reverse complement strand
TCCGGGCGGTGAACCACAGAGCTTCGCCCAGCTCCATCGCCAACATCACGACCATACCGGCAGTGTTGCGGATGGCCAGTGTACCGGCACGTCGTTGACGAGAGGAGGTCGGGCATGGACCGCCAGACGCTCTTGGGCGAGATCAGGCAGCGGTTCTCGAGTCGCGCTCGGCCTTGTTGCAGCCCGTGCTCCGGAGCGGCTCGAGGACCCGAATGGGCGATCTCCCGACTGGCGACTACCTGATCGATAACGAGGTAACGAAGCCGCAACGCCTGGCATCGAGACGTCTGCCCCTGGTGCAGTTCCACGGGAGCCGCGGCGTTCCGTGGCTCCAGGATGATGTAGCACGCGCGCCAGTCACCGTCCTTCGGCTTGCCAACCGATCCGGCATTGACGAAGAGCACGCCGTCGACGACCTTCGTGTACGGCTTGTGGGTATGGCCGAAGAGGACGATGTCCGCGCCCGACGTGGCGGCGAGCCGCTGCAAGGCTCGAGATCGGCCGATGCTCGAACAGGTACTCGTCATCCGCCGCGGACTCCCGTGGACGAGCGGCACGGGTTGTACACCGCATCCATTGGTCGTGTCCGCAGATCGGCCAGTACCCGTCGAGGGCCAGCAGGTTGCCGTGGATGTCGCTGGTGATCGCAATGCGCATGGTGGCTTCTGTCCCCGCTGAACGACCCGTGCACTCGCTCACGCATTGACGCCGCTGGCCTCCGCCCCCGCCAGCGCGGCCAGGCGTTCCGCGCCAACCGGCTCGACTGGGTGCAGTCCCACGACGGCGTAGCGGCGGGCGTGCTTCGTGGCCACCTCTTCGATGCGGGCGCGCTCGTTGGCGGCGCGCTGCTGAAGCAGCCGGGACGTCGTCGGTGCGACGGCGAGGCTCTGGTTGATCACCCACGCCCATGGTTCGATCCCCGCACGCCTCAGCTCCGCCTGGAGGCCTGCCGCCTCGAGCACCGGTGTCGTCTCGGCGAGCGTGACGATGAGCACTTTCGTCTGTTGGGGATCCTGCAACTGCATCAACGGTGTCGTCACGTGCATGCCCCTGCCGCTCGTCTGTCGTGTCACCTCGCGGTCATAGGCGCCGGTGGCGTCGAGCAGCAGCAGCGTATGCCCGGTTGGCGCCGTGTCCATCACGACGAAGGACTGGCGTGCCTCGCGGATGATGCGCGCGAAGGCCTGGAAGACGGCAATCTCCTCCGTGCACGGCGAGCGGAGATCTTCTTCGAGCATCGCGCGGCCGTCGGCATCGAGGTCGCGGCCCTTCGTCTCCAGCACGCGCTGCCGATAGCGCTCGGTCTCGACGAGCGGGTCGATGCGGCTGACGCGCAGGTGCTCCACCTCGTCGGCCAGCGTCTGCGCGACGTGCGCCGCCGGATCGGACGTGGTGAGGTGGACCGGCAGTCCCCGTCGCGCGAGGGCCGTGGCCACTGCGGCCGCAACGGTCGTCTTGCCCACGCCGCCCTTGCCCATCAGCATGACGAGACCGTGTCCCGTCGGCGGCAATGGCGTCGACGAGTGCGCTGAGGTTCGCCGCCCTGATCGCGTGCGCAGGGGTCGCGGGGACCGGGAGGCTGGAGGCGTGACGCGTACGTCCGTGCTGCCAGAGCATCCGCATCGCGGATCCGGCCGCACAGTGCGTACTCCCGTCCGAGGTGGCAAGCGCAGGCATCGATCCTCAGGACGTGCTCGAGCTCGGCGCGTCCCTGATTGACGTGCCCGAGGCTGCACAGGTCGCATACGATTCCGACCGTCCGAGCAGATACAGCGGCTCATGCACCAGCGCAGATCGCAGGTGCACGAGAGACTCTTCGTACCGCTGCAGGGGCGCCAGGAACCACGCCGCATGGTGGAACTGCACGGTAGGCGGCACGGGATCGGGCTGCAGCGTGCGCGCGAACCGTCGGCCGGCTTCGGCCCAGGCGTGATCGTACAGAGCGAGGAAGACCCCCTGCAGGGCAAGCGCTTCGGCATGGTCGGGATCGAGGTGAAGAGCGCGAGCGGCGGCCGCTCGTGCTGCGGGCATGCCCTCGTCGGGACGAAGCAGGCCCATCACCGTCAGGGTGAAAAAGTAGACGGCCAGGCTCGCATGACCCGCCGCCGAATCGGGATCGAACCTGACGTCGTGCGGCAGGAACAGCCGGACGCGCGTGCCATGCCGGCGGTGCACGCGGTTCCCGCCATGTCTCCCGGGCGCATCAATCGCAGGTTCAGGAGCCGAGCCCGATGCCGGAGCCGGCCCGCCAACGGCACGCTTCTGGCACCAGGCGTCAATCTCCGAGCGGAAGGCGTACACGGCGCCTCCGTCCGACGACACCCGTCTCACGGGGCCCGCATCCCGCTTCCACCGCTGCGCGGTCCGGACGCTTCGCCGAAGGTAGTCAGCGATCTCCCACGGTCCGACCCGGTTTCGCCGCCGCAGGATGCGGGTGGCATGCCCGCACCCCAGGGCACACGTTGATCCAACCCGGCCGACGGGAGGACTGCTATTTGCCGAACACCCTGGCCGCGGCTTCTGCTGCCTGGGCATCCTCGATGACCGGATTCAGTTCTATATCAATCAGGTCGCCCCAGTTGTTCACATGCTCGGCGAGGGCGGTCATATCGTTCGTTTCCAGGACGTGCCAGCCCAGAACCGAGCCGGGCACGTGATACCGAGCAACCTGTTCCACCCCCTTGGGCGGCGGACCGCCAGTTTGCAGGAACTGCTGAAACGCCGCCTGGTAGAGGCCGGGACGCGTTCGCCACGTAAGCATGAATTTCGCGGGTACCTCTCCTTACTCGATTCGAGGTCTGGAGCGAACGTCGCACCATACTACGCTACGGATTGGCATAGTAGGCTGCCCGCCTGTCCATAAGTCCTGCCTGTCTCCGGACGGGACGGAGATCACGTTCGTGCGCGAGGGCGCAGACGGCCCGCGCCGCCTGGTGCGGCGGACCAGCCGAGCGGCGCAATTCCTGCGGTATGTCACTCTGACCTTACTGACACGCCGCGATGCTGAGATCCAATTCCCTGGCGACAAACGCACCAAGGCTCTGCATCGTATCGTCCGGCAGGATACCCTGCTCGTACAGCGCGCGCGCGAGGTTGCGAAGGCCCAGGCGTGGGGTGGGGAATGAACTACTGTGCTCCCCCATCAGCCCCATGCGGGCGAATACCTGCGAGGCCTGCCCCCAGCACGCCTGCGTCGTCGTCACCGACTGCTCGCTGGCCCTCGCCTGAGTGCCGGCAACCGGGGGCCCGGCGGCGTCGCCTGCCCCGATGACAGACGGAGCGATTGGATGGCTGTTGGAGCAGGCAGTCGCGAGGACGGCCATGCTGCTCAAGGTGAGGGCAAACCCGAGAGCACGTGCGGCGTGTACTATCATCTCTCCTCCTCTGCATTCGGACAGATACAGACACGGGAGCGTGAACGCGGCCTGAACGGACATCTATAT
The DNA here is from genome assembly GCA_964505975.1 of uncultured Bifidobacteriaceae bacterium. Classification (GTDB taxonomy): domain Bacteria; phylum Acidobacteriota; class Vicinamibacteria; order Vicinamibacterales; family UBA2999; genus Gp6-AA40. The sequence goes on along the minus strand of CAZDLW010000290.1, from coordinate 2,832 downwards.
TCCCGAGTCCGCCGCTGCCAGGAAGGTTTTGTGGTGATTGAGGTGCCTGTCGGCGCAGCCCATGCGCACGGGCCGCCGGGCGCTGACATGCGGGTCCCCCGGCATGGATCCCGGGGCTTCGGGCTTCTCGTCAGCGCTCCCCACGCGGCTTACGCCTCGACGAGAATCACCAGTGTCTCGGGAGCCACGCCATCATGGGCCATCGCTTCGGCGGCCGCCGGACTCTGCATGACGGCGTTCAACGCATCCATGTCCGGCACATCCATCACCACAGCCACCCGCTTCGGGTTCTGCGGATCCACGAACGTGCGGATGTTGGTGACGCCTAGCGGCCCAAACAGCTCCTTTCGCTTCGGCGAGCGCAGCCAATGGTCCTGACCCTTTGTGATGTCGTGATATCCAACGATCGTCGGCATGCTGTCTCCTTCGTGAGGATGCCCGGGCATGCTACCACCGTGATGTGTGGGAACGGAAGCGTCGCAGGTCCTCCCGGCTCCCACGCGGTCTGTGCCTCGGGGTCCGAAACCGACGTCGGAACGGCCCGGAGCGCTGGAATGAGGTCACTCGCCAGGGCGGCGATCGAGGCATGTCGCACCGCCGGGTCTGCGCAGGCGGCGCGTCGGAGGATCGATTCGAGCCTCCGCCGTTCTGTTCCTTGTCCGCCGAGCACGCTCGCTGTTCGGGCGCTGGGGCGCGGTGAGCGGGAACGTCCGCTCGACGCCGGCCGCCGAATCGTCAGCTCGTAAACGGATCTCGGGATCGGGAGAAGGCTGCGACGGAAGTAGAACGCGCCGACTCCGCGGCACGACGGTCACCATTCCAGGCGACGATCGCGTCGCCCGGCTGAAGGATGCCGTGGGCCGGCCCGCCCGGATCAACCCGGCCAACAACCGATTCACCGGGCAACAGCGTCCGGAGTCCACCCGAACGCGCGAATCTGGTCCCCGTGGCGGGCAACCGCAGCCGCGGACAGGAGAAACAGGATTGCCGCGACCGTACTCGTGACGAGCACGATCGTTCTAAATGCCGAGCTGGGCCGCGGACCCGGCGAGGTGCCCACAGGGCTTCGAGCCTGTTCGCGCAAACGGGCGAAGTCAAGGTCCGCCCGACGTGCGAACGTCGGCGAGCATCAGCGATGCTCGTGCTAGCATCACGCGGCTCGCGCGTGAGCGGAGCACATCATCAGGAAGCGGCGTACGAGGCATTCGGCCGACATGACCCTTCCGTGGTTCCGTGCTGTTTGCGGCGATGGATGAAGCCATCAGCTGGAACCAAGCGGAGGGCAATGCCCTTGCCGATCGCAATCCGTACGTCGGTCCAGCTGCGATTGGCGAAGGTGTGTTCGCGCGACTGCTGGCGGCGATCGACAACTTCACCGCCGTGCCCAGCACGTTCATCGACGGCGGCGATCACGTCGTGGCGCTCGGTCGCTACGGCGGCACGATGAAAGACGGCGGCGCGACACTCGACTCGCCGTTCTGCCACGTGTATCGGTTTCACCATGACCCAGAGCGCATGCGGTTCCTGTCACTCCGGCTGCATAGCGCGAGCGACGAGCCGGGATCGAAGTCCAACTCAGCCCGTCAAGCTGAGATACGCGAAGCCGAGCGCCGTCGCGGCAAAGGCGGCGATCCCCATCCAGCTCCACACGCGCAGCAGCGCTCCGGGCCGGCACTGGGCCGGCACCGCGTCCGAGCACATGACCCGATGGTTGAAATAGGCGATGAACGGCGCGATGACGAACCCGAGTGACGTCGCCAGGTTGATGAACCGCGCGAACGATTGCGGTTCGCTGGCGAACGCCGATAGGAAGACCGTCACGAACGCCCATGCCGCGGCCAGGAGGATGGGCAACAGGCGGCCGCGCTGCAGCTCGCGCTCGCCCGCGCCGCGCAGGCGCGCGAGAACCGCACCGATACTGCGCGGAAACGCGTCGACCAGGGCCAGCAGCGTCGACAGCATCACCGCGAGCGCTGCGGACGCGATCACCAAGAAGGACCAGCCGCCGAACACGTCCGTGAACAGGCGGATGAGCGACGCCGCGAAACCGTCCGGGCTGCCCGCGGTGCTGGCGCCCGACCCGTACAGGATGTAGGCCCCCAGCACGACGAAGCACAGGGCGATGACTACCGATGCGCCGTACCCGAGGTTGAAGTCGAATACCGCCTCATCGAGGCGCACGCGCCTTCCGATGACCTCGGACTTTGCCACCACCCACAGCGACAGCATGATGGAGCCACCGATGCCGATGGGCATCCAGCCCGCCACCGCGATCAGGAACAGCAAGCCGCCCCGATCGACCGGGTACGCGGGCAGCAGGTTGTCCGCGTGTGGCTCGATTCCGGCCACAGCCATCAGCGCCGCGACAACGGCGAACAGAGAGAACGCCGTCACCAGGACCTTGATGACCCCTTCGAACAGGCGGTACCTGCCCCAGAGGACGATCGCCATGCAGATCGCGAGAATGCTCTGCGCGGCGACGATGCTGTTGATCGGTAGGGAGAATACGTTGATGACCAGTCCGCTCGTTACCAGCGACACGGCCGCGAGCGCGATGAGCAGGTCGTAGACAAGGAAGCAGAGCAGCGCGAGGAGAACCGGCCTCCCAAGCCGAGCGTACCCGGCTATCAGGGACTCACCCGTCGCTGCGGCATACATGGCGCCGAACACGAAGACCGGGTACTTGAGCAGGTTCACGAGCACGACGAAGCCAACGAGTGACAGCCCCCAGTCCGCACCGGCACGCGTGGATTGGACCAGATGCGACACGCCGACGGCCGTCGCCGCGAACACCAGCCCCGGGCCGAGCTTCCGGTTGATGGTCCTCAGCAT
>CAZDLW010000289.1:495-6279 GCA_964505975.1 uncultured Bifidobacteriaceae bacterium | reverse complement strand
CACGGCAAGAGCCACGAACGGCGCTCGCCGCTCGTGGCTCTCAGCGACTCCGACCCCCGTAGGAAGGCACCTCGCGGCTCGCAGATCTGCGGCCGCGGAGCACTCACGGTCTGGACAGGTCGACGGCAATCCTGCCGGAGCTCAGGGCAAGATTCCGGTCGAACGCCGACTGATACTGCTTGAACAGGGCTTCCTGTTCGTCCCGGTCCGTGATGGCGGAATACAGGATCTGCAGGAGGCTGTAATCGGCGCCGCGCACGGGCGTGATGACGTGCGTGTACACGATGTTGCCATCCGGCATCGGCTTGTCCGCCCGGATCACCTTCCAGCCCGCGAGTTGCTGCCGGGCACTGGGATCGCTCGATTTCGAGAGCACGTCCCGCACGCGGCGGAGGATCTGCTCGTAGTCGCCGGTCCCGTTCGGGCGGATCGCCACGCTCCACAACGCGAGGTCGCCGTCCAAGGTGAACTTCTGCGGTTCCTGCGCGTACGCACCTTGCGAAAACACCGGCAGCGCCACAATCGCGCCAGCCAGTAGAACTCCGAACAGTCGTCGCATCTCAAGCCTCCTCGGACAGGTCGGATATCCTAACGTACTGTCGAACGGATGAAAACCGCCATGATTTCGTTGGCAAGAAGCATTCCCGCTCTTGTCAATCTCAGACCGCGGCCATCATAAATCAAGAGCCGCTGGTCGATGAAGGGCAGGAGCGCCTCGCCATATTCGCGCCAGAGATCGATGCCGTAGGATGATTCTAACAACTCCAGGTCCAGGCCGCGTGTGAGCCGCAACCCGGTAAAGACGGCTTCTTCGAACCGCTCACGCCGGGACAGCACGCGACATTCCCGGTCGAGCCGTCCTCCATCCGCCACGGTCGAGATGTACTCTCCTGTAGCGGAGACATTTTTCCACCGCCTCCCATCCCTTGTGGAGTGCGCGCCACAACCAAAGCCAAGCCATTCGCCATCCAGCCAGTACTTCAAATTGTGCCGGGACTCCCGACCGGGATAGGCGACGTTGGAGATTTCGTACTGGGTATAGCCGGCGCGGTCGAGTCGTTCGAGCGACACCTCGTACATCTCCGCCGCATCGTCATCGGGCGCCAGCGACCATCGGGCGCGCGCCATGGCATCCCGGAGTGGCGCATTCGGATAGAGTTCGAGCAGATACAGGGACGCGTGCTCCGGTCCGAGCGCAACCAGGGCCTCGATCGATTCCAGCCACTGCGAGACGGTTTGCTCGGGCAGCCACATCATCAAGTCGAGCGAGACGTTCTGGAATCCTTCGGCGCGCGCCGCCAGAACCGCCTCGCGCGCCCGTGCGGCGGAGTGCAGTCGACTTAACCGCTGGAGCTCGGCGTCGCGGAACGATTGCACTCCGTAGCTCAGGCGGTTCACGCCCGCCGCGCGGAAGCCGGCCAGGCGTGCCGCAGTCACCGTCTCGGGGTTCGCCTCGATCGTGACTTCCGCGTCGCGGCTCACCGCAAAGGCATCGCGGCAGGCGCCGATGATGGCGGCGACCTCTGACGACTCGAGCAGCGAGGGCGTGCCGCCGCCGAAGAAGATCGTGTCGGCGGGCGCACCGTCTCCGCGACGGCGGATCTCCTCGAGCAGCGCCGCGACGTACCGCTCCTTCACGGCGCTCTCGAAGAGGCCGCGATTGAAGTTGCAGTAATTGCAGATCGCCGAGCAGAACGGAACGTGGACGTAGAGCCCGAGCACGGGTGTCTTGCCTTCAGTCTACGGTGTTCGGGGCGTCACCGCTGCAGCGCACCGAGAACGTCGCGGTGCGGCGCCGACAGGCCCGCCCGCGTCAGGAATCGGCCCGCCCGCCGCTCCACTTGAGGTCGACCTTCTCCTGCCGGGACTTCATCTGGGCGCGAACCTGGCCGGCCGCTCGCGACGGGAGCTTCCGCCGGGGCTGTGCCTTCCACAGGCTGTACAGATCGTCCGCCCCGATGTTCGGCGGCTGAAAGCGATAGTCCGGACCGTCGTATTCCAGGAACTCGCACATCTCACGAAGCCGGGAGTGCAGGCGGAAGCCGACGCGGACGAGCAGCGAATGCATCTCGCCCTCGTCCGGGATGTCTTCGTAGTTCGACGTGAAGATGGTCAACCGGCGCTCGTTGTACCGGGTGTTGACGATGAGGCTCATGGTCTCTTCCACCCAGTCCGTCAGGCGCTCGGCGCCGAGGTCGTCGAGCACCAGCAGCTCGGCCTCCATGACCGGACGGATGACATCCATTTCCGCCGCGTTCAGCACGGGATTGTACGTGCTCCGGATATCGCGGAGCAGCGCGCGCGTGTCGTAGTACAGGCCGCGTGCACCTGTTCTGAGGATCACGTCCTTGAGCACGGAGACGGCAATGTGCGTCTTCCCGATCCCGGGGGGCCCGATGAGCATCAGGCCTTTCTGCGCATGTGGAAACTCCTCCACGAACCGCCTGGCATGCGCCACGGCACGCAGAAGTTCCTCGTTGGGGTAGGTCACGAAGCGTTCGAGCGTGCACCGCTGATAGCGCGACGGCACGCGGGCATCGCGCAGGTGCTGCTCAATCAGGCGCTCGCGCACGCATTCGCAGCGCGTCACGCGGGTGACGCCGTCGATCAGAACGGTTCGCCACCGGGTATCGTCGCACGTCTCGCAGGGCACGCTAGATAGTAACGCGAGCGCGCACCGATCGAACCGACAAAGTCAGCAGCCGCCGCCACAGCGCCGGTATCCGTTTCCCACCCTCACCGTTCAGGACCGCGCCTTGGCCTTCGCACTCTGCTCGCCGTCGGTTCGTTCGGGCGTTTGACGCACCAGGTCAGTCGGCGCGGATTTGACGAGCGCCGTGTTCAGGCGCTGCTCCCAATCGTCGATGCCGCGCGCCAGCTCACGCTTGACGTACTCCATGAACTCGTTGACCTCGAGCTGCATCTGCTCGATCTTGCGCCGCATGTTGAGGATGATTTCCACACCGGCCAGGTTCACGCCGAGGTCTCGTGTCAGTGTGAGAATGGTCTCGAGCTGGTCGAGGTCTTCCTCCGAGTACAGACGCGTATTGCCCTCGGTGCGAGAAGGCTCGAGCAACCCTTCTCGCTCGTAGAGCCGCAGCGTCTGCGGATGGATGTTGTACTTCTGCGACACCGCGCTGATCATGTAGTACGCTTTGCCGCGTTCAGCTCGCTTGGCCATACCCCATCCCTGTCCGCGTCGGCAGGCGCCGCGACCGCCCGGCGTCTCCGAGCCGAACCAGCCGGGTCATTCCACCCGCCCACTCTCCCGGTGGCCGCCAAGGGGCGAATGCGCGCGGACACTCTCACCATTGATCCGGCCGAATTCGCGAAGCAGCTCCCTCGACCGCTCGTCCAGGACCGCCGGCAGCATCATCCGCACCTCGACAATCAGATCCCCGCGTCGTCCTGTGCGGGTCGACGTGGCGCCGCGCTCCCGCAATCTGAACCGTTGTCCCGATTGCGTTCCGGGAGGAACGCGCAGGCGCGCGCGCCCGTCCGGCGTTGAGATCTCGATGCGAGCGCCCAACGCCGCTTCGTGGACTGCGATCGGCACGACCATGTGCAGATCGTCGCCATCGCGGCGAAACACCGCGTGCGCCTCGACGTGGATGGCCAGATAGAGATCGCCGGGCTGGCCACCCCGCATTCCGGCGTTCCCCAGGCCCGGCACTCGGAGGCGTTCGCCCTCGGCCACACCCGGCGGGATGACGACCTCCACGGTCTCCGTTCGCGTCTCCAGACCGGCACCGGCGCAGGCCGCGCAGGGCCGCGGCCGCCGGTGGCCGCTTCCCATGCAGGCGGCACAACCTCGCGAGAACACCATGTGCCCACGCACGGACCGCACCGAGCCCGTCCCCTGACAGTGATGGCACACGCCGGGGCTCGTGCGCGTCACCCCGGTTCCTACGCAACTCCGACAGCTCACACGACGTGTGAGGGTGAGAGACCGTGTGACACCGGAAAACGCCTCGTCGAAGGAGAGCTGCAGGTCGTGGTGCAAATCCGCCCCACGCTCGGGGCCAGGCTTCGGTGTGCCGCGCCCGGTGAGGACCTCCGCGAACAGGTCCCCGAAGGTGGCGGCGTGCTCCACGCCACGGCCCGAGAAGTCGAACCCCTCGAACCCCGTCTTTGGCTCGTCCTCCGGACGCTCGATGCCGTGCCCCGCGTCGTAGCGCGATCGCCGATGCGGATCGCTCAGTGTTTCGTATGCCAACAGGATCTGTCGAAACCGCGCCTCGGCCTGGCGGTCGCCCGGATTGATGTCGGGATGAAACCGGCGAGCCAGACGACGGTAGGCCCGCTTGATGTCTGATTCCGTCGCCTCCTGCGGCACTCCCAGGACTACGTAGAGATCCATGCGTGCGATCCCCGACGATCAGCGCTTCTCCTCGTCCACCACCTCCGCGTCGATGACGTCGCCCTGCGCCGCGCCCGAGGGTGGGGCACCACCGGCCGGTCCATCCGTGCCACCTGCTCCATCCGCCGTGGCGCCGGCGGCCCCCGCCTGCTTGTAGATGGCTTCGGCAGCCCGGTGCTGCGCCTGCGTCAGTTGTTCCATGGCTCGGGTCATCCCAGCCGTGTCGTTGGCCGCGATGGCGCTCTTCAGGCTTTCGATCGCGGACTCGACGGCCGACTTGTCGCTCGCCGCGAGCTTGTCGCCCATGTCTTGCAGCATCTTTTCCGCGGCATATACGGTCTGATCGGCGCGGTTGCGCGTCTCGATCTCCTCCCGCCGCTGCTTGTCCTCCTCTGCGTGAGACTCGGCTTCCCTCATCATGCGGTCGACCTCCTCCTTGCTGAGGCCGCTCGACGCGGTGATGGTGATCTTCTGCTCCTTGCCGGTGCCGAGATCCTTTGCCGAGACGTTGACGATGCCGTTGGCGTCGATGTCGAAGGTGACCTCGATCTGCGGCACACCCCGTGGCGCCGGCGGGATCCCGACCAACTGGAAGCGTCCGAGGGTCCGATTGTCGCGCGCGAGCGGCCGCTCGCCCTGCAGCACGTGCACCTCGACGCTCGTCTGGCTGTCGGCAGCCGTGGAGAACGTCTCGCTCTTGCGGGTCGGAATCGTCGTATTGCGTGGAATCAATGTCGTCAGCACACCGCCGAGCGTCTCGATGCCAAGCGACAGTGGCGTCACGTCGAGCAGCAGCAGGTCCTTGACCTCGCCGGCGAGCACACCCGCCTGGATCCCTGCACCGACGGCGACCACCTCGTCGGGATTCACCCCCCTGTGCGGATCCTTCCCGAACAGCTCCTTCACGATCTGCTGCACGCGCGGAATGCGCGTCGAGCCACCCACCAGCACGACTTCGTCGATCCGTTTCGGATCCAGCCCGGCGTCGGTCAGCGCCTGCTTGGTCGGGCCCACCGTCTTCTGCAGCAGGTCGTCCACCAACTGTTCGAACTTGGCACGCGTGAGCCGCATCTGGAGGTGCTTCGGACCGCTCTGATCGGCCGTGATGAACGGCAGATTGATATCGGTCTCCATGACCGTGGAGAGCTCCATCTTGGCCTTCTCCGCCGCCTCCTTCAGGCGTTGCAGCGCCATGCGATCCTTGCTGAGGTCGATGCCGTCGCTCTTGCGGAACTCGGCACCGATCCACTCGATGATGCGTTGATCCAGATTGTCGCCACCAAGATGCGTATCGCCGTTCGTGGCCTTGACCTCGAAGACGCCCTCGCCCACCTCGAGCACCCAGATGTCGAACGTCCCGCCGCCCAGGCGGCAGAGGGCGACGAGCACGTCCTCCTGCTTGTCGAGCCGGTACGCGAGCGACC
>CAZDLW010000289.1:0-485 GCA_964505975.1 uncultured Bifidobacteriaceae bacterium | reverse complement strand
ATGGAGATATCGAAGGTGCCGCCGCCGAAGTCGTACACGGCGATGACTTCGTCCTTCTTCTTGTCGAGGCCATAGGCCAGTGCCGCCGCCGTCGGCTCGTTCACGATGCGCATCACCTCGAGACCCGCAATCTGACCGGCCTCCTTCGTGGCCTGGCGCTGCGCGTCGTTGAAGTACGCAGGCACGGTGATGACGGCCTTGGTGACCGGCTGCCCCAAATACTCTTCCGCAGCCTGCTTGAGCTTCTGCAGCACCATGGCCGAGATCTGCGGCGGCGCGTACTCCTCCTTGCCGATCTGGATCCGTACGTCACCGTTCGGCGCCGACCGTACCGTGTACGGCACCATCTTCATCTCCTCGTTCACTTCCGTGAAGCGCCGGCCCATGAACCGCTTGATCGAGAAGATGGTGTTCTCTGGATTCGTGATGGCCTGCCGCTTGGCCGCCTGCCCCACCAACCGCTCCCCACTCTTGGTGAACGCCAC
>CAZDLW010000288.1:0-6325 GCA_964505975.1 uncultured Bifidobacteriaceae bacterium | reverse complement strand
CGCAGCATTCTCGACTCGCTCGAGGACGAGCTCGGCGGCCTGCGGCGTGGGCTGGGCCAGCGCGACCTGAGCCGCCTGGACGACTTCCTCGAGAACGTTCGCGAGATCGAGCAGCGCATCCAGAGGGCCGAGCGCGAGTCGGCCACCTCGGTCACGGTTCCCGATGCGCCGATTGGAATCCCGGAGGAGTTCGAGGACCACGCCATGCTCATGTACGATCTCATGGCCCTGGCCTATGAGGTCAACATCACGCGCGTCGTCACCTACATGAAGTCGCGCGACGCCAGCCAGCGTGTGTACCCGAACATCGGGATCACAGAGCCGCATCACGCGATGTCGCACCACGGCAACAATCCCGAGAAGCTGGCCAACCTGGTGAAGCTGAACACCTATCACGTCAGTCTGTTTGCCAGGTTCGTCGAGAAGCTGCGCTCCACGCCGGACGGGGACGGATCGCTGCTCGATCACTCGCTGATTCTCTACGGCAGCGGCATGAGCGAGAGCGACACGCACAGCCGTCTCAACGTGCCGACGCTGCTCGTCGGCCACGGCGCCGGGCTGCTGAAGGGCAACCATCACTACGCGGCGGCCCCCGAGACGCCGCTGGCGAACTTCCTGCTCGACATGGTGAACAAGTTCGGCGTCGAGCGGCAGGGCTTCGGCATCAGCACCGGCCGTTTCGAGGTCGTGTAGCAGTCTCCTACGACTGACGTTTCGTGCGTACGTGGTTGGCGCGAGCTGATGGTGGCCGCCTCGAGCCACGAATGCAGAGGCGGACCTTCGTGACTCGTTCACGGCGAACCCGGTCTCGGTGGAGCCGGGTTTCGCAGCACTCATCGCCACCATCTCCGGAGGGAACGGCTCGATGCAAACGATCGGTGTGCGGGCTGCGCTGGTGATCCTGCTGTCGGTGACCGTTGTCGGCACCAGCAGCATCCCCCTCGTAGATGCCGTGAGGCGGGGAGACACCGCCGCCGTGCGCGCGATGCTGCGACAACCCGGCACCGACGTCAACGCCGCCGAGGCCGACGGTATGACAGCGCTGCACTGGGCAGTGCGGATGAACGATGCCGCCAGCGCCGACCTCCTTGTACGCACAGGAGCCCGTCCGGGAGTCGCCACGCGGTACGGCATCACCCCGCTGATGCTCGCGGCTCAGAACGGCAGCGTACCGCTCCTCGAGCTGCTGCTGCAGGCGGGCGCCAACCCGAACGCCGCCAGGCCCGATGGAGATACGGCCCTCATGCTGGCCGCCCGCGCAGGTCATGCTGCGGCCATCAAAGCGCTCGGGAAGGCAGGGGCCGACGTCAACACCCAGGAACAGTGGATGGGTGAAACCCCCCTGTCCTGGGCAGCGGCCGAGAATCATGCGGAAGCCGTGCGGGCCCTGCTGGAGATGGGCGCCAACGCCAACGTCCGCTCAAAGGTCCTCACGTTTCCAGAGTTCAGGTGGATGACCTCGGGCATGGTCAGCACCGCGCTGCCCCGGGGAGGCTGGACGCCGCTCATGCACGCCGCACGTCAGGGGGCCACCGAGGGCGCAGCCGCGCTCGCCGACGGTGGGGCGGATTTGAACGCCCAGGATCCGGACGGTGCCACGGCACTGGTGATTGCCATCATCAATGCCCACTACGACCTGGCGTGGATGTTGATCGAGAAGGGTGCCGACCCGAACGTTGCCGATGTCAACGGCATGGCGGCGTTGTACGCCCTGGTCGACATGCACACGCTGGGACCCATGCAAGGGCGGCCGCCGCCCCGACTGGTTGGCGCGACGGACCCGGCCACGTTGCTGAGAAAGCTCGTCGCACACGGCGCCGATGCAGACGCGCGCCTGCTGCGTCCCATTCTGGGGCGCCATCACGGCTCCGGCGACGCGGCGCTCGGCGAAGGTTCGACGCCGTTCATGCGGGCCGCCCGGACAGTGGATGTTCAGATGATGCGCCTGCTCGTCGAGGGCGGCGCGGACGCCACGATTCCCAAGCGCGATCGGACCACGGCGCTCATGATGATCGCGGCCGGACAGACTCGGGGCTTTGTGGCGGAAGAGCAGGCCACGGCGGCCCGCATCATTCAGGCGATGGAGATCTGCCTCGAGCAGGGCATCGACATCAACGCCTTCAGCACCACGGGACAGACGGCCCTTCACGCTGCCGCCGGACGCGGACTGGATCCGGTCGTGCAGTTCCTCGTTGACAAGGGGGCCATCGTCGACCTGCCCGACAAGCAGGACCGGACGCCGCTCGACATCGCCCTCGGCGTCGGCGGAGGTGGACGCGGGGGTGCGATTGTGCGGGAAAGCACGGCAGCCCTGCTCCGCCGGTTGATGGCCGAACGAAGCGCGGGCCGCCAGACACAGGCCACCCCGGCCCGCGTCTCAGGTCCGCCGACGGCACAGTAGTGAGCCGATCTTCGAACGATCTTCGACAGGTTGTCCAGTGACACGTGCTGCTGCCCTTGTTATTGCCCTCGCCATTAGGCGCGCGAAGCGCGCCAAAGAGACACTGGTAACCAGCCAAGGGCGGCCCTTCTGGGATATCAAGAACAAGAGCCCTTGGCTGGCCCGGTTCATCGCTCCAGTGCTGGTGATCACAGCTGTGTTTGCCGTTTCGGTCGGGCAGCAGGCGCGGGTGGCAGCCCAGGATCCCGGTGAACGCGACGTCTGGGAAGGCGTCTATACGGCGGACCAGGCGGCTCGCGGCAAGGCCGGGTTCGAGGCGAGCTGCGGCCGCTGCCACAACAACGCGCTGACGGGTTCGGAACGAGGCCCGGCGCTGAGGGGAGACGAGTTCTGGTCGCGGTGGGAGGACGACACGCTCGAGACGCTCTTCGTGAAGATCCGCGACACGATGCCCGCGGGCGGGATCGAGACGGTCACCGACGAAGCCAAGGTCGACATCCTCACCTTCATCCTTCAGTCGAACGACGTCCCACCCGGCTCGGAGGAGCTGTTCCTCGACCCCGCCGTCCTCGAAAACATCATCGTCACGAGAAAAGGCGGAGGGGGCGCCCGCACCGCATCCAACTTTTCGCTCGTGCAGATGGTGGGCTGTCTGACGCAGGGGCCAGACGGACACTGGATGCTGAATCGTGCGGGTGAACCGGCCGTCACCCGTGACGAAACGCCTGACGCCCTGGCGCTCGAGACCGCGCGTACACACCCGCTCGGCGACCTTCAGTTCGTGCTGCACAGCCTCCACCGCAGCTACGGGGCCGATACGCACGTGGGCCACAAGATGGAGGCGCGCGGCCTCATCTTCCGTCGTCCCGGCGAGAGCCGGTTGAACCTGACGTCCCTGCAGATGATCGACTCGAGCTGCGCGAACTGAGGCGGCCTCGCACGCTGCGGAGTCTATGCCGTGGGGCGCCGCGCGCCACTCACGTGGAAACACACGGCTGGCGGTCAGGAGTGCGCAATCTCTTCGTATAGAATTGACGCCAGAGTGCTCAGATTTCTCACTGCGGGCGAGTCCCATGGCCAGGCCCTCGTAGTGACCGTTGATGGGATGCCGGCCGGCCTCGAGATCGACTTCGACGCCCTCAACGGCCAGCTGCGCCGGCGACAGGGCGGCTACGGCCGCGGTCGCCGTATGCAGATCGAATCGGACCGCGCCGAGATCCTCGCGGGCGTTCGAGAGGGCCGGACGACGGGAGCGCCCCTCGCGCTCCTGATACGAAACCGCGACTGGGTGAACTGGCAACAGACCATGCACGTCGAACGCGACATGCCGGCGGAGGCCACCGGCACGAAGCGGGCGGCGGTGGTGCGCCCGCGCCCGGGTCACGCGGATCTTGCCGGCGCGCTCAAGTACGGACACCCCGACATCCGCGATGTCCTGGAACGCGCGAGCGCCAGGGAAACGGCGGCCCGCGTTGCCGCGGGCACGCTTGCACGCCAGTTGCTGGCCCGGTTCGGCGTCCGCCTGGCAAGCCATGTGTCCGCCATTGGCGACGTGGTGCTTCCCCACACGCGGGTGGTGTCCTACGAAGAGGCGGCCGCCATTCCCGAGGACGCACCGCTCCGGTGCGTGGACTCCGAGGTGCAGCAGCGCATGATGGCCGCCATCGATGCGGCGCGCGATGCCGGCGATACGCTTGGCGGTGCGTTCGAGATCATTGCAGCGGGACTTCCGCCCGGTCTCGGTTCTTACGTTCAGTGGGATCGCAAGCTCGACGGACGCCTCGCCCAGGCCATCATGTGCATCCACGCCATCAAAGGCGTCGGCATCGGGCTTGGACCCGAGGTGGCCTTCCGTCCGGGGTCACGTGTCCACGACGAGATACTGCCGCCGGCCGACGACGCCGCGAGACCGACGCGTCCCACCAATAACGCAGGAGGGCTCGAGGGAGGGGTGACGAACGGCGAGGACGTGCGCGTCATGGCGTTCATGAAGCCCATTGCAACCTTGATGAAGCCACTGCGCTCGGTAGACCTGACCACCTTGTCCGAAGCGCCGGCCACCATCGAGCGCAGTGACGTCTGCGCCGTCCCGGCCGCGGCCGTCGTCGGAGAGGCCATGGTGGCATTCGTGCTCGCCGACGCATTCCTGGAGAAGTGCGGCGGAGATTCGATTGCCGAGATTGAAAGCCACTACGCCGCGACGACCGAGCACGTTCGCCGCCGTCTCACTGCGCCGCGCGAAGTGTCCGAAGCCTTGCCTCCGAGATGAGAAGACGTTCGCGACCAATCCTGCCCGCGGTGGGACCCGCATGATTCGCCCGATCCTGCGCTACGGTGCCGAGGTCCTACACCAGCCGGCAGCACCCGTCACCGACATCACGACAGAGACGCAGCAGCTCATCGACGACATGATTCAGACGATGTATGCCGCGCCCGGGGTGGGGCTGGCGGCGCCGCAGGTTGGCGTGCCGCTGCGGATCTTCGTTGCGGACGTCTCCGTCGGACAGGACCCCGTCCAACTCATGACCTTCATCAATCCCGAGCTGATCGAGGGCGACGGTACGCTGCGCGAAGAGGAAGGGTGCCTCAGCGTGCCAGGGTTCAACGCGACCGTGGCCCGCTCGGGCCGTGCCGTGGTCAAGGGGCTCGACCGCCAGGGGCGTGAACAAGTCGTCGAGGGCACGGGACTGCTCGCGCGCTGCTTCCAGCACGAGATCGACCATCTGGACGGAATGCTGTTCGTGGACCGCCTGCGTGGGCTCCAGAAAAGCTTGATTACTCGAAAGATTCACAAGCTGTCTCGTGCCGGTAAGTGGTAGTGCACGGCTGGGTGAACCGTGGCCGACCAACAGCGACAGGACGTTGACGAGACCGGCCTGAAGGTGGTGTTCTTCGGCACTCCGCAGTTCGCCGTCCCCACCTTGCGGCAGTTGCTCGCCTCCCGGCATTCCGTCGTTGGTGTCGTCACGCAGCCGGACCGCCCGCGTGGCCGCGGTCAGATCGTGACTGTCTCGCCGGTCAAGGCAATCGCGATCGATCATGGCCTTCCCGTGCTTCAACCCGAGCAGCTTCGCGATCCGGACGTCGCCACGACCATTCGAGGGTGGAGGCCGGACCTCGGCGTCGTTGCCGCCTATGGCAAGCTGATTCCCGAGGCGCTGCTTGCCGTGCCGCGCCTCGGCATGGTGAACGTGCACGCCTCGCTCCTGCCGAAGTACCGCGGCGCGGCCCCGGTACATCGCGCCGTGATTGACGGTGCACGTGAAACCGGCGTCACGATCATGCGGATGGTTCCACAGCTCGACGCCGGCGCCATGTTCGCAAAGGTGACCCGGCCCATCGGTGCCGAGGAGACGAGCGACGCCGTGGAGAGAGACCTTGCCGAGATGGGCGCCGCGCTGCTGCTGACCGTCGTCGATCAGATCGCTGAGGGCACCGCGCACGAGGAATCGCAGGACGACACCCGCTCGACCTACGCCCCGCGCCTGTCCAAGGAAGAGGGTCTGGTGGACTGGACGTTGCCCGCGTCCTACGTCCACAACCGCGTCCGCGGTCTCTACCCGTGGCCGCATGCGTACACGTACCTCGACGGCGCGCGCCTCATCCTCCTCAGGACGCACGTGGAGGAGGAAACGGCCACCGCAGAGCCCGGTACGATCGTGGACGTGTCACGCGGCGCCATCCACGTTGCCGCCGGGCACGGACAGCGCATCGCGATCGATGAACTGCAGCCCGAAGGACGACGCCCCATGTCGTCGCGGGAATTCCTGGCAGGACGACCCGTGCGCCCCGGGTCGCGCTTCACCGGGCCGTAACGTGGCGGCGCCATCGCAGCATGAAGATGGAGCGTGTGGCGTTCCTGGCCGACTACTAGGAGCCTTGACCGATTGAAATTTGAGTACTTGAGTCAAGTTTCGCAGGCAA
>CAZDLW010000287.1:0-6333 GCA_964505975.1 uncultured Bifidobacteriaceae bacterium | reverse complement strand
AGTCGCGCCGCTTTCATGGATACCTTTTCGTCCGGCATTTCGAGCAAGCTGCGTACCTCGCCACAGTAGCTGGCCCTAGGTTGGATGTGGCGAATCAGCACTGCGGGCAGGGAAGATCGCCGGCGGCTACGAGCACAGGATGTGCGAAACGGAATATTTGCGCAGTGCGCGGGAAATTTCCCGCGATCCATTCATGCGCGCACGGCTCGTGAGCGCCGTTCCAGTCCTTCGCTCGCGGGCGCAGTTCTTGCGACTGCACCACAGGAGGTTGTCGTTATGTCAACAACGATTGACACAGCCAGGGACGTGGTCTCGGAGCGGTTGAATCCTGCCCTGGAATCGCTCGAGCAGAACGTGCGCGACGCCCGCAGGGCGATGACACACGGCCGTCGAGCGGCGGAGGACTTCGTCGACGATGCAACGCTGCGGGTAAGGCGGCATCCGTTGCGTTCCGTGACGCTGGCCGTCACGGCTGGCGCGGCCGCGGGATGCACGGTCGGCTTCGGGTTCGGCTGGCTGGCGGGCCGCCGCACGCGGCAGTGCGATGACGGCGATCGGGGGTGACGCGGGTTGTTTACCCGCTTCGCCCGGTGACGAGCGCGGAGCCGCGATCCTGGAGGTGATGACATGTGGCCAGGATACGGTGATCACATGGGGTGGATGGGCCTGTGGTGGGTCGTCGGAGCCGTGCTCTTACTCCTCCTGGTCTGGGCAGTTGCGCGCGCCAGCGGCTTGCCCGGACCGAGCCGCACCGAAGAACCGCCCGAGACGATTCTGAAGCGTCGCTACGCGCGCGGCGACATTGACAGGGAGGAGTTCGAGCGGCGTCTGACAGACCTCAGGAAGTAGCCGCACCACTCGCGGGTAGTTCTCACGGCTCGCTGCAAGTGTCGTGGCGGTGAATGCCCGACGCTCACCGCTCTTGGCACTCGAAAGGACGAGAGGCCATGCAGGCCAGCATCAGCCTGGGACGGATCGCCGGCATTCCGGTTGGCCTGCACTACACCTGGCTGATCATCGCGACGCTCATCACCCTGTCCCTGGCATCGCACTTCGGAGCGACCAATCCCGACTGGCCCGTCGCGGTCGTCTGGGCATCGGCGGTGGTCACCGCCGTCCTCTTCTTTGTCACACTGCTGGCGCACGAGCTCTCGCATGCGATCGTTGCCAGGTCGCGCGGCTTGCCGGTCCGATCGATCACGCTCTTTGCGCTTGGTGGGATCGCGCACATCGAGAAGGACGCCGGCTCGGCGAAGACGGAGTTCTGGATGGCCATCGCCGGACCCGTGGTGAGCCTGGCAATCGGATTCGCCTGCATCGGGGCGGCGCAGGCGATGGGCTGGAGTATCGAAGATGGCTCCTCGGATCCCGTCGCAGCCATCGTTGGTTGGCTCGGCTCGATCAATGTGATCCTGGCGGTGTTCAACTTGGTCCCCGGCTACCCGCTCGATGGGGGGCGCGTACTGCGGGCCATTCTGTGGGGGATCTACCGGGACGTCGACCGCGCCACACGAAACGCCGCGAGCGTTGGGCAGGTCGTGGCGAGTGCTTTCATCGTATTCGGGCTCCTGCTCTTCGTCGGTGGCGCTGGATTCGGAGGACTGTGGCTCGCGTTCATCGGCTGGTTTCTGCTCAATGCGGCACGGGCGAGTTATGCGGAGGTCGCTGTCACGGCGAGTCTGCGTGGGGTGCGGACTGGCGATGTCATGACACGCGATTGCGATACGGTCAGCGCCGGAATGGCCCTGGATGCATTTGTCGACCAGCTGCTGCGCACCGGCCGCCGCTGTTTCATCGTCACGCGTGATCACGACGAGATTGTGGGATTGATCACACCGCAAGAGATCCGGCGAGTCGACCGGAGCCGATGGCCCGAGGTCCCAGTCAGCGACGCCATGCGTCCGCTCCAGACTCTCAGAACCGTGGGCCCCGGGACACCCGTAACCGATGCGCTCAAGATGATGAGCAGCGATGACGTGAATCAGCTGCCAGTGGTCGCGGACGGACATCTCGCAGGCGTCATCAGCCGCAGTCACGTCCTGCGATTGATCCAGACCCGCGCAGAGCTGAACCTCTAGCCAGGGAGGCACGGCCCCAGGACGAACCGCTCCGAGGACACGACCTACATTCGCTGGTTCGAGACGCTTGGCTCAGTGGACGTGGCGCTCGTCGGAGGGAAGAACGCGTCGCTGGGCGAGATGATCCAGACGCTGAGCGATCGGGGCATCCGCGTCCCGCAAGGCTTCGCGACTGCCTCTGCCGCCTACTGGGAATTCATCAAAGGCGACGGTGAAGCGCGTCACTTGCGTTCCCACTCCTCCTCGAGCGCTCTTACTCGATCGTGCACGTCCTTGACTTCCACGTACTGGCTGTTGACGATGGATTCCGCGCATGGTGGAAGGGCAGTCTGGAGCGCAGATTCGTACGCCTTGACTGCTCTGTCTTCGCCGCGCGCTGCTTCCGTGAGGATCGTCCTGTCGCTATGTCCCTTGACGACGCCCTTGATGTCCATCCAGCCGCGGTGTGCCGCCCCGGCGACACTGCCACCCTCCTCGACGGCGCCACCGAGTCGCCGAATCTCCTCCTTGAGCTCTTCGGCGAACTGCCCGCGTTTGCGCGCAACTCCGTGGAACATCCACTTCAGGCCTTCGTCTTGACGTGCTCCGCCGCATTCCAGAAGCCCATCTCACCGTCACGGCACGTTTCGATGAGGTGGTTGAGAGTGGAAATTGCTTTCGCCGGAGGCCACCGCCGATTTTCGCCACATACCGCTGGACGAGCAGACCGACATGCTCTGGCACGCGTACGTGCCCGATCTTCGTCCCGGCCAACTCTACGGATGCCGTGTTGACGGCCCGTACGAGCCCGAGCGCGGGCATCGGTTCAACCCCGCGAAGGTGCTGATTGATCCGTACGCGAAGGCCGTCGGCCGGCCCCTGCGCTGGGACGACGCGATGTTCGGGTACCGAATCGGCGATCCGGCCGCCGATCGTTCTCGCGACAAGCGCGACAACGCCGCGTTCGCGCCCCTTGCCGTGGTCGTTGATCCCGCCTTCGATTGGCAGGGCCACCGAGGCGCCGAGGACGCCGTGGCACAAGACGGTCATCTACGAAGCACACGTCAAGGGCTTCACGAAGCGGCACCCGGACGTTCCTTCCGAACTCCAGGGAACCTATGCAGCTCTGGCGCTGCCGGCCGTCATCGAACACCTGACACGGCTCGGCATCACGGCCATCGAGCTGATGCCGGTGCATCACGCGGCGGACGATCGCCATCTCCTCGATCGAGGGCTGAGCAACTACTGGGGCTACAACACGCTCTGCTTCTTTGCGCCAGAACGGTCGTACGCGTCCACGCAGCGCGCCGGCCAGTCCGTCGTGGAGTTCAAGACGATGGTGCGGGCGCTCCATGCAGCCGGCATCGAAGTCATCCTCGACGTCGTGTACAACCATACGGCCGAAGGCAACCACCTGGGTCCCACCGTGTCGTTCCGTGGCATCGACAACCGGGCGTATTACCGGCTCGTCGAGAAGGATCGGCGGCACTACATGGATTTCACGGGCTGTGGCAACACGTTGAACGTCAGGCACCCTCGCGTGCTGCAGCTCGTCATGGACAGCCTGCGGTACTGGGCCGTCGAGATGCATGTCGACGGGTCGCTGGCCGCCGGGCGCGAACACTTGATTCGGACCTGCATCTGGTGGGGCGCGCGTCTGACGGAAAGGAGATACGCCTGGGGATTGTTGCGCCGCAGGAGATGAACCCGGCTGTCGCGAAGCTGCCTACCAACTATCGGAGGAGGATCTCAACGCCCTGGTGGCGTACCTGACGGCGAGCAGTCACCAATGAGCATGCGCCCGTGATGCACCGCCATGCTCGCAGCCGATTCCGCGCAACCATGAGGAGCAGCGGTTGTCGGCAGCCGATCTCCGGGCTGTTTACTCGGGCGAGGCATGGAGCGAGTCTGTTACCGAAGCAGAGTCGAGTGTTACGATGACCCGTCAGAGATGATGACACTGAGAGGTCTCCTACTTCGCGTCGCCGCTGCCTGCGTGCTGACCCTGCTGGGCGCGGCGTCCCTGTCGGGCGAGCAATCCCTATGACTGGCCACAGCACGCCGGGCCCCCCATGAGCACGCTCACGGGACGTGCGGTGGCTCACGACGTCGAAGCAGATACGATCACCAGCGAGGCGGAGCCTCGGGTGATCTGGAATCTGCGGGCACATTTCACGAGAGGATACGCTGGTGGTCGAATTCACGCACATTCTGTGTCCGACTGATCTCAGTGAAGCATCACGGCGTCCACTGACGTACGCAGCCGCCCTGGCCCGATGGTACACGGCGCAGCTCACCGTGTTGTACGTGGTTCCAACATTCGATCCAATGCCCGTACGTTCGGGCAGCCTCCACGGCCCCGTTCAGATGGTGTACCCCGTCTCACGTGAAGAAGTGTTGGAGGAGCTGCGCCGCGTCGTGGAGGACGCGGGTGCGGGGTCGATCGACGCCATGCTGACAGCGGAAGCTGGTGACCCCTCCCGGACGATCGTCGATCAGGCACTCGCCGTTCGCGCAGATCTCGTCGTGATGGGCACGCACGGGCGCAGCGGGTCCGAGCGTTTCATGGTTGGCTCGGTTGCGGAGAAGGTCGTGCGCACCGCGCCCTGCCCGGTCTTGACCGTACCGCCACATGTCACGGCGACACTACCCGCCGAGGTGCGATTCAAGAGCATTCTGTGTCCGATGGATTTCTCACCGTCGGCCTTGCTAGCCTTCGGCTTTGCGCTGGATCTGGCGCGACAGGCCGACGGCGCCGTCACAGTGCTACACGTCATCGAGTGGCTTACGGAGGACGAGCCGAGGGAGCACGCACACTTCAACGTGCCGGAGTATCGCCAGCATCTGATCGACGACGCGCGGCAGCGCGTGCAGGCGTTGATGGCAGAGGAGTCCAGGACCTGGAGTGCGATTCACGATGTCGTGGTGCTCGGGCGGGCCCATCGCGAGATCCTTCGTATCGCGGCCGATGTGCAGGCCGAACTGATTGTCATGGGAGCACAGGGACGCGGCGGCCTCGGTCTCGCGCTCTTCGGCTCGACGACGCATCAGGTCGTGCGGGCGGCGTTATGTCCAGTCTTGACCGTCCGAGCGGCAAACCATCGGGGCGGGCGATGACGGTCGCCACGTTTTGTTTCACTGTGGGGTGATGCTCCAGCAAAGCCCGTGGGTTTTTTCTCATGGTGCGAGAAAAGGCCCGGTCCTGGAGCACCGCCAACGGCCATCACATCCCCCTGGGGGAAGCTGGAGAGCCTCTTCGCTCTCGGACCGTCGAACGCCGGCGCGCACGAAATTGTTCGGCAGTTCCTGGAGCAGCAGGCTGCCCGTGAGCCGACCGCCCGCGACTGGTGCTACGTCCATAACTTCGAGCAGCCACACCGGCCTCGGGCGATCCGCTGCCGGCCAGGCGAGGCGTCACGTTCCGCAACGACATGACGCAGCTCGTCGAGGACTTGAGAACGGCGGTTTCGGCGCCGTTGAAGACCGACGAGTACCGCCAGCGGCATCAGCAGATCGACCAGGAGTTGAACGAGCGCCGCCAGACAGCGTTCACCCGAGGCATGGTCGACGTGCCGCCGAACGCGGTGCTGCACTGATTCAGACTCCTGTCGGTTCGCACGCGGCGCACCTTTGATCTCGACCGGGCCCGAGCAGTCAACGAGCGTTGGCGTCATGCGGGTCGAGAAACAGCGGCTGAAGGGAACGGGGAGAGGGCCTTCAGCCCTGCACGACCCGCTTCATCAGCCGTCCCGCCTCGATTCGCGCCTTTCCGTCAGGCAGGTTGTTGAGGACGGCCAGGACCGGCACCGGCACGACCGAGGGGAACGCCCGCTGGAACTCGTCGAGCGTCATCGCGCGTTCGAGTCGGACCACCCGCACGCGACGCGGCTGGATCGCAAGAATCTCCGGGTCGGTCAAAGGCGAAAAGCTCCGGATGATGCCGCGGGAGGTGGCATCGAACGCGGCGAACGCGGCGGCCCGTGCGAACGTGAGGAGCTGGAAGGTTCGCTTCAGGTGCTCCACGTGCGCCGCACGCCCCCGGATGGCGCCCTCCTCCGTCGCGATTTCGAACAGCGTCACCACCGCAGGCAACCCGTTGATCGTCTCACGCGTCGAGTGCACGACCCGCACGCCGCGCCGGGCGGCGAAATCCGCCGCGGCGCGGTCGGGCGAATCGCCGGCGATCGTCAGCTGCAGGGCCGCATCACGCCGGGGGCCGGTCGCGGTCACCGCCTGCCTCGTGTTCTGCCCCTGCCACGCCGCAGGCAGCGTGAGC
>CAZDLW010000286.1:0-6355 GCA_964505975.1 uncultured Bifidobacteriaceae bacterium | reverse complement strand
GGCCGGGCGCATCGGCGCCCTCGGTGCACCAGCCATTTCGTGGACACACCACTAGTCCTGACCTCGTCCCGGAGCTCGCGTGAGGTGCGACGGGGCGGACTCCCGACGACATCGCGCGGTAAAACGCATCCTCCACTCACGGCTGGCGACCCGATCTGGGTCCCCCAACCCAGTTCGGTCCTCACGCTCCGGATGCGTTTTGCCCGACTGGTGTCGCGCGAGTCGTCGGTCGCCGCCCTGTCGCACCTCACGGGAGCTCCGGGAGACCTGACGCATCGTGCGCCAGTGCAGGACGCTCAGCATCGCGAATCCCGGTGCCGGCGGCCGGGCATGCCGGACGCCGCGACCTATGACTCGCGCGATCCAGATCAGGTAAAACGCGCCCGCAGCGTGAGAGCCGCGCTGGTCGCGGACCAGCGCGGGTGGTTCCCTTCGGGCGGAGGGAGCGTTTTTCCGCGCGATGTCATCGGGAGCCAGCCCCGGCATGCCCGGCCGTCGGCACAGGCTTCCATGCGTTAACACAGGTGAGCACCGTGGAAGGCGTACAGCGCGTGATTTCTCACATGTTCTCTACACGGCTGGAACGGGCGGCAGTGGGTGAGTGGGCTATCGCCGCAGCGCGACGTAGTCGCCCGCCGCAATGGCGTCTCTCGATACGGTGATCTGCAGGGTCGACGTCTCGGCCTGCACCGCCACTGCAACCGCTTCGCCGAGGTCGTACAGGAAGTTCTCCGCCTGACGTTTGTCGCGGAAGACTGCGAACCGGGCACCTGGAGTGACTCCATGCGCGCTGCCGCGATCGACGACAAAGAAGTCGCCTTTGCCGAATGACTGTCGCTGGTCCACGCCTGGCATCACGCGTCCATAGTTGTCGCGTTCCGCGCGCAGCCGCTCCGCTGCCGGTTCCGGAACGAAGGGCAAGGCCAGTGGCTCCAGGAAGTCGCCTACCTGAATGGCGTCGCAGGCGTGAGTAATCGTGGCGAGCGACATGGTGTCGTCGACGGCCCAGACGCGGATCCACCCGGCCGTGTGGATGTTGCCCGGTGTGTTCCTGGAAACCTTCCCGAAACGCGGCGGCTGGATGCGACGAACGAAGTATTCCTGCCCGACCTCGATGCCATTCTCGATGCCGGCGTTGATCGTGACCAGATCGCCAGGGCTGTAGGTCTCACGAATAGAGGAGTCCTGGCCACCAGTTACGCGCAAGGGCATTGGGGGTTCGACGAACGTGGCCACGGGTGCACATGCCAGCGCGAGTACGTCCGAGGGCAGGTTCGTGGATGCCGGTGCGGGGCCGCGCTGCGCGGCCGCGACTGCGGTGAACAGGAGACCAGCCGCGAGCAGGACGCCGGTCGTCGTGCGGATCGAAGACATGGCTCACTCCGAGCGGGGCGGACCGCCTATCGCCCCGCCCAGGAGCGCCCCGAGCCTCGGTCGAAAGGGTTGCCGCTTAAGCTATTGAGCTTGCAGCTCTTGGAGGCGCCTCCGCGCCTCGATCAAGTGTTCGCTCTGCTCGAACTCCTCGACCAGACGTTGGTAATAGGGGAGTGCCTCGGCTTTGTTATCGGTTCGGGTGAGCGATTCCGCCAGATGGAAGAGCACGGCGTCCTGCCGTGTGAAGCCCGGGTCATCCCTGAGCACCTCGCGGAAGCGGTCGATGGCTCCGGGATACCAGCGCATACGGTAATACTGCACACCCACGCGGTACGACGACTCGCTGAGCCGATCTCGCGCCTCGCGCCATTTCATCTTTACTTCCGGCATCAGCGGGCTGTTGGGATGGCGCTGGAAAAAGGTCTCGAATTCCTGAAGGGCTTGCTTCGTCTCGGTCTGGTCCCGGCCGGGGTCGCGCATCTGCTCGTAGAAGGTCATCGCCAGGCGGTACTGCGCATAGTCGGCGCGAGGATTGGTCGGATAGAACGTCAGGAACTCCCTGAACTCGGTGGCGGCCATCAGGCGCGACTCTATCGAGCCCTCGCCCAGGTACGAATCCCCGATGCCGAGCTTCGCGTCGGGTCGCAGGGGGCTCTGGGGATAGCTGTCCACCAACTGGCGGAAGTACTCCCTCGCGCTGAGCCACCGGCGCTCCGTGAGCGATTCATTCCCGCGATCCATCAGAAACCGGTCCGGCTGCCCAATGTTGGACGGAATGCCGGTTGAACGACCTCCGCCGCACGCCACCGACAGCGCGACCAGCACCAGCACGGCTGGCAACCACGAGGCGGTGGGGCGGCGTGCTCCGAGCGCGATTCGAACGGTATGGTCAGTCATGCCTTCTTGAAACAGGTTCATGTCGCGCCGTGCCCTGCCGGCTCTACGGCAGGGTCGGTTCCGGGGCACGTGGCCCTTTCTGAAGATAGCAGAGAGTAGAGTACATCGCGGCGATGCATCAAACCCCATGAGAATGACGTAAAGGTGACGGCGGCGGTCTGGCCGGCGCGCAACGCGGTCTGGCCGCCCTGCAGGCTGCTCGACCGCACGCAGCCGGTCACGGCGGTACGGCGGCCACGCCGACGCGTCCCGCTGCGTGGACGGGGCGTGGACGCGGCGTAAGGCAGAGTCGAGAGTGCACAAAGGAGGGTGGAAGGCAGCCAGTCGCCGGGTCACGCCAGCCTGTGGCGAACTCGTGCCGGGAGGCGGCATGGGCGTCCGCTGGTATCCAGGGCGGCGTGTACGGTGTAGCCCGCGGCCACCGGTGCCGGTTCGGTGCCCCGGAACACCTCGTAGTCGAAACGCACGCGCACGGGCGTCAGCAGCGTTGCCGTGGTGCGGATGTCGAGCTCGTCATCGTACCGGGCCGCGCGCCGGTATTCGCAGTGCGCCTCGATGACCGGAAGCGAGATCCCTTCCTGCTCCATCTCGCGATAGGTCCATCCGGTATTGCGGAGCCACTCGGTGCGGCCCACTTCGAACCAGACGAGATAGTTGGCGTAGTAGACGACACCCATCCGATCGGTCTCGGCGTAGCGAACCCGTACGCGTGTCCGGCCGACCGTGGGTAAATCCAGGTCCCCGAGAGCGGCAGCCCGTTCCCTGAGCGTGTCGGTCATGCCCGCGTCGCGGCTGCGGCCTCGAGGGCTGCACGGCGTAATCGCCGTGTGGCCGCCTCCGGATCCGGTTCACCGAAGATGGCGTTCCCGGCCACGAGGATGGACGCTCCCGCCGCCACGATGTCTGGGATGTTGTGTGCGTCGACACCGCCGTCGATCTCGACGGCGGCGGACGATCCGGCGGCTGCAAGACATCCGCGAATGCGACGCAGCTTCTCCAGCGTTCGTGGGATGAACGATTGCCCACCGAAGCCAGGGTTCACGGACATCACGAGCACGAAGTCGAGCTCCTCCGCAATCTCCTCGATCGCGCTGGCCGGCGTGGACGGGTTGAGTGCCGCACCCGCTTGCAGTCCCATGGCCTTGATGTGCGAAATCGTCCTGTGGAGATGCGGCACTGCCTCCACGTGGACCGACAGCATATTCGCCCCCGCGTCCTTGAATTCCTCGAGGTAGCGGTCCGGCCGCTCGATCATCAGGTGTACATCGAGCGGCAGCGAGGAGGCGCGCTTGATAGCGCGAACCACCGGGGCGCCGATGGTGATGTTCGGGACGAAGTGCCCGTCCATGACGTCGATGTGCAGGAGGTCCGCGCCGCCCCGCTGCACGGCGGCGATGTCGCGCCCGAGGGCCGTGAAGTCCGCCGAGAGCAACGACGGTGCGAGCTGGATGCCGCGGGCGGTGGCCGTCATTGGCTCACCTCGAACGAGATGGGATCGGTCGGTGCCACCTGAAATCCTCCTGGCGGCTGCTGGCGCAGCACGGTGCCAGGCGGGACTCCCGGGTACGGCTGGGAGCCGACGATGGAGACGCGGAAGCCGCGGCGGCGCAGCTCTTCGGCCGCGCGTTCGCCATTCATTCCGATGACGTCCGGCATGACGTAGGTGGTGGCCTGCTCGCCCCGATTGAGCAACAGCGAGACTCGCGACGCGTGCGACTGGGGAGGCGGGTCCTGCGCAACGACGGAATCGGCGGGATAGTCCGGCGAGCGGAACTCCGAGATCGACCCGATCTCCAAGCCATCCTGATCGGCCCTGGCGCGGGCCGTGCGATCGGTTTCGCCCACGAGCGGTGGGACGATAGTGATGAGCGGACCGGAGCTCAACCATACGCGAATGGTGCGCTGCCGGCGCGCTGCGGCGCCAGCGGCGGGATCCTGTTGCATGATTCGGTCAGCGGGGATGGCATCGTGCGGCCGCGCATTGTCGTCGATACGCAAGCCAAGCCCGAGCTCCACGAGCACTGTCGTGGCCTCGTTGACCGTTCGTCCGCTCAGGTCGGGCACCTGCACTTCGCTGGCGCGCATCGCTACGCGCATCGACACGCCAAAGAAAAAAACGAACGTGAAGAGCAAGGCGCCCGACAGGATCAGCAGTTTGCCAACGCCCCAGACACGTGAGCCCAGTCGCATGACGTCTGCTGTCATCGTACCATGAACCACCTGAGCCGCAGTGGACGAGAACGACTCGAACGCGCGAGTGGCCGAGTGACAGAACGGGCATGACTCAGGCACGTACTGGACTGCCTTCGCCCTGCTTCGGGATTTGGCACTTCCTCTCGCGGTGATCTCAGGCGCCTTTGCCTGGATCTTCCATCCGCACTGGACCGCTATGCGGCCCGGAACGCGAATATTGGTACTCGCTGCCCCGACCGCATAGCGGTCCTAGCCGCGCGGAGCGCGGCAGAAGATACGGCAACCAGCCAAGGGGCGCTGCGAGGATATCAAGGGGCAAGCCCCTTGGCTGGTCGGCGACCTGTCGACAGCGAATCCTGAATGGCTGCTCTGAGATCTGCCTGCCCATTGGGGCGAAGGATGGATGAGCGCGTTGCAGGTCTCCCGTACCCTTTTACGAAGTATCCGGCCGGACCAGCGCCGCCGCGAAGAAGGCTTCGAGCCCGTGGAGGAATGGAAGCGTTCTCAGCATTCCCCGGTCGTCGAGCAACTCTCGCACTCCCTCCGGCGCATGTTCGCGCAGATCGAGAAGATGGAACCGGTCTTCGAGAGACAGGAACCGGTCCACGACGCGTTCGTTTTCCTCGGGTTCACTGGAACAGGTGGCATACACCAATCGGCCGCCCGGTCTCAGCACACTGGCGGCACGTCTCAGCAGCGCAAGCTGCTCGTCCGCGAAGATGGCCAGATCTCCCTCCCGCCGGCGCCAGCGGATATCGGGATCGCGCCGTATCGTCCCAAGGCCTGAGCACGGCGCGTCGATGAGCACGCGATCGAACACCGAGCGAAAGGGAAGGTTTCCAGCCTGGGCGATGTGCACCACGCGAACGTTTCGCGACCCGCTCACTCGTATCATGTCGTGCAGTAACGCCACACGTGTGCGACGCACGTCGCACGCGACAAGTGATCCCGCATCGGTCATGTCCGCGGCCATGGCCACTGTCTTTCCGCCAGGGGACGCACAGACGTCGAGCACGTGTTCTCCAGGTCGTGCACCGACGACCAGCGGCACGATCTGCGAGGCTTCGTCCTGCACGAAGAACAGGCCGTCGAGTCTCCTGTGCAGCGGGTTTCCGGACACGACGATCAGCCCGTCTGGGGCGTAACGTGTCGGCTTCGTATCAATCCCTTCCGCCGCCAGCGCAACCTGCACGTCGGCGCGAGCCGCGCGAAGACGGTTGACCCGGACCGTCAATGAGGGAGGCTCGTTGTTGAATCGCACCCAGGCTTCGGCTGCCTCGAAGCCGTACCGATCCAGCCAGCGTGCGACGAGCCAGTCGGGGTGAGAGTGCGTGATCGAGAGATGGGCCACGGCTTCGGCGCGATTGCGCGGATCCTCGGGTCTGGGCGGCAGGGGCAGCCGGTGCCGCTGCCGCAGCGCGCCACGAAGCACGGCATTCACGAAGCCGGTGGCGCTTGCCTTGCGGACGGCGCGAGCAAGATCAACGGCATCGTCCACGACGGCGGCCGCAGGGACGCGGGTCAGGTGGAGCAGTTGATAGAGGCTCAATCGCAGAATCAGGCGTATGTCGAGGTCGATCTTGTCCAGTCGTCGCTGCGAGAAGTGCTGGATGAGATGATCGAGACTGAGCTGCCATCGCAGTGTGCCCGTGACGATGTCGGCAGCCAGCCTGCGGTCCCGCTCGTCGCTGAGACGCGTACGGCTTTCCGCGAGCGCCGCGGGCAGATCCCGACGCTCGACGGCAACGGCGCGGAGGGCGTGATAGGCGGCGGTTCGGGCCGGCGCAATCATCCAGTGCTGCTCAGAAAATAGCGTCAGCCATGCAGCATCTAGTTCTAACGAGGCCCTGCCTCAGACCGTCGAGCATGTGGAGTGGTACGTCGAGACGCT
>CAZDLW010000285.1:0-6439 GCA_964505975.1 uncultured Bifidobacteriaceae bacterium | reverse complement strand
CCTTGTTGCGGGAGCAGGGCGTGGCCGAGGACCCGGCCGACGCGATCAGGCCCGCGTCGACGAGTCACCTGATCGATCGCGAGTCCTGGGAGTTCGTCGTGGCGCCACCGTTCTCGCCCCGTGCGTTCATCGACACCACCGTGGGCACCATCGAAATCGAGTTGGCGATTACCGAGGCTCCATTGACGGTACAGAACTTCATGAGTCTGGCTCGCAGCGGATTGTTCAACGGCGTGTCGGCACATCGAGTGGTGTCCGATTTCGTCGTCCAGATGGGCGACCCTCGAGGCGACGGAGAGGGAGGGCCCGGGTACACGATCCGCGACGAAATCAATCAGCTGCCGTACGTGCGGGGGACGGTGGGCATGGCCCTCGACTGGGAAGACACCGGAGGCAGTCAGTTCTTCATCACGCACTCGCCGCAGCCGCACCTCGACGGACGATATACGGTGTTCGGCCACGTGGTGAGCGGGATGGACGTGGTGGACCGCATCACGCCGTCGGAGACGATTCAGCGCGTGCGCATCTGGGATGGTGTGAGCCCTCAGTAGAAGGCCCAGCGACGACTGACCCCGTCACCGCCGTCCTACGCCCCCGGACGCCGGGCACACCCGTACAGAAAAAAGGGGTGCTCCGACCGAGCACCCCTGAAAAGCCTTTCCGAAGAACTACCGCTTCTTTGCGGCCTTCTTCTTTGCGCCCTTGGCAGCCTTCTTCGCCATTGGTTCTCTCCTCAGGATTAGCGACTCAGCCTCCGACGGTCCGCTTGGCCGTCACAACGGGTGGGCTGAGCCATCCACCCTCATACCAGATGTAGATTACGGGTGAGATTCTCGACCTGTCAAGCACAAAATCGCGGGACTTGTCAAAAGATTGTGTCCGGCGACAAGCTCAAACATGCCTCTGCTGTCAAGTATCGGCAGATCGCACGCGGAATTCACCCGTCTGCACGGGCGAGACCCATCACGAAAGGCTGGTACGTAGCTGTTGCTTCTCTGCGTGACGTTTGAGTGCGAGCGTGATCAGACGATCCAGCAGTTCCGGGTACGGCAGACCCGACGCTTCCCACAGTTTGGGATACATACTGATGGTGGTGAAGCCGGGAATGGTGTTCACTTCGTTGACGAACGTCTCACCGGTGCCGGCTGCGACGAGGAAGTCGACGCGAGCCATGCCGGCGCCCTCGACGGCGCGAAAGGCCTCGATGGACAGACGGCGGATGTTGTCGGCTTGCGAGGCGGTGAGCGGCGCCGGAATCAGCAACGTGGATCGATAGTCCAGGTACTTGGCCTCGTAGTCGTAGAACTCACGCGAGGGGACGATTTCCCCCGGGACCGAGGCGACGGGTTCGTCGTTGCCCAGCACCGCGCATTCAATCTCGCGGGCGTCTGGAACGGCCGCCTCGATGACGATCTTTCTATCGAACTGCAGCGCGAGGGCCACGGCGGGGGCCAGCTCCTCACGCCCCCGTGCTTTTGAAATGCCGACACTCGAACCAAGGTTTGCCGGCTTGACGAACGCGGGATATCCCAGTTCTCCTTCGACCCGTTCCGTGACGGTCTGCGGGTGCCGATCCCAGTCGCGCCGCAGCGCAACGACATAGGGGACGATCGGCAGCCCTCTGGCGACGAACAGGATCTTCATCACGGCCTTGTCCATACCGACGGCGGAGCCGAGCACACCGGCGCCGACGTACGGCACGTTGGCCAGTTCGAGGAGGCCCTGAACCGTTCCGTCTTCGCCATACGGGCCGTGTAGCACCGGGAACACCACGTCGATGCCTGTCCGTGTGAGAGCGGCTGACGGGTCCATGGTCTCCAACGCGACGGTTCCGGCCGCCTGCGATTCCGGCGCGGCGGCAATCGCCTGCGGTGCCGCAGCCGGGAGCGTCCATCGGCCGTCCTTCTCGATGCGAATCGGGACGGGCTCGTATCGGGTGCGGTCCAGGTGTTCGAAGATTGAAGCGGCGGACGCAAGCGAAACCTCGTGCTCGCCGGAACGGCCACCGTAGATGACACCAACGCGAAGCTTCTTCACGAGGACATTCGTCGGGATGTGATCGGACCGCTATGCGGCCCGGAACGCCAATTTCGTAGTCGTTTGTCGGTCCGCACAGCGGTCCCAGCCGCGCGAAGCGCGGCGGAAGATACTGGCAACCGGCCAAGGGCTCTGCTGGGATATCAAGCGCGAGAGACCTTGGCTGGATTATCGGCCATGACTGCGCCGTACAGCACAGGAGTCGGGTACGATGCCGTCCGAGCCCCAATCATAAGACGTGAGCGCAACGTGTCGCTTCAGCGTGACTGCGTCAGACGGAGAGGCGCGCCTCGGTGCGCTTCATACCGCGCATGGCGTGGTGAGCACGCCTGCCTTCATGCCCGTCGGCACCCGAGGTGCCGTCAAGGCCATGCTCCATCGGGACCTGGTGGAGCTGGGTGCCGAGATCATCCTGGGCAACACCTATCACCTGTACCTCAGGCCAGGGGACGAGGTCATCGTCGCGTGTGGCGGATTGCACAGCTTCATCGGATGGGACCGGCCGATTCTGACCGACAGCGGTGGCTTCCAGGTATTCAGTCTGGCCGAGCGCCGTGTCGTCACGGAGCAGGGGGTCGAGTTCCAGTCCCACATTGACGGCTCCCGTCACCTGCTCACGCCCGAGCGCGCCGTGGATATCCAGGCGCGGCTCGGCTCCGACGTTGCCATGGTGTTCGACGAGTGTCTCGGCTATCCCGCGACCCGACCCGACACCGAGGCGTCGATGACCCGTTCGGCCCGATGGGCGCGCCGTTGTCGCGATCGGCTGTCCACGCTCCGGGCCTCGCCAGGCGGTGAGGTGGTGGTGACCAACCCGGGCCAGGCGCAGTTCGGCATCGTGCAGGGCGGCGTGTATCCGGACCTGCGAGCGGCGAGTGTGGAGGCGACGCTCGCGATTGGCTTCGACGGGTACGCGATAGGTGGGCTCAGCGTCGGCGAGCCGACCGATCTCATGTATTCCGTCGTGCGGGACACTGCTCGGCAGCTCCCGGTGGACCGGCCGCGGTATCTGATGGGGACCGGGACTCCCGAAGACCTGGTGGAGTGCGCGGCGCGAGGCATCGACGTGTTCGACTGCGTGCTGCCGACGCGCAACGCCCGCAATGGCCAGCTCTTCACGAGCCAGGGCCGAATCACGATCAAGAACGCCAGATATGCCACCGACGAGCGTCCGCTGGATCCCCGCTGCGGATGCTATACGTGCCGGTACCATTCACGGGCGTACCTGAGACATCTGTACCTGGCCGGTGAGATGAGCGCAGGAACCCTTAACACGTTGCATAACCTGAGCTTCTACCTTGACACCATGAAACGGATTAGGGATGCTATAGCGTTTCGGACCTTCGAGACGTTCAGGCAGGAGTTCCTTCGTTCGGCGTCCCGCCTGCCACTCGACTCATGATCGGTTCAGCTATCGGGTTCGACTATATGGACCGCTACACGGCTCCTCCGGAGACCACTGTGCTCGTGGACGCGCCGGGGTACGCCTCGGGGCTGGTCGTGGCCATGGGGACGCCTCCCCAGGGGGCCCCCAGTCCGTGGGTGCAGTTCATTCCGTTCATTCTGATTCTGGCTATCTTTTATTTCATCATCCTGCTGCCGATGCGGCGGCGTCAGCAGAAGGTGCAGACGTTCTTGAGTGCGCTCAAGGTCGGCGATCGCATTGTCACGTCGGGCGGCCTCTACGGCAGTATCACGAAACTCGGCGAGCAGTCCGTGCAACTGCAAATCGCGAACAACGTCCGGGTGGAGGTCTCGCGCGCCGCCATCGTCGGGTACCAGGGCCAGGAGCCGGTCGCCCCGGAAGGGTCGGGCCGGTCGTAGGCTCGACGGCCGGTTCGACCATGCGACTCGCGATGGCGCCGGTCGCGCGGTCGGCCGCTCAGGTTCATCGGGTGTGAGATATGAGCAAGAACCTTCGGTGGAGAATCATCCTCATCGTCGCGGTGATCGCGCTGTCTGTCTGGGGCTTCTATCCGCCGGCGGAGAAGGTCAGCCTCGGACTGGATCTGCGCGGGGGTGTCCATCTCGTGATGCGGGTGCAGACCCAGGATGCGCTGCGCCGCGAGACGGAAACGACGGTTGAACGGCTGCGCGAGGCCCTGGGCGGCGCCAACGTGGCCTTTACGACGCTCGAGATGACCGGTGCCACCGAATTCAGAGTGGACGGCATCCAGGACGACCAGGCCCTCCGACGTGCGGCCGTGGAGGTCGATACGGTGTTCGAGCGATCGTCCGCCGTGGGTGGATACACGTACCGCATGCGGCCGAACATCGCCAATCAGCTCCGCGAGGAGGCGGTGGCGCAGGCGCTCCAGACGATCGAGCGTCGCGTGAACGAGCTCGGTGTGGCCGAGCCGGTCGTGGCTCGCCACGGCGCGCAGGATCAGATCCTCGTGCAGTTGCCGGGCGTGACCGACGTGCAGCGCGCCAAGGACGTTATACGCTCCGAGGCCTTTCTCGAGTTGAAGCTCGTCGAGCAAGGGCCGTTTCCGACGGAGGAGTCTGCGCTCCAGGCCTACAACAACGTCGTGCCTCCGGAGCTCGAGGTGCTTCCCGGGCAGGCGAGCGAGTATTACATCGTGCGCCGTGTGCCGGTGGTCACGGGGCGTGACCTGCGCAACGCGAGGCCCTCGCTCGACCAGTTCAACCTGCCCGCAGTGAGCTTCTCGTTGAATCAGGACGGCGCCCGCCGGTTTGGTCCATTTACGGAGCAGAATCTCGGCCGGCAGCTCGGAATCGTGCTGGATTCCCGGGTGGTGTCGGCACCCACGCTGCAAGGGCGCATCACGGACGAGGGTCAGATTACGGGCAACTTCACGCAGCAGGAAGCCCAGGATTTGTCGCTCATGCTGCGGTCAGGTGCACTGCCGGCGAGGATGGACTATCTCGAAGAGCGCACGGTAGGCCCGTCGCTCGGTGCCGATTCCATTCGCGCCGGTGTCACCGCGTCGCTGGGCGGGTTGGCGGTGGTCGTGCTGTTCATCTTGTTCTACTACCGGCTGGCGGGGATCAATGCCGTCACGGCGCTGGTCGTGAACCTCCTGATCCTGCTGGGCATGATGGCGTACCTCGGCGCGACGATGACGCTCCCGGGGATTGCCGGGTTCATTCTGACCATCGGCATGGGAGTGGATTCGAACGTCCTCATTTTCGAGCGGATCAAGGAAGAGCTGGGCACGGCCAAAGGGGTGCGCGCGGCCGTGAACGCCGGCTTCGATCGGGTCTGGTGGACGATCGTGGATACACATGTCTCGTCGCTCATTGCGGCCGCGTTCCTGTTCCAGTTCGGCACCGGGCCGATCCGGGGGTTCGCGACGACGCTGACGATCGGGCTGCTGGCGAACATGTTCACGGCCGTGTTCGTCTCGCGCACGATCTTCGAGGTGATACTGACGCAGCGCCGCGGCCAGCCGCAGCCGCTGAGCATCTGATATGCAGATCTTCCAGCACGCGAACTACGACTTCATCCGCTGGCGCTGGCACGCGCTGGTGCTCTCGCTCCTCGTCGTGCTCGCCGGCATCGCCGTGATTGCCGCGAGGGGCCTGCCGCTCGGTATCGACTTCTCGGGCGGCACGATCGTGGTCGTCCGCTTCTCCGAGCCCGTTGGCGCGGACGACGTGCGGCGTGCGATCGTGGCCATTCCCGGGGACACCGTCGTTCAACGCTACGGTGACGCCGACGACGAATGGATGGTGCGTCTGCCACAAATCGAGCGAGAGGAGGGCGGAGCACTCGACGAAGGCGCGCGGGAGATCGAGCGGCTGCTGCGGGAGTCCTCGTTGCCCGCATTCGAGGTGCTGAGCACCGAGCTCGTGGGTCCGGTCATCGGTGCCGATCTGCAGCGGAGGGGCGTGTATGCCGTGGTCCTGGCGCTGCTGGGCATCACCGTCTACATCGGCATGCGATTTCGCCCGTCGTTCGCGTTGGGGGCACTCGTCGCCACCGCCCACGACGTATTCGTCACGATGGCCTTCCTCACCTTCTTCGGGTACGAGCTGTCGCTGAACGTCGTCGCGGCCCTCCTGACGATCACGGGCTACTCCGTGAACGACACGATCGTGGTGTTCGATCGCGTCCGCGAGAACCTGCGCCTGATGCGGCGAGAGGGGCTGCGCGGCGTCGTGAATCGCAGCGTGAATCAGACGCTGGCGCGAACGGTCATTACGTCAGGCACCACGATGCTGGCGGTGCTGTCGCTGTTCCTGTTCGGGGGAGAAGTGCTCCGGGCCTTCGCGTTCACGATGATTGTCGGCATCATCTCCGGGACCTATTCGACCATCTTCATTGCCTCGTCACTGGCGATCATCATGGCCGAGCGGAAGCGGCGGACGGCGGCGGCAGCCCCGGCGCCGGCTCCCGTGGATTCCGCCGCCTCGGGGCGCAAGCAGGAGGCCTCCG
>CAZDLW010000284.1:0-6500 GCA_964505975.1 uncultured Bifidobacteriaceae bacterium | reverse complement strand
CTTCGGGCAGACACGCGCTGGTCGCCATCTCCGGCAGCGCCTGGCGCGCGGCGCGCATGCTGTGCAGGCCGTACCCGGCCGCGCACACGCGTTCCGCGGCGGTGGCGCGTCGAACCTCGGCCGCCACGGCGCCACCCATCTCCGGCGAGTCGACCTTCATCTCCACGACCACCGGGATGTCGGGATAACGCCGCAGCACGTCACGAAGGGTGGGAACGCCGATACCCTGATGCCGAAACGGATGCGTGCCATCCTGACCCCTGAAACAGTAGCCGGCATCCACGGTCGCGAGCTCGGCCGCAGTCCGTGCACGGACGGGCCCGGAGGCGTTCGTCGTGCGTTCGAGGGTGTCGTCGTGACACACGATCACCACGCCGTCAGCCGACAGATGGACGTCCAGTTCGAGGCCGTCGGCGCCCGCCGCCATGCCGAGGTCGAACGCGGCAATCGTGTTCTCGGGGCCGAGCGCGCAGCCGCCCCGATGCGCGAACACCCGTGGTGGTCGAGACGAACCGAAAAAAGGCACAATGCTCAATAGTAGGTAGTTCTCCGGCTACCAGCGAATGGGCAGGCAAGGTAGGATTGGTCTATGTCCAGATC
Source organism: uncultured Bifidobacteriaceae bacterium (assembly GCA_964505975.1). Taxonomy (GTDB): domain Bacteria; phylum Acidobacteriota; class Vicinamibacteria; order Vicinamibacterales; family UBA2999; genus Gp6-AA40. The sequence continues at coordinate 5,900 of CAZDLW010000284.1, read as the reverse complement.
CTCGGGGATCTCTACGCTGGGTGAGTTGCGGCGGGCCGCCAAGGCGGGGGCCGTGCCCCACCGCACAGTCCACGACGAAGTCCGTGAGAACCTGATCGGCAGACTGCGCGGGGGCGATCCCTTGTTTCCCGGCATCATCGGCTACGACGACACCGTCATCCCCCAGCTGGTCAACGCGCTGCTGTCGCGACACAATTTCATCCTGCTCGGTCTGCGCGGCCAGGCCAAGACACGTCTCCTGCGCGCACTCGTCACGCTGCTCGACGACGAGATCCCGGTGATGGAGGGGTGCGAAATCAACGACGACCCACTTGATCCGATCTGTGCCACCTGCCGGAGACGGATTGCCGCCGAGGGCGACCGGACACCCGTGACCTGGCTCCCGCGCGAGGGGCGCTACGTGGAGAAACTGGCGACGCCCGATGTGACCATCGCCGACATGGTCGGAGACATCGACCCGATCAAGGCGGCCAGATCCGGGCTCCAGCTCTCGAGCGAGCTGACGATGCACTACGGCCTGTTGCCGCGGGCCAACCGTGGCATCTTCGCGATCAACGAGCTGCCGGACCTCGCGGGCAAGATCCAGGTGGGCCTCTTCAACATCCTCCAGGAGGGCGACATCCAAATCAAAGGCTACCCGGTGCGACTGCCGCTGGACGTGCTCATTGCCTTTACCGCAAACCCGGAGGACTACACGGCGCGCGGCAAGATCATCACGCCGCTCAAGGATCGCATTGGATCCGAGATCCGCACGCACTATCCGGCTGGACGGGCACAGGCCATGACCATTACGGCTCAGGAAGCCTGGCTCACGAGAAACGGCGCCGGCCCGGTGACCAGCGTCCCTGGATTCGTCGCCGAGGTCGTGGAAGAGATCGCCTTTCAGGCGCGCCAGGATCGCCGCATCGACAAACGATCCGGCGTCAGCCAGCGCCTGCCCATTTCCGCTCTCGAGAACGTGCTCTCGAATGCCGAGCGCCGGGCGCTCGCCGCAGGCGAGGACGTGGCCGTTCCTCGCGTGACAGATGTGTACGCGGCGCTTCCGTCCGTGACCGGAAAGCTCGAAATGGAGTACGAGGGCGAGCTGAAAGGTGCCGAGACCGTCGCGCGCGATCTCATCCGGTCCGCCGTGGCCACCGTGGCGGACGGCTACCTCGGGCACCTCGATACGAAGCGGGTCGTGGAGTGGTTCGACCTCGGCGGCAGCCTGCAATTGGGGGACACGATGAGCGCACACGAAGTGCTGACACACGCACGGGAGGTGCAGGGGCTGATCGAGCTGTCCCACGCGGTAGGCGTGCCCGCGGATGCACCGGCGCCGCTCGTAGCCTCGGGTGTCGATTTCGTCCTCGAGGGGCTCTACGCCACCAAGAAGATCGGTCGCAGCGAGGAGCGCGGGTACCACGGTACCGAACCGGCGGTCCGCCGGCCGGCTCGCGAGGTGGCGTTCAATGACGAACCGCCCATGCCGTCGTCGGGAGGGAAGAAGAAGTACTACAACTGAGTCCGGACGGATCTCTGCGAGACCATCCGGACCCGGGATGACATCGTGAAGTACCGCTATACGAAGTTCACCGGCGACCTGCTCGACGAGATCGACCTCGACGACCTCGTGTCGAAGCTGTCCGACCTGCTTCTCTCCAGCGGGTTCAGCAATCCCTGGGGCGACCCGTTCGACAACAACGAGGATCGCACGATGCAGGCGCTGCACGATGCCATCCTCGAGGCACTCTTCAGCGGAGGTGTCCTCTCGGACGAGGCACTGGACCGGCTCCTCGGCGAACCGGCCGACGGCGATCAGGAAGGGGCGCGGCAGCAGATCGAGGATCTCATCCAGCAGATCATCGAACGGATGATGGAGCAGGGCTTCATCACCGGCGCGCCCGATCTGGAGCGCGAACGTGCCGATCGGCAGGGCACCGGTGGCGGACTGGGAGAGGATGCCGGGCCGGTGACCTTCGAGGTCACCGACAAGGCGCTCGATTTCCTCGGTTATCGTGCGCTGCGGGATCTGCTCGGCTCGATCGGGCGGAGCAGCGCCGGGCGTCACGACACACGCCATCTCAGCACGGGCATCGAGACCATCGCAGCTCCCAAGCCGTACGAGTTCGGCGACACGCTGAATTTGGATCCGAGCAGCACGATTCTCAACGCCGTCCAGCGCCGCCACGCGCAAGGCCAGGCCCTGCCGGACACTGCGTACATGCCGGACGGCGTGGCGGCTGGTGAGCATGCGATTGCCGTTGGGGCGGGGAGCATCGAGGTCGATTACGCCGACCTGATGGTGGCGCAGAGCGAATACCAGAGCTCGTGCGCCACGGTGATCATGCTGGACTGCAGCCACAGCATGATCCTGTACGGCGAAGATCGCTTCACTCCCGCCAAGCGGGTCGCCCTGGCGCTGGCGCATCTGATTCGCACACAGTACCCGGGCGATTCATTGCATGCCGTGCTGTTCCACGATTCGGCGGAGGAGATCCCGCTGAAGCAACTCGGCCGTGTCCGCGTGGGACCGTATTACACGAACACGCGTGCAGGGCTCCGGCTGGCACGGCGCATCCTCGAACGCCAGAAGAAGGACATGCGCCAGATCGTGATGATCACGGATGGCAAGCCATCCGCGTTGACCCGCCCGGACGGGCAGATCTACAAGAACGCGTTCGGCCTCGATCCATTCATCGTCGCCGAGACGTTCGCGGAGGTGAACGCCTGCCAGAAGGCGGGCATCATGATCAATACGTTCATGCTCGCCCGGGACCACGACCTCGTGGCTTTCGTACGGCGCGTCGCCGCAATCTGCCGCGGGAAGGCGTACTTCACGACACCGTACACGCTCGGGCAATACGTGCTGATGGATTACATGGACAGGAAGACCAAGACCATTCACTGAAACGCGCCGGTTCGCGACCGCCGGCGCCGGACCGGCTCCGTCGCGCGCGATTCCGTCGCGCACGTTCGGATCCGGTGCACGACAGGCGCCCCAGCGGTTGGAGATGGCACGCGCGGCCGTGGGCGCAGCCGTTCCGCGGCCGCGGCCGTGCCCTTTACCTGATGACGCTGCCCCCGACGATCCCGATCTTCCCACTGCCGAATGCGGTGCTGTTTCCGAACGTCTTCCTGCCGCTCCACGTCTTCGAGCCCCGGTATCGCCGGATGGTGTCGGACGCGCTCGGCGGGGACCGCATCGTTGGCATGGTGCTGCTGCGGCCGGGGTACGAGACCGACTATCACGGCCGTCCGCCCGTCTACGAGATCGGATGCGCCGGCGTCATCACGCACTCCGAAGCGCTCGCCGACGGCCGCTTCAACATCGTCCTGCGGGGCCTGGAGAAGTTCCGTATCACCAGCGAAGATGCCAGCAGACCCTACCGGCTGGCCCATATCGATGGGTTACCCGAACGGCTCCTCGAGGAGGACCGACCCGCTGTCGCACGCCATCGAAACCGGTTGGAGACGGTACTTGCCGCGGCAATCGAGCGCGGCGGCGGGGAGGCCAGGCTCCCGCCCGCAGTACCCGATGACGATCTCGTCAACGCCCTCGCCCAGTATCTGGAGCTCGATCCCCTGGAGCGTCAGGCCCTGCTCGAATGCGATGGTACGCTGGCTCGCTGCCGTGCGCTCATCGAGCTGCTCGAGATGAAGATCCTGGCACCGCGAGGATCGAGCTGGAAGAGCGGGTTCGTCCACTGACCCCGAATCTCACGGTCTTCGTGTCAGTGGGACGAAGCGCACAGGAATCGTGCGACGTTCGACGACGCCGCGCGCTGTTTGCTCGAGGACCGTCATCCACTGTGTTTCGCCCTGGGCACCAATCGGGACGATGAGCCGCCCTCCGGTCGCGAGCTGATCGACGAGTGGTTGCGGGATGGCCGTGGGTGCCGCCGTCACCATGATGCGATCGAACGGCGCGTGCTCCGGCCACCCGAGATAGCCGTCCCCCTCCCGGACGTGCACGTTGGTGTAGCCCAGCTCGGCCAGGACGGCCGCGGACCGACGCGCCAGTTCGGGCACGATCTCAATCGTGTAGACCTCGCGGGCGAGCTCGCCGAGCACAGCGGCCTGGTATCCGGAACCGGTCCCGATTTCCAGCACCGTGTGGTCGGGCGACACATCGAGGGCTTCGGTCATGTACGCGACGATATAGGGCTGCGAGATGGTCTGCCCCTGGCCGATCGGAAGCGGATTGTCCTCGTAGGCGCGCCCCTGGAGATCGGGCGGCACGAACCGTTCTCGCGGCACGGTCCGCATGGCATCGAGCACACGGGGATCCACGACGCCCCGCGCCTGGATCTGCCGCTCCACCATCTCAACACGCCGTGTGCCCGGCTCGACCTGGCTGGTCCTGGTGAGAACCGTCCAGAGGGCCAGCGCCCCCACGACGACGGCAACGAGCACGAGCAGCCGACGCCTCATGTCCGACTGTAACACCGGACGTGGCGTGTCTAACACCGGACGTGGCGTGCATAGCTCAACCATGGTGGCTCCCTTCTTCCCCGCCTCGCATCATCCACTCTCGCGGAGCCACCGCGACTCGAGAATCTCGACCAGGATCGCCGAGTCGGCGTGATAATTGTCCCAGGACGTGGACGGACCAGCAGAGAGAAGCCTGCGCCACCGCACGAACATCTATTGGCACGAGGCTCGCAGCCCGGGCTCGTATTTGCATGGATTACCGTTCGAGCGTCCAGGGAGCCCCAGGTAAGGCCCCCTTGTCGGTCATTCATGTCTGGTACGGGTCCACATTCAGGAGGAGTGGCAAGCCGTGTTGCACTCTGTACGCAGTCGAGTCGTTGCGATCGTGATGCTGGCGACACCGCTCCTGGCGGCGTCGCCGGCGCTGGCTCAGTACTTCGGTCGCAACAAGGTCCAGCACGAGGAGTTCCACTTCGAGGTACTGAGGACCGAACACTTCGAGGTCTACTTCTATCCGGAAGTCCAGGACGCCGCCCGCGACATGGCCCGCATGGCGGAACGCTGGTACGCGCGCCTGTCCCGAATCCTGCAGCACGATCTATCGAGCCCCCAGCCGCTGGTGGTCTACGCATCCAGTCCCGATTTCTACAGCACCAACGTGGTGTCTGGCATCGGCGAGGGCACGGGCGGCGTGACAGAGGGCTACAAGCGGCGCATCGTGATGCCGGCCTTCGGAACACTCCAGGAGACGGATCACGTGCTCGGGCACGAACTGGTGCACGCGTTCCAGTACGACATCGCCCGGGTCGACAGCGACGGTGGGCTTGGCGCCGGCATCGGGCGCCTGCCGCTCTGGTTCGTCGAAGGCATGGCCGAGTACCTGTCGGTGGGGCACATCGATGCGCACACGGCGATGTGGATTCGCGATGCCGTGCGCGAGGAAGGCAAAGTGCCGACCGTTCGCCAGCTCGACGATCCGCGCTACTTCCCCTATCGCTGGGGCCAGGCCTTCTGGGCCTATGTGGCCGGACGCTGGGGCGACAACGTGATTCGGCCGATGCTCGACGAGGCCATGCGCAGCGGTCCGTCGGTTGCCATCGAACAGATCCTCGGCCTCAACACCCAGGAACTGTCGGAACAGTGGCACCAGGCGATCGCCGCACAGCACGTGCCGGTCCTCGAGGCGGGGGCGCGCGTGCACGTGCCCGTGTTCGCAGAGGAGGAGGTCGAAGCGCTCGAGGGCGAGCTGGGCGACGCGTTCGACGCCGTGCACCTCCACCGCGGCGCGGACCTCACCGATCCGGACAGCGTCGCCGGCGTGTTCCGGGCCGTGGAGGAGGGTGAGGGGCGGCCCCCGGAGATCCTCCTGAACCTCGCCGGCGGGTTCGCCGCCGGGCCCATCGCGCAGACCAACCCCCGCACCTGGAAGCGGATGCTGGACCTCAACGCGACGACCGCCTTCCTTTGCTCGCGTGCGGCGTTCCCGG
>CAZDLW010000283.1:0-6733 GCA_964505975.1 uncultured Bifidobacteriaceae bacterium | reverse complement strand
GCCGGCGCCCCGCCACTGCTCCGCAAGCGCCTCGACAAAGGTGCGACGCGGCGGGTAGATGACGAGCGCCACATCTTCGTCCACGGGAATGCCGGCGCGTTCCTTGGCCAGCGCCACGGCCGTGTCGAGACCACCCAGCATGTCCACCAGGCCCCGTTCGAGCGCCTGGGCGCCCGTCCACACACGGCCCTGTGCCACAGCCTCGATCTGGGCGGGCGTCCGTTGCCGCGATTCCGCAGCCTTCTCCACGAAATTGGCGTAGAAGCCTTCCATGAACGCGCCGATCCGCTCGCGCTGCGCCGGTGTGAATGGCGAGAACGGCGAATAGATCTCCGCGTTGGGGTCCGACGCGACCGTCTCGCTCGTCACTCCAAGTTTGTCGAGCGTGCCAGCGACCACGAACTTACCCGTGTAGATGCCGATTGAGCCGGTCAGCGATGACGGCTGCGCGACGATCACCTGGCTCGGCATGGCGATGTAGTACCCGCCGGAGGCGGCAAGATCCGACATCGACGCCACGAGCGGACGCGAGGGGTTCTCGTCGCGCGCGATCATCAGCTCGCGCCAGATGACATCGGACGCCACGGACGATCCCCCCGGACTGTCGACACGAAGCACGATGGCCCTGATCGTGTCGTCCGCCCGTATCTGCCGAATCTGCTCGACCATGGTGTCCGACCCGACGAGAGCACCGTTCAGCGGGTCGTACCGACTGCGCCCGGACACGATAGTTCCGGCCGCGTAGAGCACGGCAATGCGAGACCGCGGACGGATGCCCGCGGAGCGGGGGGAGACCCGCTGGTAATCCCTCCCCTCGACGGGCGCGATCTCCCCCGATTCTCCACGGAGCTCCGGCAAACGGTCGTCGATCTCATCCTCGTACAGCAGGTCGTCCACCAGGCCGAGGCGCAGCGCCTCCTCCGGGGTGAACGGCCCTTGGCTGAGCACCGCGCGCACGTCGTCCGGCGTCTTTCCCCGTCGCTGGGCAATGCCGGAAACGAGCTGCTCGTAGATGTCCCGTGTGAGCGCCTCGACCATCTCGCGGTGCGCAGGGGTGAACCCACGCTCGGTGTACTGATTGGGCGCCGTCTTGTAATCCCCGATCCGCAGGAAATCGGGGTAGGCGCCGATGTGATCGAGCGCGCCGCGGAGGAAGAGCGTGTACGAGGCCACTCCGGTCAGATCGAGCGGACTCGTGGGCAGCAGGAACACACGGTCGGCAGCGGTCGCGAGATAGTACTCCCGGTCGCCGCCATACTCCAGAAACGCCACGACCGGCTTTCCGGACTCGCGGAAGTCGAGGACGGCGTCCCGCAGCTCCTGCACTTTCGCCCAGTACGGCAAGTCGAGCGTGGACGGCATCAGCACGACGCTCTTGATGCGCGGGTCCCGTTTCGCCATGCGCAGGCTCTCGACGAGACTGCGGACGGTTCGCGCCTCGCGCCCGAACAGCTGCCCCACGACGTCCGTGGGGACGGTCTCGTGGAGCTCGCCGCCCGGCCTCAGCACGAGGGCGGCATCGGCGGGCAGCGACGGGCCCCGGAGCAGCACGAACGACAGGAGCATGAAGCTCACCATCACGGCAACAACGAGCCCCCCGATGAATGTGAGGACGAGAACAACAGCGCGCCGAACATCCACGTGGACCCTCCCTGAAGTGGTGACGGACTATTGTGTCAAATCTGGAACCGCGCCCCGGCACGGTCGCACGGATGTCGCCCGGCGGCTCTGCGCTGGTCGGACGGATCGTGCCTCGACAACACCAGCGCTGCGACGGGCGGAGCCTCTCGTCCGCGTTTCGGCCGATCCGGTGGCGCGGTTGAGCATGGTGCTCGTCCGCGGGGACGCCCTCGCGTATAATTTGGCGTTTTCTGCCGAGGAACTGATGCAGATGTTCGTTCGGGACCGGAAGATAGCAGCCTTTGTCGTGGCAACCGCCATGGTGTCGGCCGCGTGTGGATCGGGAGACGGGATGACTGAGCTCGTCACGCATGACGTGCAGGTGGGAACAGGAAGCGAGGCGGTACCCGGGCGAGAAGTGACCGTGCACTACACCGGGTGGCTCTACGACGAGGCGCGTGAGGATCGGAAAGGCCGCCAGTTCGACAGCTCGCGCGACGGCAGCACACCCTTCACCTTTCGCCTTGGAAGTGGCCAGGTCATTCGGGGCTGGGACGAAGGCGTCGCGGGGATGAAGGTGGGCGGCCGACGCACGCTCACGATCCCTCCGGAATACGGCTATGGCAGCCGAGGTGCCGGCAGTGTCATCCCGGCGAATGCAACGCTGGTGTTCGACGTGGAACTGCTCGACGTTCGGTAGCCTGCCGCTGACATTCGAGTCTGAAACCACCACGTGCGGCGTGGGATGCGGGGTTCGCGGTCGGCTCCACGACGCACTGCGTCACGGGCGCGCCGCCAGCCGGCGATCCAAGGAGCTGTTCGAGAGGGAGTCAGGCCGATGCGAAACCCGCTCACGTTGCTGGCCGCGGCGTCGCTCTTCGCGTTGTCTCTCCTGCCCCTGTTCGCCATGGGCCATTCCGAGCCCGGGCAGGGCACACAGGGCGTGCAGGTAGGAGTGCCCGAAGGGCGCCAGGGTGGCGCCGGACGGCAGGGTGGCAGAGGGGGGCGCCAGAGCGGGCCGCCACTACCAGCCCCCCGGTCGGCCGACGGACGAGCCCTCCTGGGAGGGGCCACTGCGGCCGACAAAGGTGTCTGGCTGCCAGGTCCCGTCATTCCGGATCCGTTGGGCGCGGTCGCCCGGATTCCCTTTCAGCCGTGGGCGCGGGCACTCTTCGAGTCCCGTCGAGCTCACCAGTTGGAGCCCCATGCCCGATGCAAGGCCTCGGGGGTGGCGCGGCAATTTCTCACGCCGTACGGTGTCGAGATCCTCGAACTGCCCGAGCTTCGTCGCGTCTACATTTTCGACATTGGCGGCCCCCAGACCTATCGCACCATCTACCTCGACGGCCGATCACACCCTTCCACCCCCGCGCCGAGCTATTACGGCCATTCGATTGGCTGGTGGGAGGGCGACACGCTGGTCGTGGATTCAACCGGTTTCAACGAAAGCTTCTGGCTGGACCGGGATGGATTGCCGCACACCGAACGGCTCAGGACGATCGAGCGGTTCACACGTGTGGATGCGGCAACGCTGCGCTATGAATTGACCGTGGACGATCCAGGCGCCTACACCGCTTCCTGGACCGGAGGACTGAACCTGCGGTGGGAGGAAGGCACCGAGCTGTTCGAATTCGTCTGTCAGCAGGCCAACTACGCGCACGAGCTCATGGTCGGACAGTTCGAATCCGTGGACCGGACGACGCTCATCGTTCCGTGAACGACTACCGCCTGAAAGGCGGTGGGCTCAGACCTGGCACGTGGGACTGAAGCCGCGCCCGACGCAGTATACGCACGAACGGGCAACCCCACCTCACAGGAGCGTCGTGAGCAGCAGCGCCGTCGCGAGCGCTCCTGCAACCTGCCACCACAGCTCCGTACGCCGGTACAGGAAGAGCGTCCCTAACGCCAGCGCGATGGCCGCGGCCAGCAGGAAGCGCCAGTACAGCTCCTCGTAGCTCGCGATCTGCTGCGCCGCGCGATTCTGGCGCTGCATGCGATCGATGATGCGAAAGGCGACATCGCGGTCCGCCTCGCGTCCGATCTCGAAGTACTCGCCGCCCCCGGCGATGGCCACCTGCATCAACGACTGGCGGTCGAGTACCGACCTCACGGGTGGGGGCCTGCTGCCGTCGGGGCGTGGAGGCTCCGGAATCACGCCACCGGTCGTGGTCCCTATGCCGACGACGTACAGGGGGATTCGGCGGGTGCGCGCGGCAGCCAGGGCATCAGCGACACGGCCGCTCCACGCCTGCCCGTCAGAGATCACGACGAAAGCCTTCGGATTGCCGCTGCTGCCGATCAGTTCTTCGTCGGCGTCCACGATGCGCAGTCCCCAGCGAATCCCTTCTTCGATGTTGGTGTCCCAGGTGGGGTTGTCCTCCAGTCGAAACGGCGACCGCGCGGCGAGATGATCCAGGAAGAAGAACAAGGCATTGGGATCCGACGTCAGCCGGATCTGGGGTGCTGCAAACTGCGCGAAGAGCGCCAGCGCCACGCGATCTCCCCTCCAGCTGAGTGCTTCGCCAAGCGTCCGCAGGAACTGAATGGACCGCTGCCAGCGGTCGGGGGTCACGTCGCGCACGTACATCGACGCCGATCCATCCTGCAGGATGACCACGTCCGTGCTCGCGCTGCGGACCGATGCAATTCGAACACGCGGCTGTGCCAGCGCGAGGACGCACAGGCTCGCAGCGGCAATCACGCACAGCCAGAAGGCGAGATCGCCGGCGAGGACGTAGCGCCCACCCCCTGGAAGCGTCTGTGCCGCTCTCAATCGGCCGATGTCGGCGCGTCGGCGCCAGAGCCGCCACGCCCACAGCAGGAGCAGGGCGCCCGGAGCGGCCAGCATCCACAGGTATTGCGGTGTCCCGAGCCCGAAGGTCTCGACGTCGATCCGTGGGAACACGCCTCAGCCCCTGCGGCGTACGGGCGCGGCCTTGCCGGCTTCGCCGGTGTCGGGCCGCTCCTCCGTTTCGAGCGGGATGTAGATCTCGAACTGCTGCCTGTCGGCCGGCACCGCTGGCATCCCGGACTGGCCAAAGGCGTCGCTCGCCCGTTCGGCGTCCGCATCGGGGTTGCGTCGGCCACGCGCGATATCGTCGCGCAAGCGCGCCACGTACTCGTAGTTGTGTGCGGCGTCTTCGAACCATGTCGCATGCCGCAGCACGTTGAGATAGCCGCTCATGGCTTCATCGAGCGCCTGCATGGCTGCCGGGCGGCTCGTCATGCGGGACTGCACGGCACGGAAGGCAGCATTGGCCACGACCAGCTGCAGCGCAGGATTGTCGGGATCGACCGACGTGACCGCATCCCCTCGCTCCGGAAGAAGAGCCTGGTAGTCGCCCTGCCAGTAACGCACGGCCCCCTGACGCGAGCGCACCTCCCGCACGGGGTCGCTTCCGATCCAGGGCAGCCAGCTGCCGTACTCCGCCCAGTCGAGCGCCGCATCGAGCGAGGCTTCCGCCTCCGCGTACTCGCGTGTGACCAGGCGTTCCTGCGCATCGGCCATGTGACCCTCGAACGTCGCCACAGCCAGACAGAGGCCGCCGGCAACGGCCGACAGCACCGCCCCCATCAGCAATCCTGCAACACCGTTCATATGCCCTTCACTCCTCTGTCCTCTCAGGGAAACGTCCGAAACGGCCGGAATCCCAGCTTCAACAGCGCGGCCGACAGCCAGAGCCCCACGGCGATGAGCGCGTACCCCCCGAAGCGCGGACGGCGCACGCTGTACTGGCGTACCTCGATGCGGCCAGGCGACAGCCGGTCGATCTCGGCAGCGGCTCGCAGGATCGCGTCCTCGTCGGACGCCGCGTAGAACCGACCCCCGGTGCGTTCGATCATCGGCTGCCAGATCTTGTCCTGGACGACGCCGCCCAGCTCCATCCGGTGCGCGGTACGAATCATGTACATGGGGATCCCGAGCGCGCGCGCCTCATCTGCAATCTGGTTGAGTGTCTGCCCCTGGCGATTGAGATCCGAGTCACGACCGTCCGTGATGACGATGATCACGTTGCCCGACGCTTTCGCGAAGTCGAACGTCCTGAAGAGCTCGATGGCCTGCTGGATGCCCTGCACGATCGTGGTACCCCAGTCGTCGAAGCGGCCCCACTCCCTCGGGTCGCTCACCAGGCGGATGCTCAGCAGGATGTTCTCGTAGTCCGTCGTGAACGGCGTCACGACATACGCTTCGTTCCCGAATTGCATCAGCGCGATGAGGTCGCGATACGGCCCATCCATACGACGCCGGACGAAGTGCTCGGCCGCGGACACTGCCGTGAAGAACACCGAGTCACCCCGGGTCTCCAGCCTCGACGTGTTGAAGTTCATCACCATGCTCGCCGAGGCGTCCACGAGCAACGCAATACGGCGGCCAGGGTACGAGACCTCTTCGCGGGTGAAGCCGGTGTAGGGATCCGCGAGCGCCACGGCGAACCAGGGAACGCCGAGCAGGAACACCAGCAACGGCAGGTGCCTGATGGCTGCTCCCCGAGATCGCGCGATGGCAGGGACCAACCCCGGCAGCGGCACATGCGTGCGCCGGAGCCGCTCCGATCCAGCGCTGCGCACCAGCAGGACCACGAGCGCCACCGCGATCAGTACCGCGAACACGAGCAGGGCCATACGCGACTGCGCGAACTGGAGATCTCCCCAGCGCGTACGCAGCCATTCGTCCCACGTGGCGCGAAGGACGATCAGGAGATCCTGCATGTCAGATCCCTTGCCTCGCCCCGCGAAGCGGGGCAAAGCCAATACTGGCGGCAGTGAAGCGCAGCCACTCCGACCTTGTGAGTCTCGGCGGTTTGAGGCGGAGCTTCACTGCTCACCGTCAGCGACTGGCGGCGCCAGCGCGCTCCGGAGTCGTGTGGCCTCCGTCGTGACGACGCGGCCAGAGTCCGCCAACGAGCAGCTTCCTGACGGAGAGCGTCCCGCCCTTGAGCGCGGCGTCGAGCGCGGCCGGGTCCACGTGGCCGTTGCGACCGTATGCAACGGCACTGAACACCTGGAGCGCGTCGTGAATCTGCTGGACGGTGGCGCGGGCGCGAGGGGACGAAGCGCCGCCGTTCCCGAGGTGACGCGCGAGCGTCTCGGGCGTCGTCGGTGCGGAGACGAG
>CAZDLW010000282.1:0-6758 GCA_964505975.1 uncultured Bifidobacteriaceae bacterium | reverse complement strand
GACGCGCGACCACGTGGCGCGCTGCATCAACCGGGAAGTCAAGGCGGGCCGGGGCTCTCCGCACGGAGGCGTGTTCCTCGACATTGCCTGGATCACGGAGCGGCTGCCGAACGCCGAGGCACACATCAAACGCAAGCTCCCGAGCATGTACCACCAGTTCAAGGAGCTGGCCGGTCTCGACATCACGAAGGAGCCGATGGAGGTCGGCCCCACCACCCACTACATCATGGGCGGCATCCGTGTGGATGCCGACAGCCAGATGTCGTCGGTTCCCGGACTATTCGCGGCGGGAGAGTGCGCGTCGGGTATCAATGGCGCGAACCGGCTCGGAGGGAACTCCCTGTCGGATCTCATCGTGTTCGGCAAGCGTGCGGGGGAGTACGCCGCGCAATGGGCGCGGGATCACGAAGCGCCGCGTCTCGACGAGCGCGCGATCGACGAAATGGTGCGGGTGTCACTCGTGCCGTTCGAGCGCGGCAGCACGGGTGAGAATCCGTACAAAGTGCAGTCCGATCTGCAGGAGACGATGCAGGCGCTCGTCGGGATTGTGCGGGCGGAGGGCGAGATGCGGGAAGCACTGAGCCGCATCGATCAGTACAAGGAGCGCGCCGCCGGTGTCGGAGTGTCGGGCCATCGCGAATACCACGCGGGCTGGCACACGGCGCTCGACCTGCGGAATCTGCTCATCGTCTCGGAGTCCATTACGCGAGCCGGCATCGAGCGCAAGGAGAGCCGCGGCGGACATTTCCGCGAGGACTACCCGGAGAAGGCTTCCGAGTTCTCGACCGTCAACATCATGGTCAAGTCCGGCGCGGACGGGCAGATGGAGGTGTCGCGGATGGCCATCCCGGCGATGCCCGGCTCCTTGAAGGAAATCATCGAAGAGCAGAAGGCCTAGAGACCGATGCCCATTACTTCGGCCACGTTCAAGATCTGGCGCACGCACCCCGAAGGCGGCGGCACTTACCAGACGTTTCAGACGGACATCTCGGAAGGGATGGTCGTGCTGGATGTCGTGCACAAGATTCAGGCCGAGCAGGCGCCGGATCTCGCCGTTCGATGGAACTGCAAGGCGGGCAAGTGTGGATCGTGCTCGGCGGAGATCAACGGCCGCCCGCGCTTGCTGTGCATGACCCGGCTCAGCCAGGTCAACCTGATGGAACCGGTCACCGTGGAGCCGATGCGCACGTTTCCGCCCGTGAAGGACCTGGTCACGGACGTGTCCTGGAACTTCAGGGTCAAGCCACGGATTGCGCCGTTTGCCCCGCGGCCGGCCGACGCGCCCGATGGCACCTGGCGGATGGCGCAGCGGGACATCGATCGCGTGCAGGAGTTTCGCAAGTGCATCGAGTGCTTCCTGTGCCAGGACGTGTGTCACGTCCTCCGGGATCACAACATGCACGAGCAGTTCATCGGTCCGCGATTCCTCACCTACGCGGCAGCCCTGGAGATGCATCCGCTCGATACCGTGGATCGCATCGACTCACTCAGGAACGAAAAGGGGATCGGCTACTGCAACATCACGAAGTGCTGCACGCGGGTCTGCCCCGAGCACATTCGCATCACCGACAATGCGATCATCCCGCTGAAGGAGCGCGTCGTGGATCGTTTCTACGATCCGCTGTCGCGCCTGCTGCGGGTCTTCCGCTGAGCAGGGCTCCGAGCGAGACCTGTCAGTCCCGAAGCGCACTCGAGTTGCGCCGGGGCGGGCTCCCGACGACTTCGCGCGGTAAAACGCATCCTCCACGTGCGACCCGCGACCCGAGCTGGGTCCCGCAACCCAGCTCGGTCTCCGGATGCGTTTTGCCCGACTGGTGTCGCGCGAGTCGTAGGTCGCCGCCCGTCGCAACTCGAGCGCGCTCCGGGACTAGCTAGAGTGCGTCGACCACCTCGCGCCAGACCGACTGCGCCTGCTGCGAGACCGCGGCCCCGCAGAGCCATCGAGCCGCCCCGGTGCGCTTCTGCCAGACGAGGTCCATTTCGACCGCCACACCCGAGTTCGGCATCACCAGGCTGAAGGAGGGCGGCAGCCACGCACCGGGGACGCGCTCGATCTCCAGTCGGAGACCGCCGTAGCTGATGTCGATGACCTGGGCGGGCACGTCGTCGACGCGCACAGGCAGGCGCGACATAACCGGCTTGCGCTCATAGCGTCGAGCCTTGTGGAAGGGCGCCGCTTCGAACGACCGGCCCAGGAGCTGGCGAATCAGGGCGAGCAGCGCCGGCGGATCGATCGGCTTCTGCAGATATTCGGCGCCGAGTTGTCGGGCCTCCGCTTCGATGGTTTGGTCGGGAAACGCCGTAATGACAATCGAGGGCAGGGGAACCGGGCTGAGCGCGACCAGTTGCAGTCCGTTATAACCCCTCAACCGGATGTCCGTAATGAGCAGGTGCGGCGGGTGATCGGCCAGCACTTGCATGGCGTCGGCGAGCGTATCAGCCGTCATGACATCGTATCCGGCGTCCGCGAGCAGTGCGGCGAGCCCGATACGCGTTGCGGGGTCGTCATCCACGATCAGGATCCTGTGCACCATGGGCCGCTCCCGTATTGGTGTTCTCCCTGGGGCAACAGCCATACCGATCCCCAACTGCCCGGTTTACTAGCAGTTTCGCGCAGCGGCGTGTGGAGTCCGGCAGTGGCGGTTACAGTTTCCGCGGCCGGCCGCACAATGTTGTTGACGGGCACGGAGCCCCGCTACCCGTGATGATGCCAGCCACATGTGCATTCCTCTGCACAATTCGGCCAAGACGACACAGTGTCTCGACCGAGACTCCAGGATATCGGTCGTGTTGAGGCCGAGCTTCGTTCCGACGCGGGCAGTATAACGATGCTGCATGACGATCCTCGGATTCGGCGGCTCGATTCAGGCGTGCCTTCCGAGACGGGGGCATGGCCGTTCGTCACCCGGGAACGGAACATCCTGTAACAACAACGCGTTGGCCGGAGGGGAGGAACGAGGGGCGATGGCGGCACGCACGTTGCCCGCGTCCGTCCTCGTAGACGATTCGACCAAGCCGACGCGATCGATGGCCGTCGGGAATCAGCAGGGACCGACAGCGAAGGAGAGCGAACGATGAACTGGATGGTCGTCTTGGCCATTGGTGTGATGGGATTCGTGTGGCTTCGCCTGAGACGCCGGCGCAAAGCCATGACGGCGTCGGCCGCGCAGTCAGTCTCGGTCGCCGGGGAGTCCTGATCTATCTGGCCTTGTCGAAGGCGTCCGCCTGTTCGTGCGCATGGTACGACGAACGCACGAGCGGGCCGGACTCCACGTGCACGAACCCCTTGCTCAGGGCCACCCGCTTCAGACCGGCGAACTCCTCGGGATGGTAATACCGCGTCATTGTCGCGTGGCGGGACGATGGACGGAGATATTGCCCAATCGTCAGAATGGAGACGCCGGCTCCGCGAAGATCGTCGAAGACACGGACGATCTCGTCGTGTTCCTCGCCGAGTCCCACCATGATGCCGGTCTTGGTGGCGATGTCCGGTCGGTGGTGTCGAGCCCTATCCAGTAGCTCCAGCGATCGCGGATAGCGGCCGCCGGACCTGGCCAGACGATAGAGGCGCGATACCGTTTCAATGTTGTGATTGAGCACGTCCGGGCCGGCCTCGAGCACGGTGTGCAAGGATGACTCGCTGCCCTGAAAGTCCGGGATGAGCACCTCGATCCGGCAGGACGGCACGCGCGCCCGAATCAGTCGAATCGTGCTGGCGAAGACGTCGGCCCCGCCATCGGGGAGGTCGTCGCGATCGACCGAGGTGACAACGGCGTACTGGAGCCCCATGCGTGCGACGGCTTCGGCCACGCGGGCGGGCTCGGCCAGATCGAGCGCAGCGGGTCTGCCGTGTGCCACGGCACAATAGGCACAGGCGCGCGTGCAGACATCCCCGAGAATCATGAACGTCGCCGTGCCGTGGTGCCAGCACTCCCCGATATTGGGGCAGTGAGCGTCCTCGCACACCGTGTTCAGCCTCAGGTCCTTCATGATCCCTTTGAGCCGCAGATAGTTCGTCGACCCGGGGGCGCGGACCTTCAGCCATGCCGGTTTGCGTTCCGGCGTCCTGACGAACTCCACGGGGACTTCGACAGCCATCTGACCTTAGTGTAGCTCACCGTTCAGCGAACGCGCGCGGCAACGTGTCAGGGTCTCGAGTCACAGCGGTACAATCGCCGCCATGCACAAGCTGGCCATCACCTGGCTGGGACACTCCACGTTCATCGTTCGGACGCCAGGCGGCAGGCGTGTGCTCTTCGACCCGTGGCTCAGTGACAATCCATCGTGCCCGGACGCACAGAAGCGGACGCCGCGCGTCGATCTGATACTCGTGTCGCACGGCCATTTCGATCACATGGGGGACCTGTTGTCAGTGGCGCGTGAAACCGACGCGCCCGTGGTCGGCATCTTCGAGTTGTGCGACTGGCTGGACCGCAAAGGCATCCAGAACGTCCTGCCGATGAACAAAGGAGGATCGCTCGACGTAGGCGGCGTGCGTGTGACGATGACCGACGCCCGCCACAGCAGCGGGTTCGTGGACAACGGGCAGATGATCTACATGGGCGAGCCGGCCGGCTACGTGATTGGCCTCGAAGACGGCCGGTCGATCTACTACGCGGGCGACACCTGCCTGTTCGGTGACATGCGGTTGATTGGCGAGATGTATCGACCGGAGATTGCCTTCCTGCCGATTGGCGATCGATTCACGATGGGTCCGGACGCCGCGGCCCTCGCGTGCGAGCTCCTCGGTGTTCGGCAGGTCGTGCCGATGCACTGGGGAACGTTTCCGCTGCTCACGGGCACGCCCGCGGCGCTCGAACGGCTCGTTGAGCCGAAAGGCGTGCAGGTGCTCCTGTTGGAGCCGGGGGAAACCGCCGAGTAGCACACGTAGGCAGCCGAGGATCCGTGTCTTCACGCTGGCGTCAATTCTGTTATCGACACCCGCCGAAACTGTAACCCGCCCTGCGCCACGGTGGGCGCGCGCGCACGTTCTTGCACCGCGCAGGGCCGGAGGATGCGGCTTTCCCGAGGCGCCGGGAGCGTCGCTGCCGTGGCACCCTGCTTGCCTTTCATCGGCCTACCTCCAGCTCTCATGCGTGTCATTCTTGTCATCGAGCCCGACGCTGCCCAGGCGGCAGTACTGTCGGAGATGCTGCCCGATCGCGTTGGGGCCGAGCTCGCTCTTGCCTCGTCGTCCGAGGAGGCTCTCGCGGTACTCAACGGTCGAGTGCCGGATCTCCTGTTGTTCGGCCGAACGGTTACGCCAGAGGAACAAGCCAGCGTCTATGCCGACCTGTCGCAGGTCGCGGATCCGGCCACCCTCCTGACGCATGAGATCCCGGAGTTGCGCACGATGGACGTCCGACCACGGCCGTCCGGGTTCTTTGGATTCAGGAAGAACGCAGCGGCAGTTACAGAGAGCCCCGGGTGGGATCCAACGCTCTTTGCCGAGCAGGTAGCTGCACATCTGGAACGAGCGCTCAAACAGCGACACGCTGTGCCGGACGCTGCTCCAGCGTCGCCAGCGGGGCCAGAAGCCCCGCCCGATGCCGGCATGGCGTACCCGGAGCTTTCGGACGCCGCGCCAGCCGATGTGGATCTGTCCCACGCAGCCGAGAACAGTGAGCGGCCGGCGGTCGAAGATCCGCCCGAAGACGCAGTCGCTCTCCTTCACATCGCCGAGTGGTCCCTTCCCGAACAGGGCGAGGGCGAAGCGGCGATCGTTCCGGACGCCTCACCAGCGCCCGCGTCCCAACCGGACGACCCCTGGATGTGGCCACCACCCGGGGCGGAAACGCTGGACTTGGAACGGGAAAATGCCGCTCGTGCAATCCCGGCGACGGAGGAGCTGGACCTGGCCCGCTTGCTTGGTTTGGACCCGTCGGCGGATCCGTCTCTGGACGCCGCTTCTCCGACGCCCATGGAGTCGGGCACCGTTCTCTTCGACGAGAGCACGCTCGATGCAGACCGGGCCGTGGCGACGAGTGAACCCGCCATCATCGACAAGCCGGAGTGGGCGAGCGGGGAGAGGGAATCTCCGTGGACCGTGCCCGAGCCCGCAGACGTGGCCTCCTTCGAGGTGGATGCGCTCATCGATCAGCTGGGGATCAACCCGATGACGATCGAGGTGGAGACCTCGGAGCCGGAACGAGGCGATTCGTCAGGCCTGGGAGAGGAGGAGGACGAGGACGAGATCGCCATAAGCCTGGACGACGCGACGGGAGAGCCTGGGCTCATTGACGCCGAGGTGCACGCTGCGGAGATCGCCCTCGTGGAGGTCCGCGCCGAGGCCCGACTGGCCTCGGAGCTCGAACGTGTCCGCGTGGAGTGGGCCGAGCAGCACGCGCAGGATCTGGAGCGCCTGGAAGCGGCGGCTTTGGTTTCGCGCGAGGCGGCGGTGCAGGAAGCGCGGGCCCTTGCGGAGGCTGAGGCGCAAGCCGCGCTGGCAACAGAGCTCGCGCAGGTCCGCAGTGAGGCGGAGAACAAGCTGGCGTCCGAACTGGCTCGTGTGCGTCAGGATGCCGAGCGCAGCCTGACGGAGCAGATCGGCCGGACGAAAGCCGAAGCCGATCGAGTGCTGGAGGACGAGCTGAGCCGCGCGCAGGCGCAGGCCGATCTGGTCCGCGCTGCCGCCGTCGAGGAGACGCGTGTGGCGGCGGAGGCAACGGCGGCGCGTGCGATGGCGGCGGAAACGGAGCGTGTGCGCGGCGAGACCGAAGCGCGGCTCGAAGCATTGCTCGTGCGGATGCGCGAGGAGG
>CAZDLW010000281.1:0-6824 GCA_964505975.1 uncultured Bifidobacteriaceae bacterium | reverse complement strand
CCCGCTGCCGCCGGACCACGCGGACGCGACGCTGGCGGCCTTCACCGTACCGGGCGTGGGCCAAGCCATCTCCGATGCCATTGATGCGGACCTGCAGGCGCCGGGCGTGACCGACGTGACGGCACAGTACCGCGACGTGCCGCGGGTGAGTCACGAAGGCAAGGCCAGCTACGTGCTTCCGACCGTCGTGCATGTCGATTCCCCCGAAGCCGCGGTGGCGAAGAAGGAATACATGTTCCCGTTCGTCACGGTGGTGGAATGTCCGGAGTCGCGCATGCTGGACATGATCGGCCCCACACTCGTTTGCAGCGCCGTCACGTGCAACGAAACATTTCGCGCGCGTCTGCTCGATGCTGTCCACGTGGATCGCTTGAACCTCGGACCAGTGCCCACGACCCAGCTCAACTGGCGGCAGCCGCACGAAGGCAATATCGTGGAGTTCCTCTTTCGGGCGCGCGCCTTTCAGACGGCCCCGTTGGCACGCTGACCAGCACCGCGGGCGGCCGACGCACCGATGCGCATCCTGTCGATTACCGCCGGCGCCGCCGGCATGTACTGCGGGAGCTGCTTTCGCGACAACGCGCTCGCCCGGGAGCTCTTCGCGCGTGGGCACGACGTGTCGCTCGTGCCCGTCTATACGCCGACGCGCACCGACGAGCCCAATGTCAGCCGCGGCAACGTCCTCTTTGGCGGAATCAGCGTCTACCTGCAGCAGCGCTGGGCCTTCTTCCGCGCGCTGCCGCGCATCGTCGATCGGCTGTGGGATGCGCCCGCGGTGATCCGCGCATTTGCGACGCGGGCAGTTTCGACCGATGCCCGACTGCTCGGCGATCTGACGGTCTCGATGCTCCAGGGCGAACGCGGTGTGCTGCGAAAGGAGTTCGACAAACTGGTCGAGTGGGCGCGTGACGAGCCGCTGCCCGACGTCATCAACCTGCCGAACTCCCTGCTCATCGGGATGGCGAGGCCACTGAGGCAGGCGTTGAACCGCCCTGTCTGCTGCACGCTGCAGGGCGAGGAGCTCTTCCTGAACGGGCTCGCGCCGCCGTATCGGGAGCGCACGCTCACCCTCATCCGCGAGCAGGTGGGCCAGGTTGACCGCTTCGTTGCCGTGAGCGGCTACTGTGCGCAGTTCATGGGGGACCTGCTCCAGATCCCGTCCGAGCGGTTGGCGGTGGTGCCTCTTGGTGTCGATACGACCGGTTACGGCCGGCATCCGTCGTCCGACGGGGTGTTTCGCGTGGGATACTTCGCGCGGATCGCCCCGGAGAAGGGGTTGCACGTGCTGGCGGAGGCGTACGTCCGGTTCCGGCGGCGCGTTGGGGAGTCCCCGGTGCGCCTGGAGGCGGCCGGGTACATGGGGCCAGCCGATCGTTCGTACCTGGACGACGTGCGGGTGCGGCTCGAGAAGGCGGGACTCGCGAGCGAATTCACCTACCAGGGGACCGTGGACCGGCCTGCCAAGCTTGCGTTCCTCGCCGCGCTCGATCTGCTCTCGGTCCCTGCGACGTACGACGAACCCAAAGGGATGTTCCTGCTCGAGGCCATGGCCAGTGGCGTACCGGTGGTTCAACCGCGCCGGGGGGCCTTCACCGAGATTGTCGAACGGACTGGCGGAGGCCTCCTGGTTGCTCCAGACGATCCGGATGCTCTCGCAGCCGGCTTGTACACGCTGTGGAGCGATCGCGTGCTGAGGAACAGCCTGGCCACGTCTGCGTTCGATGGCGTTCGCGCACATTACACCATCGGCCAGTCGGCCCGGCGGTTGCTCGACGTCTACGGAGAAGTCGTCGGTCGGGCAACCGCCTGACCCGTACACTGCGCCCCCGCCGGGCCGGCTAATCCCGGAGCTCACTCGAGTTGCGACGGGACGGCGACCTACGACTCGCGCGGCACAGTCGGGCAAAACGCATCCGGAGCGTGACGACCGCGCTGGGTTGGGGACCCAGCGCGGGTCGCCGGTTGCGGGTGGAGGATGCGTTTTACCGCGCGATGTCGTCGGGAGCCCGCCCGTCGCAACTCGAGTGAGCTCCGGTGTAGAAGCCCAGCTCGTCGGCCGGGACGTCCCCGTGATCTTCGTCACGGCCTTCGACACTTATGCGATACGCGCGTTCGACGTGAACGCCGTGGACTACCTGCTGAAGCCGTTCGGCGCGGAGCGGCTGGCCAGTGCGATGGATCGTGCACGCGCGAGAATAGGGTCGCGCGAGCCCATCCTTTACGCAGGAGCTCGTCTCGGCTGTGCGATCCGATCGGGCTCCGCTCGAGCGAATCCTGATTCGCGACCGCGCGGACGTGCACGTCGTTCCCGCCGCGAAGATCGACTACATCGAGTCACAGGACGACTACGTGGCCGTCAAGGTCGGCGGCCGGAGCTTCCTGAAGGAGCAGACGCTGGCCGAGCTCGAGTCGCTGCTCGATCCCGGGCGCTTCGTGCGGATCCATCGGCGATACCTGTTGAATCTTGCCCGCCTGGCGAAGATCGAGCAGTCCATGACCGACAGCCGCGTGGCGGTCCTGCTCGACGGCACGGAGCTGCCCATTAGTCGCACGGGGTACGCACGGCTTCGGGAGCTGCTCTGACGATGAGTGCAGTAGTCGTGGGGGCCGGCTTCAGCCGGCCCTGGGATCGCCTTTCAGGCGGCGGTCGGGCGGTTCGAGAAGCGTCCCGTCTGTGACGGCCCACGTGACAAAGTAGTGATAGAACAGTCGATGAACACGGGATGATGCGAAAGGCTCGAAGTCGACCATCGGGAGGCCCTGAGTGGCAGGCCAGAGGTCGCAATCGTCAACGGGCAGAAGACATGAGGCGGCAGGATCGGCCGTGCTGAACGTTTCGAATGTCGGCAAGCAATATCCGACACCCCACGGTCCGCTGACTGTCTTGAGCGGTGTCACGTTTTCGTTGGCCCCGGGGGAGGCCGCGGCCATTACGGGGCCGTCCGGCAGCGGAAAGAGCTCGCTGCTCTACGTCCTCGGAGCCCTCGAACCGCCATCGGAAGGCGAGGTGTCGCTTGGCGGGCGCAATCCGTTCGCGTTGGCGCCACGAGAACTGGCGGCGTTTCGGAACGCGGAGATTGGATTCGTCTTCCAGGATCACTGCCTGCTGCCGCAGTGCACCGTGCTCGAGAACGTACTCGTGCCCACGCTCGTCGCGGCGCGCAACGGCTGGCCGGGTCCGACCGACGACGTGGCACACGCGCGTGCGCTGCTGGGGCAGGTTGGGCTCGCGGCGCGTGCGGATCATCGACCGGGTGAGCTGTCGGGCGGAGAAAAGCAGCGGGTCGCGATTGCGCGCGCGCTCATACGCCAGCCACGGCTCGTGCTCTGTGACGAACCAACCGGCAATCTCGATCAAGCCTCGGCGTCAACCGTTGCCTCCCTGCTGCTCGACCTGCACGGCAAGCAGCAGAACATCCTGATCGTGGTGACGCACAGCGAGCGCCTAGCGGCACAGTTCCCGATTCGCTTCGAGATCACCGGGGGCCGCTTGCGGCGCATGTCGTGACCCGTTGGGCGTTTCCGATTGACACCGAGCACGGCAGCCTGGCGGCTTGCTCCAGCCTGCTCCGGGCCGGTATGATTCAGTCATACCGTGGCTGAAAAGATTGCGATCACCGTCGAGCCCGACCTGCTGGTGAAGGTGGAGTCTCTCCGGCGCCGGACGAGAGAATCCAGGAGCGCCGTCTTCAGTCGAGCCGCTCGGCTGCTGCTCGGAGCCGAGGAGCACCGCCGCAGGGTCGAGCGGTACCTGGACGCCTATCGCGAGCGGCCGGAGAGCGAGTCGGATGTCGTGCTGGCGGAAGACGTCGCGCGGTCGAGCCTCGCGTGCGTGGAGTGGGACGCGTGAAGCGCGGCGAGATCTGGTGGGCGCTGGTCGATAAGAGGCGCCCGGTCGTGCTCGTGTCGCGCGACGAAGCATATCAGGTCCGCGCGATGGTCATCACGGCGCCGGTTTCCACGACGATCCGCGGATACGCCGTGGAAGTGAAAGTCGGCCGCCGCGAAGGGCTGTCGACAACATCTGTGATCAACTGCGACTGGCTCGTGACGCTTCCGTTGCGTATGCTCGAACGGCGGATCGGCGTGCTCTCCGAACAGAAGCTCGAGCGGCTCGACGACGCGCTGCGGTTTGCGCTGGGGCTGGAGACGTAGCAGCCAGCCTCGAAAGCTTCATGGCCCTGCCCGTGGACCAAGGCCGCGTGGCAGTCCTTCATGGCCCTATAATGGGACCATGAAGGACATCAATGTGACCGAGCTCAAGAGCCACCTGAGCCGGTACCTCCGGATGGCCTCCCGCGGCGCGCGGATCGTGGTCAAGGACCGGGACGAGCCGATCGCCGAGCTGGGGCCGCCGCAGCCCGACGCGACGGCATGGCACGATCGTCTGGCGCGCCAGGGCCGCCTTCGGGCGGGGACGCAGAACTGGACGCGATTGCGGATTTCCAGGCTCGATCGGCGGATCGACGTCCAGACGTCGCTCCGCGCGGTGCGCGAGGACCCCAGTGAAGTACGTCGACGCTAGCGCCGTGCTCCGCGTGCTGTTTGCCGAGTTCGGCCCAGCGGTGCCGCTGACGGCCCGCGATCGCGTGGTGTCCTCCGCGCTCGTCGAGGTCGAGACGTTCCGGGCCGTCGATCGTGAGCGGCTGCTCGGCCATCTGGACGATGCGCAGACGGCGCTGAAGCGTAAGGAACTGACCGACCTGCTGGCGATGCTGGACCTCGCACCGGTCGACAGCGCGATTGTCGAGAGGGCGAAGGGGTCGTTCGCCGTGAACGTCCGCGCCCTCGACGCCGTGCACGTCGCCACCGCCGAAGTCCTGGCCGCCGAGGCGCCAGGCGAGGCGCTGGAGTTCTGGACGCACGACGAACGCCAGGCAACCGCCGCGCTGTCGCGCGGGCTCGCGGTGCGGGGCGTGACCACGGTCTCATCCTGAGTGCGGGAAATTCGTCGATCATCTGCGCGGCACGTCGCCGGCTGGGCTGTAACTGGTGGCGTCGCAAAGCATCGTCTGCGCCGTGGGAACCCTGAGGGCCTGGAGTGAAAACAGGAAGCGCGTAGAGGGCGATTTCTACTTATCTCTGACGTGCGATGATCCGGCGGCACTGCGGCTCAGGATAGAAGAGCTCACCCTGGATGGTGTACAACTTGCTGGTCGCTGCGAGTTAAGCTTGCCGTGTCCCGTTTCCCCGGACTGAAGCCCCCTTGAAGCAGCGGGCTGGGGCGCGGGCACCCACGTCGGCTTGGGTCAGGAAGAGGGGTGCGGTGCATGTCCTTGACCCTTCATCTTCGTGATGTGGCCGCCACGCGTGCGAGGCGTGGTACGGCTGTGCCGGAGTTCTGTGACGGGAACGCCCGGACATCGCTCTGCCCGGCAGCGGAGGGACTGTAGCCGCTCATGCCGCTCTCTCCCGGCACCCGTATCGGCGCGTATGAGATCGTCGCCGTTGGATGGGCGAAGTGTACCGCGCCCGTGACGCGACGCTGCACCGGGACGTTGCCCTCAAGGTCCTGCCCGAGCGCTTCGCCCTCGATAGCGAGCGGCTGATGCGTTTCAGGCGCGAGGCACGCACGCTGGCCGCGCTCAATCACCCGCACATCGCGCAGATTTACGGTGTGCACGCCAACGGGACCCCCGCGCTCGTCATGGAGCTCGTTGAGGGCGACACACTGGGCCGGCCGCATCGCGCGTGGAGCGCTCCCGGCCGCCGAGGCGTTCGCACTCGCGCGGCAGATCGCTGATGCCCGATTTCGGCGTCGCCAAGGTGCGTGAGGCGAGTGGCGATGGCGACGTCACCGAGCTGCCGACCGTCACTGCAGACGGCACGCGCGATGGCGTCATTCTCGGAACTGCCGCGTCTATGAGCCCCGAGCAGGCGCGCGGCCAATCGGTGGACCGGCGGACCTACATTTGGGCCTTTGGCTGCGTGCTGTACGAGATGCTCACCGGTCGAGCGGCGTTTGCTGGCGCGACCGTGTCCGACACGCTGGCGCGCGTGCTGGAGCACGAGCCGGACTGGAGCCGGCTCCGGGCGTCGGCAGCGCCTGGCGTCCGGTCGGTCCTGGGGCGCTGTCTCGCCAAAGACCCCAAGCAGCGGTTTCGCGACATCGGCGACGTCCGGATTGCGCTCGAGGATGCGATCGCGACGGATGTCAGCCGCCCAATCGCGCCACGCACCGAATCGTGGCGGCGCTCTCTGCCCTGGCTGGTCGCCATCACCGGGGCGGTAGGCTCAGACCTGGCACGTGGGACCGAACGAGACCGGGAATCGTGCTCACGGACAGCGCGGTCGAGACAGTCGAACGCCTCGTCCACCTCGTTGAGGCCGGCACGCCGGCGACGAGCAGCACGAGAGACATGCCGGCGGCCGTGGCTCACAGCGCCAGCCAGCGGCGAAGCGCGTCGTCGACCAGCTCCAGCTCGGTGTGGTCGCAGGCGCCTATACGCTTCCCGATCGCAGACCGCGGCACACTCACGAGCGTGTCGACCATGACCTGCGACGCCGACTGCAGACCCGTGCGCGCGCCTGGGGGAACGGTCACCCGGAACAGCGGAGCGTCCATGACATCGGACGTGACCGGGCAGACGGTGATGCTGGCATGCGTGTCGTTGAACAGGTCGGCCTGCACGACCAGCGCGGGGCGCGGCTTGCTCGTGTACGTGCCGCGGGTGGCCACGACCACGAGATCGCCGCGCGTCATTCCCACCCCCGGAGATCGGCCGCGTCGGCGACGAACGCCAGCGCCTCCTTCTCGGAGGCGCGCCGGCTGGCCAGGCGCGACTGGCGGCGCGCCTCGCCGGCGGGGTCCTCGTCGGGACTGC
>CAZDLW010000280.1:0-6882 GCA_964505975.1 uncultured Bifidobacteriaceae bacterium | reverse complement strand
GCTTCGGCGACACGGGCATCGATCCCCCGGCGCGCCCAGGGCGCGCGCGGCCACGTGATCGCGACCTGCGCCGTCCAGGTGTCGCCCTCGCGCGGCATGACCATGTAGCCACCTTGCAGAGAGAAGTCCGGACGGTAGTCGCCGTTTGCGACGTCGAGCATCGCGCTGGCGCGTTCGATGTCGGCGCGCAGAGCTGTTCAGCGTAATCGATACTCAGCGCCTGCTTCTCGACACGAGCCTGGAGCAGGTGCACGCGGCTGCCGCCTTTTCGAGCGGAGTGGCCGAGTTGGCCCGGGCCGTCGGCAGCGACCTTGCGGCATACCTCGCGGCGGCTCCCGCAGGACCGGTGAGTGAGGCAGACATGACGATGCAACTCAGATATCTGCTCTCGGGTGTGGCCATCGGCGTGGCGGTGTCCACCGTATTGGTGCTGGGTCTCCTGTGGATCCGTCCCGCCGCGCGACCTGATACACCTGCCGGCGGCGAGCAGGCGAGCCGAGTGGCGCAGGATGCGCATGCCGGTCACGCGATGCCTGCATCTCTCCCGGCGACCACAAGGGCCGACGATCTCGACGGGCCCGCGGCCGGAGCGCCCGCCGGTGACCAGGAGATCGTGGTGAGTCCCCAGCGCCTGCAGGCGATCGGCGTGCGCTTCGAGCCCGTCAGCAAACGGGTTCTGGATCGCCAGGTGAGGACCACGGGACAGGTGGAGATCGACGAGCGGCGCCTCGCGCGCGTCACCTTGAAGGTGCAGGGGTGGATCGAGGAGCTCCTCGTCAACGCGACGGGCGAGCGGGTCCGACAGGGTCAGCCGCTGCTGACACTGTACAGCCCCGATCTGCTCGTCACGCAGGAAGAGCACTTGCTGGCGCTCGAGAGTGCGCGCGCCATTGGCGACAGTGCCGTGCCCGAGGTGGCCCGATACGGGCCACGTCTCTCGTCGAAGCGACGCGCCGGCGGCTGCGTCTGTGGGATATCTCGGACGATCAGGTGCGGGAACTGGAGCGGACGGGCGAAGCGCAGCGCGTCCTGACGATTTCCGCTCCCATCGGCGGCACCGTGATTGAGAAGTCTGTCGTCCAAGGGGCGCAGGCAATGCCCGGTGAAGAGCTTTACACGATCGCAGATCTCTCCCGGGTGTGGGTCATGGCAGATGTCTACGAGTACGAACTGCCGTTCATTCGCGTGGGCCAGGAAGCCACCATCACGCTCGCCTACGAGCCGGGTGTCACCCGCCGCGGCCGCGTCACCTTCATCTACCCGACGGTCAATCCAGGGACGCGCACCGCGCGCGTCCGGTTCGACGTGTCGAACGCCGACGACCGCCTGAAGCCAGGGATGCTCGTCAGCGTCGACCTGGCGATTCCGATGGGGGCGCGTCTCGTGGTCCCGCGCGACGCCATCCTAGATTCCGGCGTCCGCCAGCTCGTCTTCATTCACCTTGGCGCGGGACGCATCGGCCGGCGCGAAGTGACCGTCGGGGCACGGGTGGGCGATTGGATCGAAGTGCTGACCGGCCTGCAGGGGGGCGAGCACGTGATCACGTCGCCCGCGTTCCTGATCGATTCCGAGAGCCGGCTCAGCGCCGCCGTCGCCGGCTTGCACGCAGGACACTGACATGGTCGACCGCATCATCGAGTTCAGCGGACAGAACCGATTCGTCATTTTCCTGGTGGTTTTCGCCACGGCCACGATGGGCCTCTGGACGATGCAACAGACGCCGGTGGATGCGACGCCGGACCTGTCGGACACTCAGGTCATCGTCTACACGACGTGGATGGGACGGTCACCGGACCTCGTGGAGGACCAGATCACGTATCCCATCGTGACGGCGTTGCTCTCGGCGCGGCGTGTGACAGCGGTTCGTGGATTCTCGGACTTCGGCTTCTCGTACGTGTACATCATCTTCGAGGACGGCACGGACATCTACTGGGCGCGATCACGGGTGCTGGAGTACATGACTCAATCGTCGGGTCGGCTGCCCACTGGCGTGGCGCCGCAGCTCGGCCCCGACGCGACGAGCGTGGGGTGGGTCTTCCAGTACGCGCTGGTCGACGACAGCGGCCGGCACGACCTCGCGGAGCTGCGGTCCTTCCAGGACTGGTATCTCCGCTACTGGCTGCTCAGCGTGCCGGGCGTTGCGGAGGTCGCCAGTGTCGGCGGGTTCGTGCGGCAGTACCAGGTCCACCTCGACCCGGACCGGTTGCGGGCCTACGGTCTCGCGTTGCCCGACATCATCGAGCGAATCCGCATGAACAACCTCGATGTGGGCGGGCGAGTGGTGGAGATGTCTGGCGCCGAGTACATGGTGCGCGGCCGCGGCTATCTCCGATCCGTCGCGGACATCGAGCAGATTGCGCTGGCGTCCACCCCGCAGGGCACGCCGGTCCTGCTGCGCGACGTCGGCGGCGTGCGCCTCGGGCCGGACATGCGGCGCGGTTTCGTGGACCTCGACGGGGAGGGCGAAGTCGTCGGGGGCATCGTCGTCATGCGGTTCGGTGAGGACGCCTCGACCGTCATCGATGCCGTGAAGGCGAAGCTCGAGGAGGTGCAATCATCGCTGCCGGTGGGGGTGCGTATCGTCACAACCTACGATCGCAGCGGATTGATCCAGGAATCCATCGCCGCGGCGACCCGCAGCCTCACCGAGGAGCTGATCGTCGTCGGCGTACTGCTGGTCGGGTTCCTGCTCCACGTGAGCTCGGCGGCCATCGCCGTCGTCACGCTGCCGGTCGCGATTCTGATCGCATTCATCCCCGTGATCGCGTCTTCGGCAAGGCCGGGCGCGCCGAAACCTCCACCGATCCGGCGCCGTTCAGCATGATGGAGGTCACGGTAACCCTCAAACCCGCGGCCGCGTGGCGGGCCGGCATGACGTACGAGCGCCTCGTTCAAGAGATGGACGACGCGCTGCAGTTCCCCGGTGTGACGAACGCGTGGACGATGCCGATCAAGGCACGGCTGGACATGCTCACGACCGGCGTGCGAACACCCGTGGGCGTCAAGATCTTCGGCCGGGACCTGGCCGAGATCGAGCGGATTGGCGGCGAGATCGAAGAGGTGGCGCTCGGAGTGGCCGGCACGCGGAGCGCGTTCGCCGAACGGGTGGCCGGCGGCTACTTCCTCGACTTCGACATCGATCGCGCCCAGATCGCACGCTACGGCCTCTCCGTGATGGACGTCGGCATGGTGATCGAGTCGGCCATCGGCGGCGAGAGCGTCGACACCACGATCGAAGGGCGCGAGCGCTATCCGATCAGCGTGCGGTACCTGCGCGAACTCCGCGACAGCCCCGAGCAGATGGAGCGCGTCCTCGTCAGGGGGATGTCGGGCGCGCAGATCCCCCTAGCGCAGCTGGGCACGCTGCGGGTCGTTTCCGGCCCTCCTATGATCCGGAACGAGAACGGCATGCTCGCAGGCTACGTCTTCATCGACATGGCGGACCGCGACATCGGCAGCTACGTGGAGGACTTGAAGCGCGCCGTCGCCGAGCAGGTCACGCTCCAGGCCGGCTACACGCTCGCCTGGTCCGGCCAATACGAGTTCATGGAGCGCGTGCGCCAGCGACTGCGCGTGTTCGTGCCGCTGGCGTTGTTCATCATCTTCATCCTGTTCTACTTCACGTTCCGATCGGTTACCGAGACCCTGATGGTGATGCTCGGTGTGCCGCTCTCGGTTGTCGGGGGCATCTGGCTGCTCGTGTGGCTCGACTACAACATGAGCATCGCCGTCTGGGTGGGTTTCATCGCCCTCGCCGGCGCCGCCGCCGAAACGAGCGCCGTGATGCTCGCGTATCTCGACTCGGCGTATCGAGAGCGCCGGCAGGCTGCGGACGCTCGATGACCTGATTCGGACGGTGCACGCCACCGCTGTCGAACGCGTCCGACCGATGGCTCTGATCGGACTCACGAACATCCTGGCGATGTTCCCGGTGATGTGATCTACGGGGACGGGTGCCGATGTCATGAAGCGCGTGGCGGCGCCAATGGTCGGCGGTGTGAGCTCGGCGCTGCTGCTGACCCTTGTGGTGATTCCGGCGTTGTATGTGACCTGGCGCTGGCACGCGGAGGTCAAACACGAGTTGCTCGAGGCTGGGGCCTGAGGCAGCACTGCGAGTTGTCGATGTCGCGTACGTCGGGTTGTCCGTCCGTTGATGGTCGCTGTCACTTTGTTACTGCCTGAAGTGTTTGCTGAGACGTAGTCCTTGCCGTTGGTAGTGGGAGTGTACGCCCAGACCGTAGAGGCGCTCGGGTCGGACAGTCAGACGCTCATAGGCGAGGCGACCCACGACCTGGCCGTCTTCGATCACGAACGGAACTTCGTACGAACGGACCTCGAGTACGGCCTTGGCGCCCTCGCCACCGGCACTCGCATCTCCGAAGCCCGGGTCGAAGAACCCCGCATAATGCACCCGAAATTCACCGACGAGCGTGTCGTAGGCAATCATTTCGGCTGCGAACGCTGGCGGGACCTTGACGGCTTCTTTGGACGCCAGGATGTAGAAGTCAGCTGGATCCAACACCAGGCCGTGTTTTCCGGGCGCCTTCACCGGATCCCAGAACTCGTCGACTTCGTAGTAGCCAACGCGGTCAACGTCGATCAATCCCGTGTGGCTCTTGGCCTTGAAGCCTATGGTGTGTCCACTATCCGGACTGCCAACGACATCGACGGTAATCGGCACTCCGCTCTTGATGTCCTCGTCGGAGAGCTCCCGATCGACCAATCCGAACTCACGATGCAGATCCTTATGCTTCTGATCGCTGCTTGGTGGAGTGCCGCGCCGAATACGAAGTTGGCTGAGCCGCGATCCTTTGCGCACGAGAATCGTGAATGTCCTGGGGGACACTTCGGCGTACAGCGGCCCCTTGTACCCTTCTCGCACTTGATCGAACTCTGTCCCATGGTCCGTAATCAGGCGAGTGAAGACGTCCAGCCTACCCGTCGAGCTCTTCGGGTTGCCACGGGCTGACATCCGATGCTTGAGACTCACATGTTCGAGCAGCGGGATGATGTAGACACACCCCCGCTCCAGCACGCCCCCGCTCGTGATGTCCATCTCGTGCATCGAGAGATCACGGAGCTTGTCCTGCACCGTCGACCGTATGCCCGGCAGGAAGCTGGCCCTAACCCTGTATGCCTTGCTTCCGAGCCTGAGGTCGATGCTGGCCGGCTGCACTTGATCGTTCGTGATGGGCTCAATGGCCTGGATCTCTTTCGCGTCTATGGCTCTGAACAGCTCCTGCGCCGGCAAGATGCCTGTAGTGTGAGTCAGATCGCTTGCGTCGACCTCTCGCGCACCGGTCGGCACCGTCTGGTCGGGAAAGAGTCTAGTGGTCTCCATTGGGTGTCTCCCGCTCGAGCCGGTGCCTGTGTCGCTCAGCGAGGTTCCGGGAATGGTAAGCCCCGAAACACCTCAACGAGCAGAAGCCGCTGTCCGCCTTCGCCCGCTGGCCGACTCGTCGTTCCGACGGGAACTGGATGCCGCAATACGGACAGAGGCCCCGGGCCCAGCAGCGTTCGATGTACGCCTCTTCGGACTCGTTCACACGGTGCCCCTATTGATCGATCGACGCGGCTCAGTGGCCATCGACTGCAGGGAGTTCACACCCCACCAGTTTCCGACGGAAGGCGCCGCCAGCGACGAATACTTCGCCGGCCCGGCGCGTCGAGCGTAACCGCGGCTGGGCGCAAAGGTACCATACTCTACATAGCGGCTGTGGTGATGAGAACCGGCCAGGCGATGTGTTGCTTTACTATCGCTCTGCTTCGACGCAGGCGCGGACGCGCGGTATAGTCGAAGACAGGCTCGTTTCACGGTCAGCGGAAGAGAGTTCGAGGTTCGTCGCTCAGCGGACGCTCTACGATCTCGCCAGCGTGCGCTGGCCCTGCACGCGTGGCGATCTTCCCAAAACGGCCGTCCACGACTACCTGTTGAGGATTGGAGCGGGAGACGGGGATCGAACCCGCGACATCGAGCTTGGGAAGCCAACCATAGCCCGAAAACCCACCGAAAACACGCCAGAAATCGCACGTTGCTGGCGTGTTCCCCTTCCTCATCTTGGGCGCCGCTGGGTCAGTTTTGGCCGGCGTCAGGCACACGCCGGGCACAGGTTCAGGCACAGGTCCGACGCGCCGAGCACCCGGCGCTCCCCCTGTGAAGGCAACACTTCTGTTGCTATACTGCGCACAAGCGTGACGAGCAACCAGTTCAAGCGCTGGCTGGCGCGGCACGGCTGCACGTTCGAGCCCGGCCACGGGGGACACCTGATCGTCCGGCGGGGGTCCCGCTGGTCCGTACTGCCGATGCACGGCAGCAGCAAGGAGCTCGGCACCGGTTTGGTGCAGAAGATCAAGAAGCAGCTCGGGCTCACCTAGGCCCGTGGCGCAGCAGGAGGAGACGCCCGCATGGCGTGGCAGTATCCGGCACGACTCACGCGCGACACCAACGGCACGATCCTGGTGGAGTTCCCCGACGTCCCCGAGGCCATCACTTTCGGCGACAACGAGGAGGAAGCGCTGGCGCACGCGCAGGCCGCGCTGGCCACCGCGCTCGAAGGCTACATCAAGGACCGGCGCGCCATTCCGGTGCCGTCCCGCATGGCGGGGCCGCGCGTCGCGTTGCCCGCCCTCGTCGCGGCGAAGGTCGATCTGTATCGCACGATGCGCGCGCAGCGCATCGGCAAGGCGGAGCTGGGGCGGCGGCTTCACTGGCACCCGCCACAAGTCGATCGCCTGCTCGACGTCCATCACGGCTCCCAGTTGCACCAGCTCGAGGCGGCGTTCTGCGCGCTCGGCAAGCGCCTCGTCGTCGATGTGACTGATGCGCCGGTGCCGCGTGGGCTCGCGACAGACGGTGTGCGGGTTTCGCGGGCGGTTGCCACC
>CAZDLW010000279.1:0-7071 GCA_964505975.1 uncultured Bifidobacteriaceae bacterium | reverse complement strand
GCGCTTGCCCTTCACGCTCGGGTGAAGGCCGTCGCCGGCGAGCATGATGCCGGCCTTGACGAGCTCCTCGTTGTACTTGCCCATCTCGGTGAGCAGCTCCTCGCTCGGCATGACGCCCGCTTCGCTGTTCTTCGTTGCCTTCACGATCACCATGACCTTCATCGTTGTGTTCCTTTCGCTGCGGCGCCTCGGCCGCCAGTGGCTGTTCGTACAGCCGACGAGTGAGGTTGGGCGAGATCGACACGCCTGACCCAGGTTTTCTCAGGTGGTGGCATTCCCGAAACACCTTTGCAGAATAGTCAATGACAATACCTGCCGAGGGTTCTCGAGGTTGCATAGGCGCCCCGCCCGCCGTCACGCTGCCGGGCCGAGCGACCCACATTCGCCCACAACCTGCTTCCGGTCAACCGGATCGATCGCCCGTGGATACCGGCTCGGGTCACGCCATAAGGATGAGCTTCGTCCAGTAGCCTTGGTGAACCACTGCCGGACGTGCCGGCGTCGATACGAAAGGTGCCCGAGCCCAGGCCCGATTCAGGGCCTGTGGTATCGCTGCTTTCGTCGAGCGGGGATGCAGTATTGGAACCATCACCCATCGGGCCACCGCCGGTTCCGCTCTCGGACGCACCGCGTCAACCGCCGGTGCCAAAGCCACCGGTGGTCCGTCCGCTGGCGCCAGGCCGCCATCACGTCCAGTTCACGGTGTCGGGCGACACATACGACAAGCTGCGGCGCGTGCAGGACCTGCTGCGTCATGCCATCCCGAACGGCGACCCGGCAGCCATCTTCGATCGGGCACTCACGACCTTGCTGGTGCAGTTGGAGCGAACGAAGCTCGCCGCGACTGACCGCCCGCGCGCCGGTCGACAGACTGGAAGCCATTCCCGGTGCATACCTGCGGCCGTGAAGCGCGCCGTCTGGAAGCGTGACGGCGGCCGTTGCGCGTTCGTGGGAACAGCAGGCCGATGCGAAGAGACGGGGTTTCTCGAGTTCCACCACCGAGTGCCGTATGCCGACGGCGGCCGCGCCACGGTCGAAAAACATCGAGATCCGGTGTCGTCAGCACAACGCGCACGAAGCGGAGCAGTGGTTCGGGCCGCTGCTGGTCAGGGAGTCGGCTCCTGCGTCGTGGTAAGTGACCCTGTCCGGACACCTGGCGAGCGCGCCGACAGGACGCATGCCGCCAATGGGAGAAGGTGAACAGGCTCTCCTTGGAAA
Source organism: uncultured Bifidobacteriaceae bacterium (assembly GCA_964505975.1). Lineage (GTDB taxonomy): Bacteria > Acidobacteriota > Vicinamibacteria > Vicinamibacterales > UBA2999 > Gp6-AA40. Next base: position 5,853 of record CAZDLW010000279.1, on the reverse strand, counting down.
ACGCGTCGATGACCCGCCGCGGCCGCTGTCGCAGACGGCGAGCGCGCGTCCGACAACGCAGAGTTCATGTTGCGTCGCACCGACAGCCCGCTAATGCCGGCTATCGTCCCACCTGCGCGATACGGAGAGCGCGAACTGGGAAGTAATGGTCTCTGATGCTTCTGAGGCTCCTCGCGCCTGTTCTTCCTCGGATCGTTCCCAGAGAAGTGCGCGTGGTCTTCTCCGACGATGCCCAGCTCTGACGGACTCTGGCGTCGACTAGACCTGCGATCTCGCGAAGAATCTTCTTCGCGTCGAACGCGGCGTCTGTCCAAAATAGTCCCGCCACCAGTCGTCCGTCTTCAGGGGCTTCGGCGGATCATCGGGATTGCGGAATTGCAGAGACTCCCGGAAGGCGTGGTGACTGTAGAGCCGCATGAACTCGCCGAGATAGATATCGGCGACGCGTTTGTTCCCGCGCGTAATCACCATGTTCTCGTCGTTCCGCCGAGTCGAGGCGTCACTGAAGTTTGCGGAGCCGGCGATCACGATCGGGTCGTCCGTGAGGGGATCGACGAGCATGAACTTGTTGTGCACATAGCGCACATTGGAGTTCAGATTTGTGAGCTTCTCCTTCACCCAGCCGTCGATCTTGTTCGTACGGATGAAGTCGCCAATCGCGAAGACGTTTGCCGGCATGTTTCGCAATACTTGAATTCTGCGTTCCTCCGCGTCGCGTTCCGGGCCGGCTTTCATCGGGCGCGTTTTCCTCTCCATCAGCGCAAGGCGAAGCGGCGCGAGCCCGTTCTCATAGACGTTCTTGAAGATGTCGTTCATTCCAAACGCGAACGTCATGAGGAGTCCATCGTTCGCGTTCAGAGCGAGATTTGCGTACCAGTCGAGCGCGTCGAGATTCTTGCGGGGGCTGAAGATGGTGGTCGTCCCCTCCGGCGGGGTGGCAGGCGGCAACGGCGAGATCGTCTCGACACGGTCCTGCAGGGGTTTGCTCGTGGGGTCCTGGGCAAGCGCGGTCCAGTAATCGAGGAACTGCGCCGCGACCGCGTCCTCTTCGACAACGTGGGCGACGTTCGAATGGCCGTAAATACCGCCCTGGGAGAAGTTCGTACCGCCGGTCCAGACCGACTCGGGCAGTCCATCCTGAAGTTTGACGACGAATTTATTGTGGGAGATGTAGGATTTCGGCCGGGTCCGCTCGACACTGATACCTGCAAGGCCCGCGGCGGCGACCGCCTGGCGATTGCGGATCTTGGGACTGTCCTGGCGAGCGTCATAAACAATCTGGATGTCGACACCCGCGTCCAGGACCTCCTTCACCACACCGAGGAATCGAGCGTCGGTGAATTCATAGGCGGCGATACGAAGGGCGTGGCGGCCGGGCACGCTCGATCGGACATAATCCTCGAGCGCCTCGCTCAGGCCGCGCGACAGCCAGGCGAATGCCTTTCGATTTGGTACGTGCTCGGGCACCTCGTCACCAAAACGACGGACATAGGCCTGCGACGCCGCGACTCCCCGATTGAAATAGACATCATGACTGCCGGATTCGGGACTCTCCGTGGTGATATCGATTGCCGTCTCCGCATGCAGCGTCAGATTGGCGGGCACTCCCTTTCTGGCGGTGATCGTGTACGTGTAGTCATGGCCTGGTTTGGCGGTATAGTCGGCCCACTGAAAGCTCTGAATCGGATGGTCCCTTGTCGAATACAGCGAGCCGGCGGGAAATCCTGGGTCGGTTTCTGCAAACGCCTTCATTCCCGAGAGAAAAGACGCCTCGTCCTCCGTGTGATCGCGGCGGTGAATGGAAAATCCGAGCAGCCCGTCGCAATCCGCCTCAGAGAGATCGAAGCCCAGCAGAGTAACGCAGGTTCCGGCAACTGCATGAACCTTCAGACCGCCATCCGTTTTCGTGACGCGCATGATACTCCCCCCCAATGTTGTGGCGATGATGCTCCGACTCACTTTTTCAGCAGGTGGGCCGCTCGCGAGAGGCGGACCCCTCTCGAAGGTGGGGGCGGTTGCCTGGAACCGTCGCCGTCCCTCGCGCAGGCCGATGCCGACTCGATGGTGGCATTCATCTCGAGTGCGGATCCGGCCACTTCGCCGTCACCCTGCGCGTAATGTATATCCCCAATCGAGAGGAGGCATCCCTCCACGTAGCAGGGAAGCACCAAAGCTGATTGCCTTGACGTCGAAGTTGCCGCCGTGCCCGCGGACCGGCAGCGTCCTCAGGCACCGGATCGCTGCAGCCGATGAACTCCCGCAGATGGCAATCGTGAAGCTCCCTCCGCTGGCGATCTCATTTTCCCCTTGTTGTGCGATGATCCGCGTGGCATCGCGGAAGGGTGGACGCAATTGACGGGCCGCAGGCTCTCCCATTACGAGATCGTCAGCGAAATCAGCCGAGGCGGCATGGGCATCGTGTACCGGGCGGTGGACGTGCGGCTGAACCGAGAGGTCGCTCTCAAGGTCCTGGTTCCGGAGTTGGTGACCGATCCCGATCGCCGCCGGCGGTTCGTCCAGGAAGCGCAGGCCGCTTCCGCGCTCGAGCACCCCCACATCGCGGTGATCCACGAGATCGACGAAGCCGACGGGGTCACCTTCATTGCGATGGAGCTCGTCCGCGGCGAGAATCTCGGCGCCACCCTGCAACGGACGCGCCCTCCTTGTCGGGCGGACCCTCGAACTGGCCGTCGAAACGCCGAAGGCCTCGTCCAGTTTCGGCGTCCTCCTGTACGAGATGCTCGCGGGCGAGCGGCCGTTCCGGCGCACGGGAATCGATACGCTGCACGCGATCATCAATGCCCCTGTGCCGCCCCTCCCCGAGCTGGGGGCCGGCGTGCTGCCCGATGCCAGCCGCGAGATCGAACGGATCGTCCGGAAGTGCCTCGCCAGGGACGCGTCCGACCGTTACCAGGGCATGCGCGACGCGGTCGTCGATCTCCGCGCGGTGCGCCGCCAGCTCGAATCCGGCCCGATCCGCTTCGAGGTGAGTCCGGTACCGACGCCGGCAGGCATGTCGACGGCGCACGCCCCCTCGCAGGGCTCCGGCGTCCAAACGGCGTCCGCCTCCTCTGCGGCGACCTCCGTGCCGGCGGGCCAGGCCGTGGCAACGCTACCATCACATTGGCTGATGGGGACGGCGGCACCGATGTCCTCGCCGTGCACGACGGGTTACCGCGTGGTGTGCCGATCGCCGACAACGAGGCTGGCTGGCGGGAGGCACTCGACAAACTCGCGGCGCTCGTGGAGGGCGGCCAGGAACTCGGAACGTCGATGTAGCTCAGCTGGAAGCGCATCGCGCCGCCCTGCCGGGCACTGCCACCGCAAAATGCCGGGCTCGCAGCGTCGTATTCGTACATGACGAGCGATGACTTTCGGTCACGCGGACAGTCTTATTGTGATGAAGCCTCAACCAAGGAGCCTGAGCCATGCCCAGCACGCAGAAGGTCACCCCCAGCGCGAAGATCGTTCCTCACCTCTGGTTCGTCGATAACGCCGTCGAGGCGGCGAACTTCTACGTGTCGCTGTTCCCCGACTCACGAGTTGACAGCGTCACCCCGATTCCGGCCGACACGCCGAGCGGCCCGGCAGGCTCGGTCCCCGTCGTCGAGTTCACGCTCGCCGGGCAGCCGTTCATGGCGATCAGCGCCGGACCTCTTGACCCGTTCAACCATGCCATCTCGTTCATGGTGAACTGCGACGACCAGACCGAGATCGACCGCCTGTGGGACGCGCTGTCGGCCGGCGGGACAATCGAGATGTGCGGCTGGCTCAAGGATCGCTACGGCGTCTCCTGGCAGATCGTGCCCACGGTCCTCGGGGAGATGATGAGGGACCCCGACCGTGACCGTGCCCGCCGTGTGACCGAGGCGATGCTCCAGATGAACAAATTCGACATCGCGCGGCTCGAGCAGGCCTACTCCACGCCGACCGCGAAAGCCGAGCAACGTCGTGACCAGGCAAGCGAGAATATCCCCGTCTGACTCTGATGCCACAGAGGACTTGATGGCGGCCCTGCACACGGCCTTCACGTGCAGCCTGGCCGAGCAGGGCGATTCGCGCCGGGTACAACACGCGCCAACCGGCTTTTCGCCTCGTTGGAGAACCGATTCATGCGTAAGCTGATCATTACTACGTTCCTCTCGGTCGATGGCGTCATGCAGGCGCCCGGGGCCCCGGATGAAGATCGGAGCGGCGGCTTCGCGCACGGCGGGTGGATGGTGCCGTACGCCGACGAGGATCTGGGGCGCTTCGTGACCGCGTGGATCGAACAGGCCAGCGCGTTCCTGTTGGGGCGAGGGACGTACGAGATCTTCGCGGCGCACTGGCCGCGCGTCACGGATCCGCAGGACGTGATCGCGCGGGCATTGAACGATCTGCCGAAGTACGTGGCCTCGACGACATTGAAGACGGCCGAGTGGCACAACACGACGGTGATCCAGGGCGACGTCGTGGAAGCAGTGCGCGCGCTGAAGCGTGAGGGAACGGGTGAGTTGCAGGTGCATGGCAGCCCCGGGCTCGCGCAGACGCTGATCGCGAACGACCTCGTCGACGAGTACCGCCTCTGGGTTCATCCCGTGGTGCTGGGCAGCGGGAAGCGGCTCTTCGGGGCCGGCGCTGCGCCAGCGGCTCTGAAGCTGAGCGCCACGAAAACGACCAGCACCGGCGTTGTTGTCCACACGTACGAACGCGCGGACGCACTCCGCTACGGCGCGTTCTCCGTCGACGAGCAGACGAGCACGGAGCGCCTGTTCAAGGGCGAATTCCGAACGGCCTGATCGCACGACGATGAACACGCGATGAAAGCCGCCGTTCTCGCGCTGCTCCGCAATCCGCCGGGATCGCGGACAGGCATCGGGCCGCGCCGTGACCGCCGCCAGGCTGGCCATCTGCCGATAATGCTCCACCGACGCTGAGCCATGACGGTAGGGCCCGGCAAGGCCAGCGTTGATGCTGCGGTTGGGAATTGATTGCGTAATTCGCGAACGTAGCGGTGGCAGCCATACGTGAGACAATCATGTCTCGCCGCTCGCGATGTCAACGCAGGGCGGTCACGATCGGCGAGGGCGTGCTACCGTCGCCGCAATCTCCACAGCGCCACGGCGAAGACCCCGGCCGCCGCCAGCTGCACCACCTGCCAGACTTCCCGCGGAAGCGGGGCAGCCACAAACGGATTGAACAGCACGACCAGCGCCACCATGGCCCAGGCCCACGGCTCCAGGTTCCGCTCGTGCGCCTTGAAGGCCATATAGACGGCGCTTCCGCTGACCACGAACGGGAGAAGGCCGTAGAGCACATACGGCGACAGGTCGCTCGTCGTGAGCAGCAGCAGAGCGATCGACACAGCCGCAGGTACCGGTGTGATCAGGAGCAACCCCCGGCCCGATTATGGCCGATCTCGGCAGCAGTGAAAGCAGGAATACAGGCTGCCATCCCTGGACGCAGTGCCGCTGTTCTGGGCACCACGAACTGCACGGGGTCGTCGCCCACGCGGGGCATGCTCGAGGTCACCGTAATCCACGGCACGTCGGACATCGCGGTCCGGAGGCAGGCGTTCTGCAGGGGGCCGCCGCAGGCGATGGGCTCGCTCTGCTGGATGACGTTGAAGGTGCCGGAGCCGCCGGCGGATCCGAAGGTGAAGGCGTCGTTGCGCACGGCATAGAAACATCCGGCCTGCCGGACGCGCAGGTTCTGCCCTTCGGTCGGCGTCGGCCATCGCACGATCACGATGCCCTCGCGCGGCGCATCCCAGTTTTCCGTGACGCTGAGGGTCACGGCGCCGGAGCCGTTGCCCGATGATCCCTCGGTGATCGCGATCCACGACACGGTCGGCGTCGCCGTCCAGCCGCAGCC
>CAZDLW010000278.1:0-7087 GCA_964505975.1 uncultured Bifidobacteriaceae bacterium | reverse complement strand
CTTCACCAGCTCTCCGGAGAATGGGATCTGCATGAAGTGTAGCACCGTCTCTGGGAGTTAGACCCCGGTGGGGCCTGGAGGTTCCTTTCTCCGTGGAGCTGACCCGGTGGAGCGGACGTTCGCGCCACCGGCGGACCGGAGGGCGCCCAGGGTCGGCCCTCGGCGAAACCGGTGCTCTTCAGCCTGAAATAGCGTCAGCACCTGGAAGCGCTGCCGTATCCGCTACTCTCTGGAGCCCCCCTTCCCGGGCCTCAGGGCTCACGCCGGCGCGCGCCCGGGTCCAGGCGGTCACGTAGACCGTCTCCGAGAAAATTGAATCCCAGGACGAGAATGGCAATGGCGAGTCCCGGGAAGATGGTGAGATGGGGTGCGTCGATCAGATGTCCCCGCCCGTAGCTGAGCATCGTGCCCCAGCTCGGCGTCGGCGGCTGCACGCCGAGGCCCAGGAAGCTCAGCGAAGCCTCCGAGAGAATGGCACCGCCCATTCCCAGGGTTGCCTGCACGATGACCACCGGCAGCGTGCTCGGAATGACATGCTTCACGAGAATGCGAGGCGTGGCCGCGCCCAACGCCCGCGCGGCCTGCACGAACTCGAGCTCTCGCGTGCGCAGCACCTGCCCGCGCACCAGACGCGCATATCCGACCCAGCCAATGAGCGTGAGCGCGAGAATCACGTTCGTCAGGCTTGGTCCGAGCACGGCGACGAGGGCGATGGCCAGCAGCAACCCCGGAAAGGCCAGCAGAATATCGACAAGTCGGCTGATGACCTCGTCGATGCGTCCACCGAAGTAGCCGGCAATGGAGCCAAGGGCAATCCCGACTACGGCAGACACACCGACGACGACGATGCCAACCAGCAACGAGATCCGCGCGCCCCACAGAATGCGGGCGAAGATGTCTCTGCCCAGCTCGTCGAGTCCAAACCAGTGCGCGGCGCTCGGCCCCGCGAGGCGCAGCGCCAGTTGTTGATCGGCCGGATCGAACGGAGCCAGCAACGGCCCGATCACGGCCGCGAAAACAGCAATGAGGACGATGGCACCACCTACTCTGGTCATTCGTACCGTATCCGCGGATCGAGGGTCCCGTAGAGCAGGTCCGTCAGCAGGTTCACCGCGACATATGCTGCGGCAATGAACAGGATGCAGCCCTGCACCACCGGATAGTCCCGAAACCCAATCGACTGGATGAGTAAGCGTCCGATGCCCGGCCAGGCAAAGATCGTCTCCGTGATGACGGCCCCGGTGAGTACCGCTCCGAACTGCAGGCCGATGATCGTCACGACGGGAATCAGGCTGTTGCGGAAGGCATGAACCATCACTGCCCGCGCGCGCGAGGCGCCCCGCGCGCGCGCCGCCTGGACGTACGGCGCACGCAGCTCTTCGAGCAGCGTCGCGCGCGTCATGCGGGCAAGGATGGCCGCCAGGGCCGTGCCGAGCGTGATGGCCGGCAGCACGAGGTGCGCGGTGGTGCCACGTCCCGATACCGGCAACAGCCCCAGCTCCACCGCGAACACGAGCGCCAGCAGTGGACCGAGCCAGAAGTTCGGGATCGACACACCCAGCAGAGCCACCGTCATGGCCGAATGATCGATGACGCTGCCGCGCCAGACCGCCGCAGCAATGCCAAGCGGGATCGCGAGCACGACGGCAACCAGCATGGCTGCGGCGGCCAGCTCAATCGTCGCCGGCAGGCGCGCAAGAATTTGCCCGATCACAGGCTCGCCGGTCCGGAGCGATGTCCCCAGGTCGCCCCGCGCGACTCCGAGCAGGAACGCCCCGTACTGTTCCAGGAGCGGCCGGTCGAGGCCGAGACGGCGGCGGAGTTCGTCAACGTCCTCCTGCGGAGCGGCTTCGCCGAGCATGGCCTGCGCGGGATCTCCGGGAATGAGATGAATGAGCGAAAAGACCAGCGTGGCCACGCCGAGCAGGACGGGAATGGTCAGCGTCAGGCGACGCGCCAGGAACCGGAGCACGCGACATTGTTTCCAGTGGACGACGAGAAGTCCAGTCCGGCGGCGAGGGTACGCAGGCCGCAGCGGGTTGGGTGCCTCGGCGACTCCGTGTCGGTGCGCCGGCAATCCCGAGCGGAATCCCGACACTTGGTAACGCCCCGTTTCCACCCGCCGCCGATAAACTCGGGGGTCTGAGACGGAGCCTCGTTAGAAGAGAGGTCTTGAACGACCGTCCGTGAAGCGTGACTCACCTTGTGCGACGGTCTGTGACCGCACACCGTGGTCGCGCCGCACGCCTGCCGCTGGCAGAACCAGGATCTGCCGCGATTCGCAACCGCTGCACTGCTCCGTTGGCATTGGATTCGCGTGCATGCCACGCACGGGTGCCCCCCACCCATGACATACCGAGACCTGAAGTCTTCTGACGCCCCCGTGTTTCGCGATGCCGCACCGCCCGTGCGCTACGAAGTGGATAGCGCCGACACGCTCGTCACCGTGAACGAAGCTTGGTCCACGTTTGCAGTGGCCAATGGCGCGCCCCACCTGATGGCCGGATGCGTGATTGGCCGATCGCTCTGGGACTTCCTGGCCGATGACCGGACGCGTCAGGTCTACCGCAGTCTGCTGGAGCAGGTGCGTCACGGCGCCCGGAGCCAGTTTCTCTTCAGAGGTGACTCGCCTCAACGACGGCGATTCATGCAGATGAGCATGTCCGCTTCGACAGGCGGGCACGTGGCGTTCGAAAGCGTCACGCTGGGGGTGCAACGCTGCGCAACCGCCTCGTCTGTCGAGAAGTCCCTCGGCCTGACCGTGGCGTCCGTGCGGATGTGCGACTGGTGCAAACGCGTGGACGGTCCTGACGGCTGGCGTGAGTACGACGCGGTCCTTCCCGGGCAGCAGGCGAGACTATCGCACGGCCCAACGATCATCTACGGCATGTGTCCGCCCTGTTACACACGCGTGCTGCAATCCCTCGACGCAAACCTCGTGACGCCCCTGGTCCTTCCCCCAGTGGCGTGAACGGCAGCTACGCCCGCTCCACCTCGCGGAGCAGGATCAACAGCATCTGCGATGGCGTCGAGGCCCGGACGGCATGAGAAACATGGGCAGGCAGGCGGACGACCGTGCCGGATGCGGCCGTCACCAGGCGGCCGCCTACCGTCATCGTGAGCGCACCCTCGAGAACGAGGGCAAGCGCATCGAACGGCGCGGTGTGCTCGGTGATTTCGGCGTCCTCGCCGAACGCGAAGAGCGTGACGGTGCCGCCACCGGATTTTGCGAGCACACGGCTGACAACCTTCTGTGCGGCCGGTGCGAGAAGCGTCTGCAGGTGCACCGCCTCGGCGGGAGGGAGCGCCGTCGTCATCGACGTTCACTCCACGCGTGGTGCTCGCACACCATGCGACGAGCCGCGTCCCGTCCCCATGGGCCCGAATCGGGCGGCGGTCACTGCTCTGCGCGTACTGCCGCCTTGGCGGCCTTGCCCCGGGGGCGCTTCGGGGGCTTGCCGGGTTCGACCGTGTTCGAGTGTTCCAGTTGCACCATCGGCGTCGAGAAGCGGCGGATGCCATGCTCGTCGAAGTCGATCACTGTGTGGTATTCGTCCACCAGCCGAACGGTGCCGGTGCCGTATTGTGGTTGGGAGATCCTGTCGCCGATCGAGAACTTTCGCACGCGATCCCTCCTCGAATCGTCGCCGCTTGTCACCGTGGCGGGCGGCCACCTGGCTTCGTCCGCGGCGGGCACCGGCCGGGTCCTGGACCCGGCCGGTGCCCTTCCCGTGGATGCTGATGTTGCGTCTACCAGCGCGGTTCGCTGCGCCGCGAGGGACCGCCGCGACTGAAGCCTCCCGACCGCGGCACCTGCGGCTTGGCCTCGTTCACGGTCAGCCGGCGTCCGCCGAAATCGCGGTCGTGCAGCTTGCTCACCGCCTGCCGCGCATCGTCCTCCGTTACCATTTCCACGAACGCGAACCCGCGGGCTCGACCCGTGTCCCGGTCCCGGACGACGTTGACCGATTCCACGGCGCCAGCTTCGGCGAAGAGCGCCTGAAGATCGGATTCGTTTGTCTCATAGGGAAGGTTGCCAACGTACAGCTTGCGACTCATCTCATTGACTCCATGCATGAACGGGAAAACCTGGCCTGGACGAACTGTCGAGCGGCTCAACCAGCAACATGCAGGAGATCAGACGAAAATCGATCGGGTGCAGAGGCGAGTAAAGCGGCAGGCTAGGCTTTCAAACCCCGCAAGTATAGCACGCCCACCCAGCCAAAGGGGCTCTGCCCGTTGATATCCCCGCAGAGCCCCTCGGCTGGCTGCCAGTGTCTTGTGCCGCGCTCCGTGCGGCTAGGACCCCCCATGCGCTCGGGAGAACCGGTACAGCATTCGCGTTCCGGGTCGCATAGCGGTCCACAGTCGCCGGACTGCCCCCCGGACGTTCGCCGGCTTGTCCGTAAGGCTCGCGTTCTCGACGCGCGCCGCGGGTACTCATGAGGTTACCCCGGTTTTACCCCGTCGACCGGCGTCGTGAGCCCCCGTCCCCGCATCCTACTGGACACCCCGTAGACGGCTTGAACGGCCCCCAATCCATGCAAACGAGCCGAAGTTTTCATTGGCCGTTTAAGACGCCTCGCCCGCACGGAGTGCGGGCACGAGCTGCGGCATCGCCTTATCAACCTTCAATCGGGGAAACGCTTTGACGGCTTCGCGGACGCCCGCGGCGACCCGCGTACCACCATGGGATGGTCGTTCTCCAGACGACGTGCGAGGGTCCAGGAGCGAGCGCCGGGCGATGGCAGCGATCGCAAGCGCGAGGCGAAGGCATCATTCGATGGGCCTGCTCTCGTAGACGTTCGCGAGGTGGCGTGACACCGGTTGCGAGGACGACGTGACGTACCGCGGGCACGAATTCCGACGGCGCGGCTTCAGTCGCATGACGCCTGACCTTTCACCACGTCCAGCCGTGCCATCATCTTGAGCAGACCCTGTCGAGTGAGTCCCAGGTCACGCGCGGCGCGGCTGCGGCTGCCGCCCGCGCGTGCCAGCGCGATTTCAACGAAGCGCCGCTCGAACTGCATCCGCGCGTCCATCAGGCGCGTCGAGGTAACGGCGTGGGCACCGGTAATTGCCGCCGGCAGCAGGGACGAGGACACCCGGCCGCGCGGTGGCGCGGCCACCGCCAACGCCGCCAGCACGTTCTGCAGTTCGCGCACGTTCCCGGGCCAGTGGTAGCGGGACAATGCCGCGAGGACCCCATGACTCAGCGTGGCGCGCGTCCCCACGCGCGTCGCCGCCGATTCCCAGAAGTGACGCGTGAGGACCGCCACGTCCTCCGGCCGCTCGCGCAGGGGGGGAATGCGAATACGCACGACGTCGAGCCGATACAGCAGATCCTGCCGGAAGCGGCCGGCGGCGGCTTCGGCGCGCATGTCGCGATTGGCGGCACTCACGATGCGCACGTCCACCTTCCGGCTGAAGGCTTCACCCAGACGCCGGATCTCCTGCTGCTGGAGGACCCGCAACAGCTTGGCCTGTGCGCGCGCCGACAGATCCACCACTTCGTCGAGGAAGAGCGTGCCTCCATGCGCCTCTTCGAACAGGCCGGCCCGCTCGATGATGGCGCCGGTAAACGCCCCGCGGGCGTGACCGAACAGTTCCGACTCGAGCAGATCGTCGGGCAGGGCCGCACAGTTCACGTCGCAGAAGCGCCGCTCACGCCGCGGACTGAGCTGATGGATGGCTCGAGCCACGAGCTCCTTGCCCGCGCCGCTCTCGCCTTCGATGAGGACGGCAAACGGCGCCGCCGCCGCACGTGAGATGGCCTTTCGCACTTCGTCCATTGCGGCGCTCGCTCCCACCAGCTCGGGGATCGCCGTCGAGGTCTGTGCCGCGTCCTTCGCACTGGCGAGCATTGCCTCGACGCGCGGCGACAGCACGGCCGCGGCAATCGCCAGGAAATCGCGCGCACTGGCGGGTGGTACGCGATCCACCGGCCACCGCGCCACGATAGCCGCCAGCAGTTTCGAACCAAGACGAATCGGTACGCCGATCTCATGACCCGGCAGCCCGGGATCGGAACCGAGGATCAGACCGGCCTCCAGAACGCGCGTCCCGAGCACCGTCGGCAGACCAGCCCCGACGCTCACCAGCACGCTCACGGGTCCGGCACTGGCCGAGCACAACTCGAGACGACTCGTCTTCAACACAGTCGCGACGAACGCGAGCACGCCGCGGATCGCCTCGCGATCCTGCTCTTCGTCCTGTGCGATCGCAATGAGAGCCACGGCAGCCGAGGCGGGCGCAGCAACGCTCGGGCGACGGCCGGCATCCAACGACCTGCCGTCCCGAAGGCCCCGATCGATGGCCTGCCGTACGAGCGGAGGCATGGCGCGGCGGAGCCGTCGGAGATATGAGAACTCCCGGTCCGCGTCCGCTCCGCGGCCGGCGCGCCGCAGCAGATCGGCCCAGACAAGTCGCGCGCGAATGCCAACCAGCGGCGCCCGCGCACGGCGGGCATCGCGCAGAATCTCACCAAGGGCTGTCTCGGCAAGCGTCAGGTCGCCCGCCGCCGCCAGGACGCGAAGATGTGCGGTTCCGGCTATGGCGCCGTGCAGCGGATCGCCGTCCATGCATGCCCGGCTCACCAGGGCGCTCGCGCGTTGACCGGCTGCGAACACATCGTCCCGCGCAAGCGCCAGACGAACACCGGTGCCGCCCACGTACAGCGCAAGCGCTTCTTCGAGATTGCCAGCGTCGGGACACTCCAGAACGATACGGACCGCTTCGTCCACCCGGTCCTGCCAGATCAGCACTCGCGTCAGGGCCGCTTCCGCCCACAGGCGCTGTGAGGGGGGCAGAACGACCGATACGAGGACGGCCCGACAGAGCGCTTCCGCTGCCGTCAGTTGCGCGGCGTCGGTTCTGGCCAGCACCTGCCAGATCCGCGATTCCAGCACTGCCAGCTCGTCTTCCCCCGACTGCGCCGCCAAAGCCGCATGCTCGAACGTTTCGTCAGCGGCAACGGCCCGGCCGCGCTCGAGCAGCAAACGCCCGAGACGAATCAGCGTCCGCGCCGCCGGCTCGAACGCCCGGCGTCTGGTCAGGGCGCCGGCAGCATCGCGCAGCAGCCGATCGG
>CAZDLW010000277.1:0-7144 GCA_964505975.1 uncultured Bifidobacteriaceae bacterium | reverse complement strand
CGCCGCCCGCCTGCGCGCATCGGCAGGGACGGTTCCGGTGGCGACGAACCCGACAAGTGCCGCCGCAGCCTCCCTGACCTCCAGACTCATGTGCCCCGCTCCTCTCATCGAAGCCCTCATCATACGATCTCCGCACGGGGGCGGAATCCGAGCGCCGGAGACACGAGCGCAGTAGCCATCTCTCGCGCGCAAGTCCAAGAACAACCTCACCAGATCCAAACAGATCCAAGCGTCGCGAAGAAGGCGATCGGGGGTGGGTGACGCGCGCCGACCCTGCGAGGAGAATCCGGCGCAACCGCGGGATCCTGACACTGCGGTTGACGCCTCACCGAGCCGTCAGGGCACGAGCGAGACGAAGCGGGCTCAGGGCGGGCGCGGGCCCGCCCTGTGGGTGTTAGAACGACACGCGCACGTTGAAGCGCACGAGCCGCGGGTTGAGCACGATCTGAGGCACCAGCAGGTTCGCGCCGTACGTGCTGTTGATCTGCGTGACGGCGTTGTTGTTGAAGGCGTTGAACACATCCATCTGCGGACGCAGCCGTACCTGGCCCACGCGGAAGTCGCGCGACACGGCGAAGTCCACTTGGTTCACGCGGTCCAGCATGTACTCGCCAGGCGCGCCCAACCGCAGCGCCACAGTAGTCTGCCTCAGACCCGGTGCCTGGGCCGCCCCGACCGAGTACGTCACGTTGACGTCCCGCCCGACGTTGCCGGCATCGCGCGCGCTCTGGACGCCCGGCACGCTCTGGAACAGCCCGCTCACCCGGAAGCCGTAGGGCAGCGGATACGTGCCGCTCAACTTGAACTGGGTCTGCGTCGGATACGACCGATCGCAGTAGCGCAGGCTGTTCGGATCGTTCACCTCGCACTGATATTCGTGTACCTTGCCGGTATTGACGCCACCTTGCAGTTGCGTGCCGTTCGGGAGCCGCCCGGTGAACGACAGGTCCACGCCGTGATAATCGCGTCCGTTCTCGCCGGAGTTCATCCGGACATTGTCGATGACCCCGAGCTTCTCCTGGCTGATGCTGTAGACGGTGATGGTCTCACCGTTGCCGCGGGGATCCGCGATCGCGATCGGCGAGTAGTCGCCGTGCGTGGTTGCGACGTTGTTGATCCAGAACTCCCGGTAGTACCGGCGATAGTAGTAGCTCAGCGACGTTGACAGTCCTCGCATCAGCTCGTGCTGCACGCTGGCGTTGTACAGCATCTGGTACGGGCGCTTCAGATCCGCGTCCGGTCGAGTCACGTTGAGCGGTCTGCCGAAGTTCAGGTTGGTTGAGGGACCGAGCTCGTTCTCCTGGGCGATGTCGTCGCCGTTGAGATCCCTCCATGTTCGTGTGTCGCCCAGCCCGCCCATCGGATTGTAGTCGTCCCCCAGATTCGACGAGAACGACTGCACGTACTTGCCGATGCTCCCTTTCAACGCCGTCCGGCCGTTGCCGGTGAGGTCGTACGCGACCCCGAAGCGGGGGCTGAGGTCGGTGAACGTCGGAATGGTGACGTAGTCGGCCTGCGTGAAGCGGCGCTCCGGCAGAAAGCGGCCGGCCGGCGCAGTCTGGTCCGCGATCGACCCGTTGACGTAATCCAGCCGCAATCCGGGGTTCAGGGTCAGGCGGCCCCTCGTCCACGAGTCCTGGATGTAGGCCGCAATCTCGGCGTCGATGCGTGTGTGCTGAACGCTGGGCTGCACGACGAGCTGCACTGAATCGGGTACGCCATTGCGGTAGCGCTGCACGAGCCCCCCGTTGTTCTGCGGAGTGGTGATGAGGCGGTAGCCCCATGCGTGCGTGTACCCTATCTTCAGATTGTGCGCGCCCGTGACGTACGACAGGCTCGCCAGCGTGGTGTTCCGCGGCGCTTCGAACTCGCTCTCGGGGTTCGTCGGCGCATTCCAGTTCCAACCGAGGGCAAGGTCCTGCTTCCGGATGTCGCCGTAGTCCGTTCCCGGAGCGCAGGCATCGAACGCCACGGTACACGTGGCCAGCAGGGTCCCGGGCTGCGCCTGCAGCAGCGACCACCACCAGACCCGGGTGAAGCCCGTCTCGAGCAGCATCCGGCTGCTCAATGTCGTGGTGGCCTTGATCTGGTTCACGTACGACTCGTTCGGGTACTGCGCGAACGACTCGGGCGCGCCGCCGCGATTCTCGATGCCGAAATGCCGGCGCCACCGCGGTCCGTTGTCATAGCTGCCGGTGATGCGCGTGTTGCCCAGGTTCGTCGTGAGCCGCACGTTGCCCGCTTTCAGGCGCGTGTCGTCGCTGGCCTGCGTGCCATCCTTCCAGAAGACGTTGCCCACGTTCTCGGAAATGCCCCAGTGCCGCCCGGACGCGAAGAACCACAGGCGGTCGCGCAGGATGGGCCCCCCTGCGCTGAAGTTGGCATCCCACATCTTGTCCAGTCCGCCCGCCGTGGGCTGGTATCGCCGTGCCAGGAGCGCGTCGTCCACGTTCTGGCCCTGCAGGCTGGAGTTGGTGTAGGTTCCCAACCCGTCGAAGCTGAAGGTGTTGCCGCCGACACGCGGAATCATGTTCACGGTGACGCCGCCGGTCTGCGTTTCGGCGCTGCCGCCCGATACCGTGTACGACATCTCCTGGAAGACGCTCTCGTTGTGGTACATCCCGTTGAACCAGCCTTCGCCGAAGGTGATGCTTGCCGCCATCCCGTCGATCTGAAGCTGGAAGTCCCCGCCGCGACTGCCGAAGGCGACGAGCGTGCCCGACTGTGCGGTCGAGCTGCCGGCCACGTCGAAGCGTCCCATGTTGACCGACGGCAGGACGTTTCCAATGGTCTGGAAGTCGCGGCCGGTGGGGAGCGCGTCGAGCAGCTCGCGGTTCACGACCTCGCGGCGCAGCGTGTTCTGGACATCGACGACCGGCGACTCGCCAGTCACGGTGATCGTCTCCTCGATCGACCCCACCCGCAGCTCGGCGTTCACGCTCGCCGTGAAGTTGCCCTCGAGCACGATGCCTTCGCGCCGGACGCCGTTGAATCCGGTGAGCGTGAAGGTGACCGTGTAGGTGCCGGGGCGCAGATCGACGACGCGATACTGGCCCGACGCGTCCGTCACGGCCGACCGCACACCTTCGATGATTGCGGGGCTTCGCACTTCGACGGTCACACCCGGCAGCACCCCCCCCGTGGCGTCCCGCACCACCCCGGCTATACCGCTCTGAGCCGAGGCCACACTCGGGGCGACCACGCACGCGGCCACAATGAGCACCATCCTGAATGACATCAGGCTGCGCATGTCCGTTCCTCCTGAGAGACGAATCTGCCCCGCATACCCTCGCCGGCCGTCAGCACGGCGCGTGATCGGCCCCGACACTATGCGCCTGTGCACGAAAGGGGAGTCTTAGCTTTTCATTAGTTTTTCGCACGGGCGCAACGGCCCCAGCCGCGTAGCCGCGCTGGCGCGCGTCGCCGCCACGTCTGCGTGTTATGCTCCGCGCGTCACATGGGTTCGGCGCTCGCTCGAGTCGAGGCGCGGAGGCATCCGATGACCGCCGATGATTGGTCCTGGAGTCCCGGAGCTCAGTTGAGTTGCGACGGGGGGCGGCTCCCGACGACATCGCGCGCTAAAACGCATCCTCCACCTGCGACCTGCGACCCGAGCTGGGTCCCGGCCACCCAGCTCGGTCTTCACGCTCCGGATGCGTTTTGCCGACTGGTGTCGCGCGAGTCGTAGGTCGCCGCCCCGTCGCAACTCAACTGAGCTCCGGTATAGCCACGCGGAGTGCGCCAAAGAGATGCTGGCAACCAGCCGCCGGCGCGGCGGGGACATCACGGGCGGAGCCCCGGTGGCTGGCCGGGGCCGCGCAGGAGACGAATGATGGGCAACCGTCCCTGGGGAGCCAGGAGAGCAACGGCACTGTGCCTCGTTGTCGTCGCTGCCGCCACGCTCGGTGCCGAAGACTGGCCCGAGTGGCGCGGGGCGGGCCGTCGAGGTGTCTGGCACGACACCGGAGTCCTGGACCGGTTTCCGGACGAGGGGGTGCGCGTCACGTGGCGTGTGCCCGTGCACGCCGGATACAGCGGTCCGGCGGTTGCCGCCGGTCGTGTGTTCGTCACCGATGCGCGCGGCGTGAGTGGCAGCCGCATGATCGAGCGCGCGCGCGCCCTCGACGAACACACCGGCGCCGTGCTCTGGACGGTGGAGTGGGAGGCGAACTACGCGGGGATGGAGGCGACCTTTGCGCTTGGCCCGCGCGCGACGCCCACCGTGGACGGTGAACGCGTGTACGTACTGGGGGCGATGGGTCACCTTCTCGCACTGGATGTGCGTGAGGGGCGTGTCCTCTGGCAAACGGACTTCGTCGAGGACTTCGACGCGTCGATCCCCTCCTGGGGCGCGACGGCGGCGCCGCTCGTGGACGGCGATCGGGTGATCGCGCTCGTTGGCGGCGAGCCCGACGCGAAAGTAGTGGCGTTCGACAAGCGCACGGGTGCGGAGCTGTGGCGGGCGTTGTCGTCGGACACGGAGCCGGGCTACAACCAGCCCATCATCATAGAGGCCGGTGGCGCGCGGCAGCTGCTCATCTGGCATCCGCTGGCCATCGCGTCGCTCGATCCAGCCACCGGCCGCTCGTACTGGGACATCCCCTTCTCCGTGGACCTCGGCATTACGGTACCGACGCTCGTCCACAGCGGGCGCTATCTGCTGGCGACGACGCTCTACAACGGCTCGCGCATGCTGGAACTGGACGCGGACAGGCCGGCGGCGCGCGTCCTGTGGCGCGGCGACAGCTTCGCGCCCCATTCGATCATCAGCACCCCCGTCATCCAGGACGGGTACATTTACGGGATGACACAGGGGCAGCTGCAGTGCTGGGAGCTCGAAACCGGCCGCCAGGTGTGGCGGACCCGCGAGCTCATCCCGGGACGGACCACCCCGTTCGCCACGGCCTTCTTCGTCCGCAATGCCGATCGATACTTCATCAACACAGACCGCGGCGAGCTGGTGATCGCGACGCTCAGTCCCGAGGGCTACCAGGAGATCAGCCGGACTTCAATCATCGAGCCGACGCATCCCTACGCGCGGGAGCCGCAGGGCGCGGTCCACTGGTCGCATCCGGCGTACGCCAACAGGCACATCGTGATCAGGAACGACAAGGAAATTCTGCGCGCCTCGCTCGCTGCGCCGTGACGCGGCTGGAGCCCGAGATCGTGTCCGGCCCTCGCGACGAGGGATCCACGGCGGTCGCCTCCGGAATTGAAATCGTATGCGGGTCAAAACCATCCTTCTCTTTCTCGTCGTCGCTGTCCTCGGGCTCTCGACGGTCCATGATGCGCCGCGTGCCCAGGCGCCCGCCTCGCGATTGATCGTGGTGACGAGCGACCTGCACCTCGGGCCGGGCAGGGACCCGCGTACGGAGCAGTGGCTGCCGGTCGAGGACTTCCGCTGGTCCGAGGACCTTGCGTCGTTCCTGACCGCGCTTGGCGAGAGCAGCGAGGCAACGGACCTGGTGCTCAACGGCGACACGTTCGATGTGTGGCAGGCACAGGAAAGTGCCTGCGAGCAGTCCGATGCTCGCCTGGGTTGCACCGAAGCGGAGGCGCTGGAGCGGCTCGAGTCCGTGTTGGTTGCCCATCAGGCCGAGGTGGCGCTCATTGGGGCCTTCGCGCGGCGCGGCGACAATCGTGTGGTCCTCGTGCCTGGCGATCGCGACGCCGCGCTGCTCTTCCCGTCCGTCGCCGCGCGCGTGCAGGCGGCCTTCGACGCGCCCGGCCGGGTCGAAGTGGCATCACAGGGATACTGGCTCTCGGACGATGGCCTGGTGTACGCAGAGCATGGGCATCAACTGACCGGTGATCCGTACCACATGAGCGGGTGGCCTTTGCCGTTCGTCCGTGAGGGCGACGTGCAGTATCTCGAGCGCCCCTGGGGCGAACAGCTCGTGCAGGCGCTCTACGACGAGCTCGAACCCCGTTACCCGATCGTCGACAACGTCGCGCAGGAGGGAGCCGGGCTCAGGTACGTGTCCGACGCGGCGGTCCTGCCGCCCGATCGGATTCCGACGCTGCTGACGTTCTTTCTCGCTCGGCCGGTCTGGCAACAGTTCCGCCTCGAGCTGGATGGAGGCGACGTGCAGCCGCCCGTCTGGGACTTCGAGGCCGTACGACAGCAGGGCGTCAGGTTCTTTGCGGAGTCGCTGCTCCCCGATGATCCGTTCCTGCCGGCAGTGGATCGCGCGATGAGGAGGGGGGAGCTTGCCCTCGATCCGGCACGACTGACGGATCAGGAGCTGGGTGCCATCTGTGATTACCGGGCCGCGCTCCGGCGCGCGCGGCGACGGCTCGAACGATCGATGACGCAGGCGGCGACAACGGGCCCGCCGCTATCGGAGTGCCCTCGCACACGTGCGACGCGCGGGTCGGCGTACGAGTACTTCTGGGGCTCGCGGGACGCCGCGTTCGGCCGGCGCATCGAGCAGGTGAACGCGACGCTCGCACAGGACGGGCGCTCGGCGCCCGCGCCTCGTGTCTTCGTCTACGGACACTCACATCTCGCGGCGGTGGGGTTCGTGCCCGTGCGCGGCGCCTCGTGGCCCATCGTGCTGAACTCCGGCGCCTGGCAGCGCACGGTCACACCATTCCAGCTCGAAGCGGTGATGGAGGAGCGTGGCTGGTCGAGCGCCGAGCTGCTGGAGCACCTGCGGCCGGAGGATCTGCCGGCGTGTTACGGCGTTGTCTGGATTGACCCCTATAGCGACGCCAGCCCGAATCCGCGGCTGCGTCTCTGGCGTTCCGATGGGCGGTGGGGCGTCCTCCCGCGCGACGCGGCGCCAATGGCGGCCGCGTGCGGCGGCGGCGGTCCGGCCGCCTGAAGTCTAGCGAGGTTGCGCCTGAGACGAAACTCCTCCAGGCCGGGCGAGAAGGCCCGTCGCTTCCGCGTGGGGGCCGGCTTTTGGCCGGCCCAGGGCCGCCTTGAAGAGCCTGTTCAGAAAACCGGCGCCGACCGCGCCACATCTAGTGGCCATGACTCAGGGGCGCCACAAGCCTCGTTTTCATGCGGCGGGGTGACCGCAGGTCATGGGGCACTGCTCAGAAATACGGCTCGGCGCCACGACATGTTGTGGCCGAGCGTGTGCGGACCACAAGGTGCGCATTCCATCCTGCGGTGTGTCCGCAGGACATGGGCACT
>CAZDLW010000276.1:0-7194 GCA_964505975.1 uncultured Bifidobacteriaceae bacterium | reverse complement strand
CTGCGCCGTGGGGACCGTGGGACCGACGTCGTATAACGGGGGATCGGTTAACCTTCCGGGGGGCCTGGGCGGGCACGGGCGGGCAGGACAGCTCGAGAGGCCGTTCATAGCTCCTATCGTCCCCCGTCAATCCGCCGACGACGTCTGGCGACGACGCGTTCCTGATGTCGGCGGACCAGCACCTCTACTCCTGGGGTACGTTCGGCCAGTTCCCGGAGGCTTCTGGGGCGTGCAATCAGCGCTGATGCTCGAGGGTCGCTCCGGAGACGAACGTCATGATGACGGAGAGTCCCATCTCGAGAGCGGCCGCCCACGCGTCCCGGCTGCGCTGCCGACCGCCGCAGGCTCTGCTCACCTCCTCGAGAAATACCAGGCGAAACGCGTCGACATCCTCTCGTGCGATGCCGTACGCGGCATGCTTCTGCGCGATGCGCAGGAATCGCGACCGCATGGCATAGGGCCGGAACGCTGCCAAGTCCTGCAGCGCGTCGACGAGCACCCGCGGCTGGGCATGAGGTGCCTGGAACCGCTCGCGCAATGACGGGCGCAACTCGAACAGGCGCGAGTAGAAGGCCGTGCCGAATGTGTCTGCCGACAGGCCTTCCAGGTCGAGCTCCAGCTGCCGGCGCACGCATGACGGCAGCATGCCTTCGAGTACGGCCTGCAGTTGTTCCGCTGCATCTGCTTCGTTGGGCTGCAGACGGTCGAGGGGGTCGCGCGCGAGCAGGCGGTCGAGGATGACGGCCAGCGCCGGGCAGTCTTCCGTCCACTTCGTGCCTTTCGCTCCTCCGTCATCGAAGAAGGCGCGTGCGTTTTCGAAGAACGCCGACTTGATGCCCAAATCCTCGAAGCGTCGAATCTCGAAGGGTCTCCGTCCGAGCAGCAGCTCCAATCCGAACAAACCCAGGTAGTACTGCTCGTGTCTGTCGAGCTCGTCCCGTGTGGTCGGCTGGTGGCCCGCCCAGAGCTCCGGGGTGAGCGTCGCCAGCATGTCCCAGTCCACGAGCTGTCCCGGGATGAGCTCCGCCGTCCGCGCGAGATGACCCTTGATGCGAAAGGGGGACATCCGGACATCCCAGGCGTTGTTCACATGGATGCTGGCCGAGGACAGCGGCCCGAGCTGAACGCCTGCTCGATGCGCATCCCTCTGGGCGCGTGCGATAGCGGCAAGGACCGCGGCGGCGTCCCTCGGCGCCAGCCGCCGGCCGGGATGCCTGGCCAGAGCGGCGTCGAGCGTCGGCCAGTCGACGTACTCCATCACGACGCACTGAGGCTCGCGATCCAGGACCGCGTAATGAACCTTGATGAAGGCCGGATCGCGCAGTTCTGAAATGGACTGGATTGCGGCTTCGTACACCGCACGGGCGCGGTTCTGTCTCGCGGCATCCGGAATCGCCTTCACAGCGACCGTGCGGCCACCCATTCTCGCCCTGTACACGACGGAGAACTCCCCGCTGTACACAGCCTCGTCGAGGTGCACCGCCTGACCGAGCGCGTCCTGCGTGGTGTGAAGCAGTTCGTCGCGCTGCTTCGGAGTGGTGTCGGCCGCTGTGCCGAGCACCCGGCGGATGGTCTCGCAGACGTCGATGATCGCCCGGTCGATGTCCGGCTCGTCAGCGATATCGGCCAACGCACGCATCTGCTCGCGTTCGCCGTTCCCTTCGGGCCGGCGGATCGTTCCGTTCTCCCAGCGGACGAACTGGAGATCCGCCAACGCGGACTCGCTCTGCCAGGAGCACTGCTCGACCAGGACTGGCAGGATTTTCAGGCCGCGAGCGTATTCCTCGAGCAGGAGGTCCAGTTCGTCGCGGGCGAATCGCCCCTTCTCGAGATAATTCGGCGTCACGAGGAGCAAGGCACACTTCGAGTCGCCCGCGCCGCGTTTCAGCTCATCCAGCCACTGCTCACCCCCCTCCAGCGACTCGCGGTCGACCCACAGTTCCGTTCCGACGTGGAAGAGCGTCTTCAGGTGCCGTAGGAAACGGTCTCGCCAGGCCGAGTCCGCGCGACTGTAGCTGAGGAAAAGCTTGGACCGCATGGTGGACCTCATCCGTTGGCGTCGCACCCGGTTCGGCGACGGGGAGGCGAACGAGTGAGGAATGATGTCGCAAGGGTCCGTTGAAGTCCAGAGTCGCTGCCGCCACGCAGCCGCGTCCAACGTGACAGCGCGCGTCGCTCAGCCCTCGTACTCCAGCACCGTGCAGCCTCGCATTCCAGTCGCCGACGTACATCACCCCCTCGGGCGTCACGTACACGTCGGCGTCTTGGCGGCGAGCGTCACGTTCGGGCGCGGATAACGCCGTCCGCTGGAGATCAGTGCGGATGCTGCAGGTAGTGTTGCCGCAGCAGGTCCTTGCCGTAGTCGTTGCCGTTGGGCGTCCGCACCACGGCGTGAATGTGCTGCCTCGTGGGCCGGCCGGGATCGAGCAGGTGGCGCGTGCCGACGGGGCGCTGGTGATCGAACTCGATCAGGATCACCGGACTGTGGATGCGGTAATAGAACACGGCGTCGGCGTCGGTCCGCCCGATCCACGCGAACCACGTCCGATCCAGGTGGGCGCGAACGTCCGCCATCTTCACGCGCGCGTGCCCGTCGTTCATGTGGCCGACGTACAGTCCAATCAGGTCCAGCAACTGCTGTTGCTGCGCCGCTGACAGCGCCGCGGCGCGGATGCCGGCGTAGTCCAGGACCACGTTGTCCTTCCAGGCCTCGGTGAGGTTGTTGTCGCCGTTCTTCGCCAGCGAGAGGATGGCCTGCTTGCGGCGCGCTTCGTCGAGCCCGTTGACGAAGGCGAGGCCGCGGTCCTGTTCCTCCTGCATGATCACCGTGCCCATGTACTTCCCGGACTCGGCCCTGACCGGCTCCGAGCCGAGGAAGTGCGGCGTCATCACCACCTGATCGCGGAGGACGAAGTAGTTGATGATCGCGTGGTGACCATCGAACTGCCACCCCCACGGTTCGGTGGCCGACGGCGTCCCCATCACGGTGATGTGGTAGCGCCACTCGCCGTACTCGTCGAAGTTGCCGCCGGTCAGCTCGGCCAGCGTTTCGTTCAGGCGCATGGTGTCACGCGCCAGCGTCAGGCCCTTCGCGCTGAGCGACGCGCGCAGCAGGCCGAACGCGAGCTCGCGCTGAGGCCCGGTCATCTCGAGAAAGCTCACGCCCTGCCGGACGTAGAAACTCTGGTTCATCCACTTGCGCCACTCCGGATCGTCGACGCCGTAGACCGTCCTGGCGCGCTGCTCCGGCGTCAGCCCGGCGAGGAACGTGTCCGCGGCCGCGCGGATTGGGGCCGTGGAGACGCCGGTCGACCGAAGGGGGAAGAGGCCGGCTTCGAGCTGGCCGTTGATGCTGATCCCCCTGAATGGTTCCGCGAGGCCAGGGGTTTCCGCGGCAATCGACAGTCGGAGCAGTTCCTCCGGCGGACGCTTCGGCGGTGGCTGCTGCGCGGCAATGCCGAGCGCGAAGACCAGGAGCAGCAGGAGGCCGAGCGCCAGGCGGGGCATGCACCGATACTACTTCAGTCGACAACTGGCAGCAGCCAGTCCGGGCACCGGGACACGGCGGGATCGGGAGGCGCCACGTCCGTGCCGCCCGCACGGATTCCAACAGGCGTTCAAGCCCTGTACGATTCATCTCGGGCTGCTGTCGTCCGGGTCGCGTCGGAGCAGGAACATGTACAGCGACAGCGCATTCATCACTCTGAACAGTGAGCGCGAATCGCGGTCTGTAGCTCCCCCACCGTTCGGAACCCAAGCCCTGACGCGGCCGACCCGAGCCCTCCGAATCGCCGCGCGAGCGCCGCCACGCTGTGACCGTGGCAGTTCGGTCTCCCAGGCACTCCAGCGAACACAGGTGGCGCACTTGGAGGCTGGTGTTCGACAGCCCCGATATCGCAGGCACCTACTCGGGCGTTTCCAAGCTGGTCAGTCGCGAGTATCGGATTGCCGAGGCACACCTCGTCGCTGCCATGGTCGATGGCGGGACTCGTTGCGAGGAGCGGGTAGTGGCCGTTACCTGGATCGCCGTTGTCGGTGAACGGACCTAATCCCGCCATGCCCATTTGATCTGTTGACAGAAACGCAATGGCACAGCCACCTGTAGAGCCGATGATGTTGTTTCCCAGCGAGGTGATCGGTGCTCCACCGCAATCGCTCGGAAGTCCCGTTCTGGTGTTCCCGGTGAGGATGGTATTCACCAGTTCGATGCGCCCGTTGTTCACAGCGTCGGCGAGTATCCCGCCGGTAGAGAAGGGATCGACAGACTCACTCGTATTGTTCGCAATCGTTGCGTTTACGAGCGAGAGCATGCCGCTGTGGAGGAAGATGCCGGCGCCAGTCTGCGTACCGGTACCTCCCTTGTTGTCCACGATGGAACTGTTGATGATGACGACCCGGCCCGAAGCCAGCACGCCTCCGGTTCCTCCATTGCGAGCGATCGCACTGTTGACCACTTCCGACTGCACGGCGGCATCGATGTTCCCGTGCTGGTCGAGGCCGCTGATGAGGAGGCCGGTGCCGAAGTTATCCGAGATAGTGCTGTTGTTGATACTGACCTGGCAGCAGACTCCCAGCCCGCCCACGCCTTGACCCGCGGACACACCGTTTCCCGACACGATACTGTCGCGCATGATGAACGTGCTACTCGCCGCACGCTGATCTATCCCTCCGGCGTCGTCTTCTGCGACATTGCTGACGATGGCACTGTGGAGGACCCTCAGGTGGCCGATGCTGAAGATGCCGCCGCCAGTCTCCTCCCGTGCAACGAGCCCCGGGCCGAGAAAGCCGCCCGCGACTTCCACGGTATCGAGGGTCAGTAGGCCTGACGTTGAAACGTGAAAGATCCGAAACGGTGGCGTTCCGACGCTATTGCTTCTGATGATCCTGGCTCCCGTCCCACCATCGATGATTATCGTGCTCGTGATCGAAGGAAGGCCGTTTGGACCGTCGGTCGCGTTGTCGACGGAGTTGAGCACATAGGAACCCTGGATGTTGATCGTGTCGTCCTGTCCGTTACTGTTCGCTGCATTGATCGCAGCAATCAAACCTGGCACGTCACCGGGCGCAACATCGAACACAGCCGCCTCCGCAGGCGCTCCCCAGAGCGATAGCAACAGGCTGCAGTAAGTGCGAGCGGCGAGCTTCATATCCGTGTCCTCGTCTGCGATTGACGGCGAGAGTTACTCGTGGCGAAGCAGCAGATCACGCACGAACGGCTGCTGCGCTGTCACACTGTCCATCCTGTCGCCGGGCGATACTCCGTGAGTCAGTATGAGACTCACGACACGCCCATAGGCAAATCGAATGCCGTTGGGGCTCGGAGGAGAGGCGGCGCGACGTTGGCCACTGTCGTGTGCCAAAGGCGGTCGGTGCGGTTTTTCACCCATTGCCTGCGAAATATCGCCGAAGGATGGAGACGACTCGCCATGTGGCCGGGCATCGGAGACGATGTGCCCAGTGTTCGAGTTGGCGGCCGGTGATGAGCAAGGGGGCGCAATGCGGATGCTGGAATCCGCCTCGCCACGAAGACGCCGCATTGAGGGCCTGCCCCTCGCTGAGCGCGTGCGCTGCCCCGTCGGCGCCGGCGCGGGTCAGCGTCGATCCGGTCGTCTCCGAGGCCGTCGTCTCCGGGCCCGCGGAGAAGGTATGGAACCAGCGCCCGCCGATCGCCTGAATCTCGGTGAGCGCGCCGTCCTCGAAGCGGACGCCGTCGACCACGATGATCTACACTCACCGTGTGCCATTCGTGCTGGTCGTCCTCGCTCTGCTTGCGCAAGGGCCGGTGCTGCCAAGTGCGCCGCCAGCCCAATCGGCGCAAGCGCCGGCGCTGCCAGCGGAGATTTCGCTTTTCCCGCTTCCCGAGGTCGTGCTCTTTCCTGGCGTGTCGCGCCCGCTCCTCATCTTCGAGCCGCGCTATCGGGCGATGATCGCCGACGCCTTGAACGGAAACCGTCTCGTCGCCACGGTACTGCTGCGCCCGGGGTTCGAGAAGGACTACGAAGGGCGGCCGCCCATCCACGACATCGGGTGCGCCGGTGTCATCGAACAGCACGAGCAGCTCCCCGACGGGCGATACGTCATCCTGCTTCGTGGCCTGACGACCTTCCGGATTCTCGGTGAGGTCCAGGGCAAGCCGTATCGCATCGCCCGCATCGAAGCCAGACCCGAGCGGCTGAACGACGAGGAGCGCGGCGCCCTCAGCACGGCACGGGCCCGGATCGAGCAGTTGCTCTTCACGGTGCTGCCGCTCGGCGTGGAGCCGCCGGATCCGTCTCTCGACGATGCGGAGTTCGTCAATGTCGTGGCGCAGAACCTGGGGATGCCGTGGGGACCGTGGGACCGACGTCGTATAACGGGGGATCGGTTAACCTTCCGGGGGGCCTGGGCGGGCACGGGCGGGCAGGACAGCTCGAGAGGCCGTTCATAGCTCCTATCGTCCTCGAAGAGTCGGAAGGGGCAGGCCTCCAAGTTGGCGAACCGGCCGGCGGCGCCGAAGCCACCGGGGACGGCTGACACGTTCGTGCGGAAGCTCCCGAAGGGCAAGACGCCTGAGCAGGACCTCGCGGACATGACCGTCGAGGGGATGGCGCTCAACACCGTGGTCACCCGCGAATGGACGGCCGGCCACTTCGCCAAGCGGGACCAGCTCGGGATCACCGAGATGCACGTAGCAATGGTCGAGGCGTCGGAGCGGCTCCACGGCGGCAGTCTGCTCGACGCGGAGGCGCTGCTGCTGTCACAGGCCGTCTCGCTGAACGCCGTCTACACGACTCTGGCGAAGCGGGCGCACGCGACGAAGTACCTCGAGCACTTCGAGAAGTACCTGCGGCTGGCCCTGAAGGCGCAAAGCCAGTGCCGGGCGACGTGCGAGACCCTGGCCGTGTTGAAGAACCCGCCCGTGTTCGCGAAGCAGGCCAACATCGCCAACGGCCCGCAACAGGTCAACAACGGTGGGCCTGTCCTCAACGGCAACCCTGCGCGCGCGGAGCTTCCGGCTTCCGCGCCGAGCAAACTTTTGGAGGCGCATGGCGAACGGCTGGACGGACACACGGAAGGCGCGGCAGTCAGCGGCGATCCGGCGCGGCGGCCGTGGGAGAAGTCCACGGGGCCGCGGACGCCAGCAGGGAAGGCGCGCGTATCCCGGAACGCGTGGCGGGCGGCGAGCGGCCAAAGTTTCGGGCGCTCGTGCGTGAG
>CAZDLW010000275.1:0-7298 GCA_964505975.1 uncultured Bifidobacteriaceae bacterium | reverse complement strand
AGCGCACACCCCCACCAAAGCTGTCCGCGGCGTCGAGAGGTCCGCCGAGCGCCCGTCGGTGGCGCCGCCGCGCTCCTGCGCTGCGCGATGTCGTGTGCCCCTCGGTCGAGGTGTCTTCCGGTGAATGAAGCGTGTGCCATCTCGTGCGAAACCCTCATCGTGTTCCCGCTTGCGTCGCTGCTCCCGTGGCAGCCCCCGTCGCGAACTGCGTGCCGAAGGACGGGACCGGCGTGGGCGAAGGCATCAGTGGGACCTGGGGTACCGGTGCCGGCACCGATGGCGCCGCCGCGCCGGACCCAAGCGGTAGATCGGGGAGCAACGCGACTCGCGCGCGCGCCACCTGAAGGTCCCGCGCCGCCTGCGTACGGTTGACCTCTGCCTGCTGCAGGAGCAGGCGCGAATCGGCCAGCTCGAGCTGGGTGGAGATTCCGGCGCGATACCGGACATCGGCGATCTCGTACGCGCGCAACGCCTGTTGAACCGTCCCCGCGCTCGCCTCCCAGACCGCGCGTGCGGCCAGCAGTTCCGCCCAGGCCGATCGCGTGTCGAGCGCGGCGAGGTCCTGCGTCTGCTGGAGACGGCGGCGACTCTCCTCCAGATCGGCACGCGCCACGGCTTCGTCACCACGCTGCCGGCCACCCGTCAGCAGCGGCATCTGCACCGAGGCCCCAATTGTCCAGTTGGTGCGCACGCCGCCGAACCCCCAGAGGATGGACGACGGGTACGCCACGCGCCCGTACGACGAGTTCAACGTCACGCCGGGCATCCTCTGGGCCTGCGCCAACCGCAACGAGGCCTCGCGCAGGCGCACGGCGGCGGCGGCCTCCATGACGGGAACTCGTTCGGGAAGCGCAACCGCATCGGGCTGGAGCGTCACGGCCCGAAGAGTCGACGGCCGTATCGCTGCCTCCACCACAGCCACACGCTCCGCAAACACCGCCGGCGGTGGCAGCGACTCCTCGCCAAGCGTGTCGGCAAGCCGCAGGTCGTGGTCGGCGGGCAACTCGAGGAGCTGCTTCAGCCTCAGCAGCGCCACTTCCCGATTGACCCGCTGGCGAATGACGTGCGGTGTCTGGTTGTCTCGGCTGACACGAGCCCGGAGCACTTCGAACTCGGGCTGCGTACCCGCCTCGAATCCCGCCAGCACCTGTCCCAGCGTCGCACCTGCCTGCTCGAGCGTTGCCTCGGCAATCGCCACGAGACGCTCACTCAAGAGCGCATCATAGTACGCTTGCGTCACGTCGAGCAGGAGCTGCGCGCGCGTGCCGGTCAGGCCAAGCGCTGCCGAATCGTGGCCCGCGGCCGCCACCGCCCTTTGCGCCCCAACCCGGCCTCCAGAGTAGAGGTTCTGCGAAAAAGTGAGCGTGGCGCGCCAGATATGCTCCCGGCCGAACGGCAGATCGCGCAGTCCACTACCATCGTCGGTGTCCACCGGAAGATCGAACGCGCCGTCGAAGATGCCGTCGAACTCCGAGGCCAGCGTTCGATCGTACCCCGCGGACACCGACAGCTGGGGAAGCAGGCCGCTGCGCGCGCGGACCTGCTCACCCTCTGCGCGCCTGATGCCTTCACGCGCGATGGCGATCCTCTGGCTGCGCGACCCGGCCATCTCCAGCACCTGGTCGAGCGTGAGCGGACCAGCCGGAATCGACGGTTCCTGCGCCCGCACCGCAGTCGCCCATGGCAGACACCACAGGAATACGACCACGCGCGCGAGATGCGCGCCTGAACGGGACGCGAGACGGACGCGCCCCCCCTGCTGATTGCAGTTGATCGCTGCTGGACGTGAATGAGCCATGCTGATTTCCGTTCGATGCCGCCCGGAGGGTTGGACGTGGCCGGTCAGACGATGTTCCAGCTCCACAGGTGTGGCCTGGAGCGGTGGCCGATTCGCGTCGGCGGGGCGTCGGCGCCGCGCGAGGCCGTTCGACGAGGGCCACGTGCCCTGGGGTGCCGCTGCTGCCAGAGGCCGGCGGCCGCTAGCGCCGTACGTACGCCGCCATGGCGAGACCGCTCGCGGTGATCGCGGCGAGTCCAACGAGCGCGCGGGTTGCTGGCGCCCAGTGCTCGGGCAGCAGATCGAAGCCCGGCGCCGGAAGGCGGCCTGTTCCCTGCAGCGACGGTACGCCGTCGGCCGTGTCGTGCGGCTCGAGCGCGTTCACCACGGCGTGCACCCCGCGGACACTTGCCGCGGCCGTCAGCACATCGGAAACCTCGTTCGCGAAAATAGGGCCGCGAAGCGCAACTTCTCCATCCCGCGCTTCGACCTCGATCGCGCGTGGATGCGTACAGGCACGACCCAGCTTGGCGCGAACGCGGGCCACCAGCCGCACATCGTCCACCTCGTCCGACTGCCACTGCGCACACCTGGCCGCCACGAGCCCCTGTGCCCGATTCGTCAGGTCGCCGATCACGGTGCCGGCAGCACGGGAAGCGACGCGTACGCTGCGTGCCAGACGGTCACGCAAGAGTGCTCGCCGCCGCCCGCCGCGGCCGGGATCCAACGTCAGCGCGATCGCCACCCCCACGGCCATGCCGCTCAACAGTGCTCTGGTGTCCATGAGCCGTCCCTCCGTCCTCGAACACGCGCTACACGTCGTCCCCGATTCGTTCGCCCTCGGGCGTCTGGCCACGGGAAGTTCCGTACGAGACCCCCATCTGATGCTACCTGACGATGACGGTTCATGAGGCCAACACCTCGTCGATGACTGGAAGAATGCGCTCGGCCGCGTCCTGCATGGCCAGATCCACCAATGAAGACGCCGGCGTCGCTTCCAGATTGATTTCGGCAGTGAACGCACCGTGCCGCCTGGCTTCGTGGACCAGACTGGCTGCCGGGTAGACCACCGCGGACGTGCCGATGGTCAGGAACACGTCGCAATGCGTTGCCTGTCGCGCTGCGTCGACATCCGCGTTCGCGAGCGACTCGCCGAACCACACCACGGCGGGACGCGCAACACCCCCACAGTGCGGACATCTCGGCGGGCTCTCCGGCAGAGGTACGCGGTCGTCCCGCCATGGCCGGGCGCCCTCCGGGCAGCCCCGCAACGTACAGCGCCCCCCGACCATCGGCCCGGCGCATGTCGTCTCCCACAGCGATCCGTGCAAGCGGGTTAGACGCCGCGTGTCTGCCCGCAGGTGCAGGTCGTCCACGTTCTGCGTAATCACGCGGCATTCGTCCGTCCGTTCGGACCACCGCGCGATGACATGGTGGGCCGCATTGGGAGTACAGGCCCCGACCAGTTCGCGACGCCAGCCGTACCACTCCCAGACCATGACCGGATCGCGCATGAACGCCTCGGGCGTCGCCAGTTCCTCTGGCCGGTGACGGCGCCAGAGCCCTTCGGCCCCTCTGAACGTCGGCACACCGCTCGCTGCCGAGACCCCCGCACCAGTGAGAACCGTCAAGCGCGTCGCCTCACGGATTCTCGAGGCCAGTTCAGCGACACGACCGTCACGCACCGGATCAGTGGACACCAGGACCTCGCGTACGCGGGAACGCAGGCACCGTGCAGCGGCAGGAGTCCGCGCCTCTATCAAGTATCTTAATCGAGCCGCACCGGAACGGCGTTGCCGTAGAAGATGGCGTTGAAGAGGAACTTGAAGGTACCGTGCGGCTGCGCGCGGAAATTGATGTCGGGACCGAACAGCAGGACCCTTCCGCGTCCGACCGGCGCATCGACCACGGCCACGCTGCCGTGCAGATGTTCCTGCCCCCAGGCCCATCCACTGCGGAGCGGCGCGGGAGACGCAAACCAGGCGACACGTCGAGCACCGCGCGCACCCGCTCCGGGCGCAAGTCGGAACACGGGGCTGTCGTTGAAGTACACATCCACGTCGGGCTCGAAACCAAACCCCAGCGGTGTCGTGTTGTCCACGCGCACGCGCAGGACGGATCCCGGTATGTAGAACCTCTCACGTGCGAGCCTGCCGCCAGCATCGGCATCCCTGATAGCGTTCGATACCGGGACGCCGAGATGCTCGGCCATCGAGGTCGAACCACCAATCGCAAGCACCGTGCCGCCATCCTCGACGAACCGTCTGAGTTGTGGAACGGTACGCGTCCACGTGACGCTGCCGATCCGGTCGCGGTACTCGGCCGGGACACGCTCGGGACGAGCCGAGCCATCGTCCGCCCGTCGCCCTTCGTGCGTCGGAGCCGCGTGATCCGTAAAGATCAGCACGTCATACCGGCTGGTCAGGTTCCCGGCGTCCAGGGTTTGGGAAAAGACCACGTCGAACGGGAACTCGAAGCGTTCCAACAACCAGCGCGTCCAGCCACTCGGACTCGACCCACCGTACCGATCCCACAAGCCAATCCTGACCGGCTGCAGCTTGAGAGTGTCACCCGCGGGGCGCTCCGCGACTCCTGTGAACGTCAACCCGAGGTCGCTCGCGGCTCGCTGGAGGATCGGCCGCACTGACGGTCGCGCGGATACGTACATCTTCCCCGTGCCTTCCGGCCCGCCAATCCGTCGGTCGCGGAGCCAGAACACGTCCTCTCCCGCACTCAACAGCCAATTGACGACGATGAAGGCATCGTTCTGATGGTGGCTCACCAGATACCCGACAGGATCCGGCGCGCCGGACACGGCGCCGGCTGGTCTCGTCGCGTCCGTGACACGCTCGAACGGACCATCGAATCCGTCGAGCACACGGTCGAACTTCACCCCCATCTGAAACGCAAGCGTCCACCCGGCGCTGTCGTACGGCGGGCTCGGGACTCCCCCGGGATACGGGATATCGTCCGGGTGATCCTGTGGCTCGAACATGTCGAGCACGTGCGGGCGGAAGGCCTGCGCGGTCTTCACGACGTACGAGCCCTCGGGGTACCGCTTTCCGTTGACCTCGAAGGGCGCCGTCGCACGATGCACGGTCACGCCACTCTTCAGCAGCGTGTCGACGAACTTGGTGGCCGTGAGGAAGTCGGGCTGATCGGAGGGAAGAATGTACCCGCGCGGATCGCGCTGGTCCGGGCGCCGGAGATGCGCGTCGTACGACCGCAGTGACAGCGTACGTCCACCCGGGGGTTCGCCAAGCGCGGCAATCTGCCGGGGCGTGACCGTCCACGAATCCTGGCTCCCCCGCTCGATTGCGTTCCTTCCCATCCGATAGATGTTGAACAGCAGCGTCTCCCGATATCGCGACGCCACGTCGAGAACCGCACGGTTCGCGGTAACCGAGTACTCGATGGACTGCCGGAAGTGCCACCGCTGCGGCGCTATCGGAAACGGGAGATCCACGCTGGGCAGCTGTCGTTCGGGGATGAACGCAATCTCTGTCGGTGTCGGGCTGCCCACGGTCTCGGTGAGCAGCCCGATCTGATTGTGGAAGTACGCCGACGTCCGCAAGCCGCCGTTCCACCACATAGAATATTCGCCGCCCGTTCTCATCGTGACTCCCGCCTTGCCCTCGGCGGCGAAACGGGCATGCATGGCGGCACCTATCAGGTCGAGGGAGACGGGGATGAGCGGGTCGAACAGATAGTTGAACGGTCCACGAAAAGGTGGGGCAAACATCACGGTGCCCGGAGGCGCCGTCTGATGGTGGTTGTAGACGATCTGCGGGAACCACTCGCGATAGAGGACTCGGTTCATGTTGATCGTCTCGGCCTGCGTGGACATGTAGAAGTCGCGGTTGTTGTCGTGGCCGACGTACTTCTGGAAGGCACGCGGCAGTCCGTCCAGGGTCCGTCGGCGCGCGTCCGGTTCGCGCATGTACCAGTTGCCAACCAGTTCGTGGCCATCCGGGTTGGCGTGCACGGCAAGCACGATCACATCGCGCAGGAAACGCAGCGTTTCAGGATCCGATCGGCTGACGAGCTGGTACACGGTCTCGATGAGCTGTTCGGCGCCCAGCACCTCGTTGGCGTGCAGCCCCCCATCGATCCAGACGACCGCCCTGCCTTCAGCCGCCAGCGCCCGCGCCTGATCGTCGCTGAGCCCCTCCGCAAGGGCCAGCCGCCGGGAGATCTCCTTGTACCGATCGAGCTGCCGCAGGTTCTCGGGGGAAGTGATCACGGCCATCCACTGCGTGCGTCCCTCCTCCGTCCTCCCGATGTCCACGAGCGTCATGCGATCCGATTCGCGATCGAGCTTCGCCCAGTACGCCTCGAGCTGGGTATAAGTGGTCAGGAAGTAATCGTCGCCAATGTTCGCACCGAAGTGCTGGCGCGGCGCGGTGACCGAGAAGAGAAGCTGAAACGCACTACGGGCCTGCGTTGCCGGCAGCAGCAGCAGCACGACAATGGCCACGAGGGCGCGGCGACCGCTCAGGAGGTGACTCATACCGCGATGGACAGCCTCTGATATCCCACAATGATACCCTGCCCCCTCTGCGCGTCACCGTGGCGGGGCGTTCGATAATGACACGGATGAAGATCGCGACCTGGAACGTCAACGGCATCCGTGCGCGCCAGGCACAGGTGCAGGAGCTCATCGAACGCGAGCAGCCGGATGTCCTCTGCCTCCAGGAAATCAAGGCGTCGGTCGACCAGTTACCGGTGTGGCTGTGCGAGATCGAGGGCTACTGGTGCTATTGGCACGGCGGCAAGGGTTACTCGGGCGTCGGCCTGCACGTACGCACGACCAGATATACGGATCGCCCGACTTTTGTTCACCCCGTCTTCGACTATGAGCACCGCATCGTCACGGTGAGCCTGCCCGAGGCTACGATTGCTTCGATCTACGTTCCGAACGGGGGCAAGGACTTTCCCGCGAAGATGCGCTTCCTGGAGGCGTTGGATGCGTTCGCGGCCGAGTTTCATGCGGCAGGGCGTCCAGTCGTGCTTTGCGGCGACCTCAACGTGGCACGGACGGACACCGACGTGCATCCGAAGGAGCGAAAGCCGCGCGCGATTGGCCAGCTTCCCGAGGAGCGCGCGCTCATCGAGCGCATCCTGAGCCGTGGACTCGTGGACGTGCATCGCACGCTCGACCCGGAGAACACCGAGCTGTTCACGTGGTGGGCTCCGTGGCGAAACCTCAGGCAGCGCAACATCGGCTGGCGACTGGACTACGTCTTCGCGAGCGATGCGCTCGCCCGGCGGGCCACGTCGTGCGTCGTGCACCGGGAGGTGGGGACGAGCGATCACGGACCGGTCATTGCCGTGTTCGATCTCTGACCAGCCAAGGGGCTCCGGCCCTTGAGGGAGACACGCACAGCCGAGTCGTCCAGGCGACCGTCGAAGGTCAGAGGCCGTCCTGTTCGGCTGTTGCCCAACCCGTAGCCAGGACTTCCCCGATAGCCAGGTGATTCAGCGCGAAGTCTGCGGCACGAAACGCCTCCAGCAGGAGCTC
>CAZDLW010000274.1:0-7314 GCA_964505975.1 uncultured Bifidobacteriaceae bacterium | reverse complement strand
AGATGGAGATCGGTTCGGCCTATCCCGTTGACGAGCGCCTGACGATGGAGATCAAGGGACGGCATCTGATCGAAGGCGTCCCCAAGACCATCAGCATCACCGACGAGGAGATTCGCGAGGCGCTCGCCGAGACCGTGAACGTGATCGTCGACGCCGTGCGCGTGGCGCTCGAACGGACGCCCCCCGAGCTGTCGGCGGACATCGTGGATCGCGGCATCGTGCTCACGGGTGGCGGGTCGCTCCTGAAGAACCTGGACAAGCGCCTGCGGGAAGAAACGGGTCTGCCGCTGGCGATGGCGGAGGACCCGCTGTCCTCGGTCGTGCTCGGGGCGGGCAAGATGCTCTCGGATTTCAATCTGCTGCGAAAGATTTCCATCGACTGAGGTCGGCGGGGCGGGACAGGATCAGGGCACGTTCAGGCATCGGGTGATGAGGGCATGGCTCTTCTCGATTTCCGGCTCCGAACCGGCTGGCTGTTCATGGCCGTCACCATCGGCCATATCATCCTGATCTCCGCTCAGGTGAATACCCAGCGTGGCGTGCCCCTGCTCGAGGCCGTCACCTTCGGCGTCTTCTCCGAGATTCAGCGGGCCTCTGCTGCCGTGATCGGTGGCGTGAAGCGCGGCTGGGACAATTATTTCGCACTCCAACAGATTCGACGGGAGAACGAGCTACTCAGACAGGAAGTCGCCCAGCTGCGAATCGGTCTGCAGCAGGAGCGGGCCCTGGCCCAGCAGTCGCGCATGCTCGAGGACCTGCTGGATCTGCGCACGCAGCTCCCCATGGCGGCCACTGCTGCCGCCGTCATTGCCGCCGGGGCCAGCCCCGAGTTTCGCACCGTGACGATCGACAAGGGGACGCTGGACGGGCTGGGTCCCGACATGGCCGTGATTGCTCCCGACGGCGTAGTCGGCCGGATCGTCATGCCGAGCGCCCGCGCGTCCAAGGTGCAGTTGCTCATCGACCGGAACGCTGCCGCCGGGGCTGTCGTCGAGCGCTCCAGAGCACAAGGCCTGGTGGTGGGGACCGGCACCGATCGCCTGCGATTGGAGTACATGCAGGGCACGGCCGATATCGAGGTAGGGGATCGTGTCGTCACCTCGGGAATCGAGGGTATCTATCCGGCCTCGCTCCTCGATGGGGCGTATCCGAAGGGCTTCGTCATTGGGCACGTCGAGTCGATCCAGCGTGCCGGAGGGGCGTACAGCAGCATCATCGTCAGGCCGGCTGTGGACTTCTTCACACTCGAAGCCGTGCTCGTCGTGACGGAAGGATCCCGGTTCCCGGTGTCCGAGTCCCTGTTCCTTCCGGACGCGGAGGGGCGGTTGCCGGATTCGGGTCCGGGAATCGAGGTCGATCGACCGTTCCCCCGTGCCGGACGGCTCATGCCGCGAGAGCGGGTCCCATCTGGTGGAAACCGGGATTGGACCGCGTGGCCGGGCCACTTCGGAATCCCTTCTCTGGAAACGGGATGAGGGCGGCTGCGATTCTGACTGCGATCGCCCTGGCCCTGGTCCTCCAGACGACCTTGGCGCGTTTTGTGGTCGGGGGGTCCGCGGCCATCGACCTCGTCCTGGTCGCGGTGGTGTACGTCGCGCTCACGACCGGCCCGGTGACGGGGATATTGGCGGGCAGCGCCGCTGGACTGATTCAGGACGCGCTGTCCAGCGGGGTCGTCGGCATCGGCGGCCTGTCGAAGGCCACGGTGGGTGCCCTCGTTGGCGTCATCGGTCAGCAGTTCATCGTGACGGCCGCCCTCCCCCGACTCGTTACGTTCCTGATGGCCACTGCGGTGCATGCCGCCGTGTTCATGGGACTGTACATAGCGCTCGGTCTGAGGACGTTCCCGTCCCCGTGGGCTGCCGTCGCCAGCCAGGCGCTGGGGAACGCTCTCGTTGGCATGGTGGCTTTTGCCATCATCGAGTCGGTGCCGGGGATCGTGGAACGGCGTCGTTCGATGCGCCGTGTCCGCCGGTGAGCAGAGCTGGGTTGCCGGAACGAGCCCGTGCGCCGGCTCGGGCGCGACGCGTGACGTGGAGGTGGCTCCTGCACGGGTGACCCTGCCACTATCGGTGGCCGGGGCGAAGTCCGGACCCAATCGGGTTTAGACTGTAAGCACCGCCACGGGGCTCCCAATCGATGTCTCCGCAGAGGCCCGCGGCTGGTTGGCAATACTCTCGTCACTCTCGTCGCATCACACGATGCCAGTTACCGAAGATCGCCGACGTATCGCCTCCCGCCTCATCGTCCTCCAGGTCGGGGCTGTTGTGGTCTTTGCGGCGCTGACCATCAGTTTCTGGTTCCTCCAGGTGGTCCAGCACCAGAAGTATCTCGAGCTGGCAGAGAACAACCACCAACGGACGCTCACGCTGCGGGCCCCGCGCGGCGTGGTGTACGACCGCGACGGACGCGTGCTGATCGACAACCGGCACGCGTACACGATTTCAATCGTTCGCGAACACACGAAGGATCTCGATCGTACGGTTCGCCTGCTTTCCGAGGTGGCGGGCCTCGATCTGGCGCGCGTTCAGCAGATCGTGGAGCGGCATCGGCGGGAGCCCGCATACCGGCCGATTGTGATCGTGAAGGACGCCACGCTCGACCAGGTGGCGGCCATCACGGCGCGGCGGCTCGATTTCGAGCTGCCGGACGTTGTCGTCCAACTGGTCCCGACCAGGCAGTACCCGCCGGATTCTCTGGCCGCTCACCTGTTCGGGTACGTCGGTGAAGCCGGTCCTGCTCAGCTCAACGACCGCGTCACGAGAGGCTCGATCATCGGTCAGTTTGGCGTCGAGCGCGTGTTCAACGACCTGCTCATGGGTCACGATGGCGCGCGTCGCGTCGTCGTCAACAGCGTGGGCCGGGAGATCCGTACGATCGAGGAAATTCCACCGGTCGAGGGGCGCCGGCTGCAGCTCACCATCGATTACGACCTGCAAAAGGCGGCCGAAGAGGGGTTCAAGGGGCTGGGTTTCAACGGTGCCGCGTTGATCCTCGATCCCCGGACCGGTGAGGTGCTCAGTCACGTGAGCCTGCCCGCATACGATCCCAACGACTTTGCCGGGGGTATCGATAGCCAGACCTGGGCGGCGCTCAATACCGATCGCCTCCGCCCGCTGCAGAATCGGGTCATACAGGGGCGGTACTCGCCCGGATCGACCTTCAAGATTGTCGTCGCGGCCGCAGGGCTCGAGGAGGCGGTAGTCACGCCAGACTCGCGCATCTACTGTGGCGGCGGTGCCAATTTCTTCGGGCGGTATTTCCGATGCCATCTGGCACGCGGGCACGGCGCCGTCAATCTCCGCACGGCCATCGAGAAGTCGTGCAATGTGTACTTCTACACGGTGGGGAACATGCTCGGCGTGGACCGCATCTACAAGTGGGCGGAGCGGCTTGGACTGGCAGGGAAGACCGGGATCGACCTGCCGAGCGAACAGGACAGCCTCGTCCCCAACACCGAGTGGAAGCTGCAGCGCACCGGGGAGCGGTGGTATCCGGGTGAGACAATCTCCGTGGCGATTGGTCAGGGACAGGTGTCCGTGACGCCGGCATCGCTTGCCGTCATGATGGCGTCAGTCGCCAACGGCGGAAGGCGCGTGACACCGCATGTGCTCAAGGCCCTCGACGACGGAGAAGGGTGGACCTCGGTGCCAGCCCCGGCGGTGGGCGAGCAGGTCCCGTTCAGGCCCGCCACGCTGGCCGCGCTCCACGATGGTCTCTGGATGGCGGTCAATGCGGCAGGAACGGCCGGCCGGGCACGCGTTCCCGGCCGCAACGTAGCGGGGAAGACTGGAACGGCTCAGGTTATTTCGACCCAGGGCCGGCTCGCTGCCAGAGGAACCACGCGCGACCTTCGCGACCACGGCTGGTTCGTGTTCTTCGCGCCGAAGGAACACCCCGAGATTGCGGGAGTCATCTTCGGCGAGCACAACGAGGGCGGATCGCGTGGGGCGCCCATCGCGAGACACGTCATCGAGACGTATTTTGCGAAGCAGGAAGGTAAGCCGCTGCCGAAGTTCTCGGTAACGCCGGCTCCTGCGCCCGCGCCGCTTCCACTGAGTGTGCCCGAACCGCCCGACCACGATCCGGACACCGTGGATGTGCTGCCGCCAGATCTCGCGGACGCCCGACCAACCCCCGGTGGGGCGGTGAACTGAGCCGGAGTGGAGCCGGCACACCAGGATGTTCGAAAGACGCCTGTATTACTACATCGACTGGGCGCTGATTGCCGCCATCCTGGCGCTGTGTCTGATGGGCCTGGCTCAGATCTACAGTGCGACCGGCGGCGCCACGCGGATCTACTACACGCAGATCTACGGCATACTTCTCGGTCTGGTCGCCCTTGTCGTGTGTCTGAGCATCGACTATCGGACGCTGGCGGACAAGTCGCACCTCATCTATCTCGTCATTCTGGCGCTCCTCATCTACGTTCTGTTCTTCGGCGCCGTGCGGGGCGGGTCGCGGCGCTGGATCGACCTCGGTGCGTTCAACCTGCAGCCGTCGGAGTTCGCCAAGGCCGCGCTGGCGCTCGTCCTGGCCAAGATCTTCAGTGAGATCCGCCACGGGGCGATGACCCGCAACGACCTGCTCATTGCGGCGGCCGTCACCGCCGTTCCCCTGCTCATCATCGCCCGCCAGCCAGACCTGGGAACCGCAGTCACCCTGCTCCCGGTCCTGTTCATCGTGGCGTACGTTGCCGGGATGCCGATGCGTATCTTCGGCATCGTGGCGCTCGTCGCCGTGCTGGTGGCGCCCGTCGCGTGGGTGTTCGCGCTCCAGGACTACCAGAAGGAGCGCATCTCGACCTTCCTGGATCCGACGCAGGACGCGCGTGGGGCCGGGTATCAACAGATTCAGGCCCAGATCACCACCGGGTCGGGTGGTCTCTGGGGTAAAGGATTCATGAACGGAACGCAGGGTCAGCTGCGTTTCCTTCCCGTGGCACACAACGACTTTGTCTTCTCGGTGCTGGCCGAGGAGCACGGGTTCGCCGGCGTCGTCGTGGCGCTGGGGCTCTACCTGTTCGTCATAGTGCGGTCGATTGAGACGGCTCGTCTCGCCAAGGATCGGCTCGGTGCGTATCTGGTACTCGGAGTGCTGGCGACCTTCGCGTTCCAGGTGATCTACAACATTACGATGTCGGCCGGCCTGGCACCGGTCAAAGGGCTGACGCTTCCGCTGATGAGCTATGGCGGGTCTTCCATGATTGCGACACTCGTGGGATTCGGTCTGATCCTCAGCGTGCGGATGCGTCGATTTACGAATTAGCCGGCCGCCAGCCGCCGTTCGCCGCTGCCGGTCGCTGCTCGCGACCGCCAGTGGGTAACCGGAGGATCGGGGCCGCATAGGGTCCGACGATGCTGTTCACCCTTGCTGCAATGATCCTGCACCGCCTCTTGGCGGCGTCGGGACTGCTGCCGGTTGCTCCAGTGCTGCTGGGGGCCGTCAAGGTGTCCTTGCGTCCGCGCGGGCCCCTCCGGAGCTTCGGGCATGACCAAGGAGATGATCATCTCCTCGAGCGCCCACGAGACGCGGGTGGCGATCCTCGAGGACGATCAGGTCGCGGAAATCTTCATCGAACGCGAACGTCAACGCGGGGTTGTCGGCAACCTCTACAAAGGCC
Organism: uncultured Bifidobacteriaceae bacterium; assembly: GCA_964505975.1. GTDB lineage: Bacteria > Acidobacteriota > Vicinamibacteria > Vicinamibacterales > UBA2999 > Gp6-AA40. Next base: position 1,691 of record CAZDLW010000274.1, on the reverse strand, counting down.
GGGTCTCCAAAGTGCTGCCCGGCATGCAATCGGCGTTTGTTGATCTCGGGCTCGAGCGCGACGGCTTCCTCTACGTCTCCGACGTCCTGCCTTCGCTGGACGAGCTGGAACGGTTCGAGACCGACGAAGACGACATCGCGATCCCGGCTGCCGTGGTTGCTCCGGTGTCGGAGTCGGCGAGAGCGCCGGTTGCCGCCTCGACAACGGACCGGGCGCCAGTGCGGCAGCACGCACGGCCCCCCCGTCGCGATCAGGATCGCGACCGCGAGAAGGAAACCGAGCCAAAGATCGAAGAGCTCCTGAAGGAAGGACAGGAGATCATCGTCCAGGTCGCCAAGGAACCCATCGGGACCAAAGGCGCACGGCTGACGTCGCACGTGACGATGCCGGGTCGGTTCCTGGTGTTCATGCCGACCGTGGACCACATCGGCATTTCCCGGAAGATTGATTCGCGGGACGAGCGCGCGCGGCTGCGCGGCATCGTCCGTGAATTCCGCGAGCAGCACGGCCTGAGCGGGGGAGTCATCATCCGCACCGCCGCGTCCGGGCGTCCGGAAGAAGACATCGTCTCGGACCTCAACTACTTCCACCGGATCTGGACGGAGATCCGCCAGAAGGCCGAATCGTCGCGGGCGCCGGCCGTCGTGTATCGGGAACAGAGCCTCGTGGCGAAGCTGCTGCGCGACTTGCTGACCGAGGAGTTTTCCGCCATTCGGATCGACGACGCCCAGGAGTATGGGCGTGTGCTCGAACTGGTGGAGCGGATCATGCCCCCCCTGGCGCCACGGGTGAAGCTCTACGAGAAGGACTACCCCATCCTCGAAGAGTACGGCGTGCAGGCGGAGATCGATCGCGCGCTCCGAAGCAAGGTGTGGCTCAAGTCCGGCGGATCGATCGTCATCAATCAGACTGAAGCGCTCGTGGCGATTGACGTGAACACGGGGCGCTACGTGGGAAAGAAGACCGCGGGACGGCTCGAAGACACCATTCTGAAGACCAACCTCGAGGCGGTGAAGGAGATTGTGAGGCAGATCCGGCTGCGGGATCTGGGCGGCATCATCGTGCTCGACTTCATCGACATGGAAGAGAAGAAGAACCGCCAGAAGGTGTTCCAGATGGTGGAACAGGAGCTGCGGAAAGACCGCGCACCGTCCAAGGCGCTGCAGGTGTCGGACTTCGGGCTCGTGATCATCACCCGCAAGCGCGTGAAACAAAGCCTGGAGCGCGTCCTCACCGAGCCATGCCCGTATTGCCTGGGGAGCGCCGTCATCAAATCGAGCTCCACGATCTGCTACGAAATCCTTGCGGAGGTGAAGAAGATCGGGGCCGATCTGAATGGTCAGAGCTTGGTGCTGCGGGTCAATCCGGATATCGCCCGTGCCCTGCGCGAAGAGGAGCGAGCCGTCTTCAAGGAGCTGAAGCAGTCCATCGGCCGCGACATTGCCGTCCGGCCCGATGCGCAGCTGCATCACGAGCAGTTCGATCTGATGGCGATCGGGTAATCGTGGTGTCGAGCTCACTCCGTGCGCAGGCGTGGAGGCGCGGGCCATGAGCCGGCCTGGAGCAGGGATCGATCGGAGCCGTACTAGTGGTGTGTCCACGAAATAGCTGGGCATTCGGCCGCCGCTGCATCCCAGCCGGCTGCGTTGCTCCTTCCTCAAATATGGCCAATATTCTCGGTCGTCGCGCCT
>CAZDLW010000273.1:0-7315 GCA_964505975.1 uncultured Bifidobacteriaceae bacterium | reverse complement strand
GGCGCGCAGCGTGTGCGGATTGATCCGAAGCAGTCGCGCCGCGCCATGCGGCCCCTCCACGCGTCCGTATGTCTCGCGGAGAGCGGCCTCGATGTGCCGTTGCATCACCACATCAAGCGGTTCGATGGACACAGATGGAGCAGCGACGGCGACGGGGGCCGCTGGTGAGTTCGCCGTCCGCGGGCCTTGGCCCAGGGCGGCGGCCACGTCGAGCACCCGCCCCTGTCCGATCAGGACAGCCCGGTCCATGACGGCCGCCATCTCGCGTACGTTACCCGGCCACCGATAGCTGGCGAGGACGCGCACGTCGTCGTCGGAGACCGGTACGTACCGAAGCCCGAACCGGTTCGCGGCACGCTCGGCGAAATACTCGGCGAACGCACGGATGTCGCTGGGGCGGTCGCGAAGCGGCGGGATGACGATCGGAAAGACCGAGAGGCGATAGTACAGGTCTTCACGGAATGTCTGCGCCTCCACCATGGCCGGCAGGTCGCGGTGCGTGGCTGCGACGATCCGGACGTTGACGCGCACGGGCCGCTCGCCCCCGACACGAATGACCTCGCCGTCCTGCACCACCCGGAGCAGGCGCACCTGCGCGGCGAGCGCGAGTTCGCCCACCTCGTCCAGGAACAAGGTCCCGCCGTCCGCCTGCTCGAACCAGCCCTTGCGCCGCGTCACCGCCCCCGTGAACGCCCCCTGCTCGTGGCCGAACAACTCGGAGTCGATCAGCTCGGGTGCGATCGCGCCGCAGTTCACGCGGCGAAACGGCCCGTTCCGAAACGTCGAGTGCTCGTGGACGGCGCGGGCGATGATTTCCTTGCCCGTCCCGGTCTCTCCGAATAGCAGCACCGGTGCGCTGCTCCTGGACACCATCCGGGCGCGCGCCATCACAGCGGCAAGTCCGGTGTCGCCGCCAATCAGTTTTTCCTCACCCGCGCGTGGGTCGCCGGTGATCAGATGTTCTGGCACTGGGCCTGGACGGGCACTGACGGCACGAACCTTCTGTGACATAGTCTGGAATATACCGTGTCTAATCACTGTAAAACCAGCATATAAGACGGTCACCACGACGCCGGCCCTCACACCTCAATCTTTCGGCCACATTCCGTGGGGGTCCGAACCTTGCACCATGCGCCGGCATGTTCTCGTCCCCCTTCCGGTGTCGGTGCTGCGCGTGCGCCACGTGTCGGTGCGCATGTATGCGGCCGACGGCCGGCAGGTGAGCGAGGCAGTCCCTCTGTAAGCTCCGCCCCCCACCCCGAGTCGATCGGCTCACCTGTTCACGCAATCAGGTTTGATGTCGCCGTGTGTGCCGTGTGGGCCGCGCGGCTTGTGGGCCCGTCCGATCGACTGGCCAGGGGAGTTTCGATGTTTCGCAGACTACGCACGCTTGTCGCAACGCTCGTCATCACGCTGCTGTCAGCGCTGGCTGCAGCTCAGGACGGCCCGGGCACGCTCGCCGTCGTCGTCCGGGACTCATCGGGTGGAGCGATTCCGGGCGCCACGATCCGGATCGTCAATGAAGGGTCAGGCGCCGCCGTGGATGCCGTCAGTGACGAGCAGGGCTCGTATCGTGCCGCCTCATTGGTGTCTGGGCGGTACCGCGTAGAAACGCGGCTGGACGGCTTTGAACCGGCGATCCGCCGGATCGCGATCGAACGTGGTCAGTCGGCGGCCGTCGACGTGACCCTCAATCCGTCGCGGCTCACGGAGTCGGTCGTCGTGACCGCCCGGCGCGTCGAGGAAATCGTCCAAGAGGTTCCGATTCCGGTCTCGGTGGTGAGCGGCAAGCTGGCGGCGGACACCGGCGCCTTCAACGTGAACCGCTTGAAGGAGCTGATCCCGACGGTGCAGTTCTATTCGACCAATCCGCGCAACTCGGCGATCAACATCCGCGGGTTGGGCGCCCCGTTCGGCTTGACGAACGACGGCATCGAGGCAGGAGTCGGACTCTACATCGATGGGGCCTTCTTCGCCCGTCCCGCAGCGGCGACGCTCGACTTCCTTGATGTGGAGCGGATCGAGGTGCTGCGCGGACCGCAGGGCACGCTGTTCGGCAAGAACACGACGGCGGGGGCTATCAACGTCACGACGCGCAAGCCGACCTTCACCCCGGAAACCGACGTGGAACTCAACTACGGGAGCTTTGGACTGGTGCAGGCGAAGGCCTCGTTGGCGGGTCCTCTGTTCGAGAAGGTCGCGGGGCGGATCTCCTTCTCCGGCACGACCCGTGAGGGCACCATCTCCAACCACGCCACTCGGACCGATCTGAATGGCCTCAATAACCTGGGCCTCAGAGGCCAGGTGTTGTTCGCCCCGTCGGATAAGGTGGCCATTACCTTTGCCGCCGACAACACGCGCCAGCGCCCGGACGGCCATGCCCAGGTGGTGGCGGGCGTTGCGCCGACGCTTCGCAGTCCGAATCGACAGTACACACAAATCGCCGCCGACCTCGGGTATGCCCCGCCAAGCTTCAACGCCTTTGACCGGTTGACCGACACGGACACGCCGTGGCGGTCGTACCAGGACCTCGGTGGCGCCTCGCTGACGGTCGAGCGCACGCTGGGATCGGGCCGGCTGACCTCGATTACGGCGTGGCGCTACTGGAATTGGAGACCCTCGAACGACCGAGACTTCATCGGTCTGCCGGTGACAACCGTCTCGGCCAACCCGTCGGACCAACGGCAGTGGACGCAGGAGGTCCGGTACGCCGCGGATGTGACTCCGACCTTGGGCCTGGTGTTCGGTGGCTTCGGCTTCCGCCAGACGATCGATTCGACCGGCAACCAGGAACAGGGCTCAGCGGCCGCGCGCTTCCTGCTGGCGCCCAGCGCACTGGCGGCTACGCCAGGCCTTCTCGACGGGTACGGTCAGACCTCGGACATCAGGTCGACGAATGTCAGCGCGGCCCTGTTCGGTCAGCTCGAATGGTCGGTCACGGATCGTCTGCGCCTGCTGCCCGGCCTGCGGATCAACTACGACCAGAAGACGGTCGACTACGACACGCAGATCTACGGCGGCCTGCAGACGACCGACCCCGCGCTCCTCGCGCTCCAGCGCTCCGTTCTTGCCCCGCAGGCCTATCAGGCGGATGTGGATGACACCAATATCTCTGGCCAGGTGACAGCCGCGTATCAGATCGTCCCGCGCGTCAATGCCTTTGCGACGTATGCGACGAGCTTCAAGTCGGTCGGTCTCAACCTTGCCGGCGTCCCCACCAACGCCGCCGGTCAGCCTGCTCTGGAGGCGGCGACAGTCAAACCCGAGGACGAGCGCCACATCGAAGTCGGCCTGAAGACCGAGCCGCTTCGTGGTGTCACCGCGAATTTCACCGTCTTCAACACAGACATCAAGGACTACCAAGCCCAAGTCGTGAACGCGAGTGTCGGTGTGCTCCGTGGCTACCTCGCCAACGCCGAACAGGTGCGCGTGCGCGGCGTCGAATTCGACGGCAGCGCCAGGGTGAACCGGAATCTCTCGTTGTACGGGGCGGCCGCCCTCGCTGACGGCAAGTACGTGTCGTTCCCCGACGCGCCGCCGCCGCTCGAGGAGACTGGCGGGCCGCAGGTCAAGGACATCTCCGGTTCCGATCTTCCTGGCGTCTCCAAATGGGCGCTCTCCCTGGGTGGCGAGTACGTGAACCCGGCAAGCATCTTCGGCCGGGCCGGAGAACTCTTTGGTGCGGTCGACGCCAGCTATCGGTCCTCGTTCTCGTCGAACGCGAGCGCGTCGCGCTATCTGGTGGTTGACGGGTATGCACTGCTCAACGCCCGCGTCGGTATTCGGTGGGCGGACGGCTGGTCCGTCTCCCTGTGGTCTCGCAACCTGCTGGACAAGGACTATTACGAACTGCTCTCCGCGGCGCCTGGCGGCTCGGGGCTCTATGTGGGGCTGCCGGGCGATCCTCGAACTGTGGGCGTGACGTTGCGTATGTCCCTGCGGTCACGGAACTAGGACATGAAACTGCCGATGACAGGCGTGGCCGTGGTGGCAATCGTGATCTCCGCCTGTGCAGGCGCGCCAGACACCGATCAGGCTGCAGGTGGTGGATCGGCGAGCGCGATCGAACTGCTCAATGTGTCGTACGACCCGACACGGGAGCTGTATCAGGAGATTGACGCAGCCTTTGTGAATGCCTGGCGCGGCAAGACAGGTCAGACCGTCTTGATCCGCCAGTCACACGGTGGCTCTGGATCGCAGGCCCGGTCCGTCATCGATGGCCTCGCGGCTGACGTCGTCACACTTGCACTGGCCTATGACATCGACGCGCTCGCCAAGGCCGGACTGATCGACGCCAACTGGCAGCGGCGTCTGCCGGATAACAGTGCTCCGTACACCTCGACGATTGTCTTCCTCGTGCGCAAGGGCAACCCCAAGGCCATCAAGGACTGGACTGACCTCGTGAAGCCGGGCGTGTCCGTCATCACGCCGAATCCCAAGACCTCCGGCGGTGCACGATGGAACTATCTCGCCGCGTGGGGTTATGCGCTTCGGCAGCCAGGCGGAAGTGAGCAATCGGCACGCAGGTTTCTCACAGAGCTATTTGCCAACGTGCCGGTACTCGATTCCGGTGCCCGCGGAGCCACGAACACGTTCGTGCAGCGTGGCATTGGCGATGTGCTCCTCGCATGGGAGAACGAGGCGCACCTCGCGGTTGAGGAGGCCAGGGACCAGATCGAGATCGTCGTCCCCTCCGTCAGCATCCTGGCGGAGCCGCCGGTCACGATCGTCGACACAGTGGTCGACAAGAAGGGAACTCGTGCGGTGGCCGAGGCATACCTGCAGTTTCTGTACACGCCCGAGGGTCAGGAACTCGTGGCCAAGCACCACTACCGGCCGCGGGACCCGCAGGTGGCTGCGACGTACGCGGGCAGGTTCGCCGATGTGACGCTGTTCACCATTGACGAGGCATTTGGCGGCTGGCAGAACGCTCAGGTGACGCACTTCGCAGACGGTGGCACCTTCGATCAGATCTACAAACCGGGTCGATGAGTCGAGCGGCGCAGTGAGTCTTCGATGATTGCAGACACCATCCGGTCGATGTTCGCTTCGCGTCCGAGAACCCACACCGTGTTGCCCGGCTTCCGGGTCACGGTCGGGTTCACGCTTCTGTACTTGTCCCTGATCGTCCTGATTCCCCTGGCCGGTTTGCCCGTGCGAACGGCGTCGATGGGGTGGGAGGCCTTCTGGCAGACGATTACCGATCCTCGCGTGGTGGCCTCGTACAGGCTGACGTTCACCACCTCCTTCTGGGCGGCGTGCGTCAACGGCATCTTCGGCCTGATCGTCGCTTGGGTGCTGGTGCGATATGAGTTTCCGGGACGCCGGCTGATTGACGCGGTTGTCGATCTCCCGTTCGCCTTGCCCACCGCGGTCGCGGGCATCACGTTGACCACGTTGTACGCCCCGAACGGGTGGCTCGGCCGGCCGCTGGCCGCCTACGGGATCCCGGTGGCGTTCACGCCAACCGGGATTACGGTCGCATTGGTCTTTATTGGTCTGCCGTTCGTCATTCGAGCGCTCCAACCGGTGATCCAGGAACTGGATGTGGAGCTCGAGGAGGCGGCGACGAGCCTGGGAGCCAGGCGATGGCAGGTGCTCCGTCGCGTGATCTTGCCCTACCTGCTGCCGGCGTGGCTGACGGGAGTGGCACTGGCCTTCGCCAGGGCGATTGGCGAGTACGGCTCCGTGGTCTTCATCTCCGGCAACATGCCGATGCGCACGGAGATCTCGCCGCTGCTGATCGTGACGAAGCTCGAACAGTACGACTACGCGGGAGCCACCGCCGTGGCGTTTGTCATGCTGCTCATCTCGTTTGCGCTGTTGCTCGTTATCAATGTGCTGCAAGGCTGGAGCGCCCGGAGAGTGTCGGCATGATCCCCACGGCGACGCGCGAGCCTGTGGTCACACGGCTGAAACGGCGCCAGCTCACGGAACCGCTGCTCATTCGGTGGACCTTGATCGCCCTCGCGCTTGGGTTCTTGACCCTCTTCCTTGCCATCCCGCTAACGGCTGTCTTTGTCGAAGCGCTGGCTAACGGCTTCGGCCCCTACTTCGCCGCGATTGTCGAGCCGGACGCCATCGCCGCGCTGAGGCTCACGCTGCTCGCCGCCGCCATTGCGGTCCCTGCGAATCTCGTCTTCGGACTCTGTGCCGGCTGGGCGATTGCCAAATTTCGATTTCGCGGCAGGTCCTTGCTCACCACGCTCATCGATCTGCCGTTCGCCGTGTCCCCGGTGATCGCTGGTCTGGTGTTCGTCCTGCTCGCGGGCCGGCAGGGGTTCTTTGGTCCCTGGTTGGCTGAGCGCGACATCCAGATCATTTTCGCGGTTCCGGGAATTGTGCTGGCCAGCGTCTTCGTCTCGTTTCCCTTTATCGCTCGTGAAGTCATCCCCATCATGGAGGCGAGCGGCACGCACGAGGAGGAAGCCGCTCGCGTGCTCGGCGCGAACGGCCGGCAGACCTTCTGGCGTGTGACGTTGCCCAACATCAAGTGGGGAGTGCTCTACGGAGTGATCCTCTGTACTGCGCGTGTATTGGGCGAATACGGGGCGGTGTCGGTGGTCTCAGGTCGCATCCGGGGTCTGACCAACACGCTGCCGCTCCACGTCGAGATTCTCTATAACGAATACCGGTTCCAGGCGGCGTTCGCCGTCGCGTCGATTCTGACGTGTCTGGCGTTCGTGACGCTCGTCATCAAGACCGTGGCGGAACGCCACGTCAGGTAACGTTTTCAATGCGGCACGATTCGCCATGAGTATCGAAGTCCGGAACCTCGCGAAGATGTTCGGGCGGCACGCCGCCCTCCGCGACGTGAGTCTGACGGTCAACTCCGGCGAGCTCTTGGCCTTGCTCGGACCGTCTGGCTCGGGGAAGACGACACTGCTCCGCGTCATCGCAGGCCTCGAGGTGCCAGACGCCGGGACCGTACATTTCGATGGTGACGATGCCACTGAGAGGAGCGCGACGGACCGTCGTGTGGGGTTCGTGTTCCAGCACTACGCGCTGTTCCGCCACATGACGGTCTTCGAGAACGTCGCCTTCGGATTGCGGGTCCGGCCACGTGCGCAGCGTCCACCAGAAAAAGAGATTCAGCGCAAAGTAAACGAGCTTCTGGCGCTCGTGCAGCTCGACTACCTTGGGGATCGCTACCCGTCGCAGCTGTCCGGCGGCCAGCGCCAGCGTGTCGCGCTGGCACGAGCGCTCGCGGTGGAACCGAAGGTCCTGCTGCTCGACGAGCCCTTCGGCGCGCTGGACGCGAAGGTGCGCCAGGAACTGCGGCGATGGCTCAGGCGCTTGCACAGCCAGATCCACG
>CAZDLW010000272.1:0-7319 GCA_964505975.1 uncultured Bifidobacteriaceae bacterium | reverse complement strand
CGAGCATCGGCTTAGCGGCCACGGGGTCGAGGTGATGCAGTGCGGTCAGCGCAGCCGCGCGCGCCACGTACGTGCTGTCGCCGAGCGCGTCCCGGTACATCTCGACAAGCGCCGGCGCCGCGGCCGGCACGCGCAGGTTCGCCAGTGCACGCGCCGCTGCGGCACGGGTCGCGAAGTCGTCCGTGCGCAGCCCGTCGAGAAGCAGGCTCTCCACGTCACGCACCTTCAACATGCTCAGGGCCGTAACCACGTGCGGACGGACGCGCGGATCGGCATCCCCAAGCATGGTTGTCAACCGCGTCAGGCTGCGCGCCGCCGGCAAACTCCCGAGCGCTTCCGCAACGGCGACACGAACCATCCAGTCGCGATCGGGTTCGAGACCGGACAACACGGCCATGAACGCATCCGGATCGACCCGAGCCAGCGCCCGCATGACCTCGCCGCGCACGTAGGGAGAGGGATCAACGACCAGGTCGAGCAACAGGTCGACCCGGGCCGGGCCTGCAATGGCACCCAACGCGCGCATCGCCTCGATGCGAAGGTTCGCATCTACGTGCAGGTCTGCAACGATCGTCTCGAGAGCGTGCCACGCCGTCGCGTCGCCGACGGCACCCAGCGCGCGAATCGCCTGAACGACAACCGCGGAATCCGACGTACGTCGCTCCACGATCTGCCTCAACAAGGCCGTCGCCTGTGTTGCCTTGGTCGCTGCCAGTCCGCGGGCCGCGAAGGACGCCGTGTAACGGCCCGGCGTGTTCAGCAGCGTCATCAGGGCTGGAATCGCACGCGGATCCGCCGTACGCTGGAGGCCGTACGCCACAGGCCACCAGGCCGATACGGGATGCCCCTCGGCGTCCAGCAGGGCCGATGCAAGCGATTCGAACACCCCGAGGCGGGTCAGGGCATAGATGCCGAGGCGTACGGCTTCGGTCGCTGGCGCCAGCGGATACGAGAGATCATCCGGTTGCAGCCCGCGCAGCGCGCCAGTCCTGATGTGCGCCTGCACCATCGCGCTCACCGGCACCGCGTCGGCAGGGTCCCCCAGGCGCCCCAGCGCCTCGGCCGCTCGACCTTGAACGATCGGCGCTGGATCCTCTAGCGCAGCGCGCAATGCGAGACGAGCGGCGGTGTCACCGATCTGGCCCAACGCAAACGCGGCCATCTGTCGAACTTCGTATTCGGAGTCGGCCAACAAGCCTTCGAGCGGCCGTACGGCAGCGGGAAGCCGCACGCGCCCCAAGGCGAGCGCCGCCCGTCGTCGTACCCGCGCTTCGTCGTCGGACAGGAGCCGGATGAGGTCCGAGGGAGGCGGGGGAGCCAGGACCGCCGGCTGGCGGCGCGTGGCAGGCACCAGGACGACGGGCCGGGGGGCGTTCGGGTCTCGAAGAAGACGCTGATCCTCGAGTCGCAGGATCCACGCGACCTTCTCCTCCCACGTCGTGACCTCAGGAATCACCGCTGGCGGAGGCACGGTCGCGCAGCTCGCCACACTGGCAATCGCAACGCACAGCACCAACTGTCTCGGGCCGAAGGGGATAAGAGATCTCACTGTCCGCGATCCAGCGCCGACATGGCGGTGTACGCCGTGCCAGTCGTCGCCGCTCCAATTCAGCAGGGCCCTGATGACGCGGCGTGTATCCGCCATCAGTCCTCCAGCTCTACTCATCGGGCCGTGCGCCCGCAGTCTGTAGGCAGCGGTCGCGCCGACCGTTGCGGGTGGCGGCAACAGTGGCATGAAGTGCGACGCCGGATGATAGCATGCAGGCACCAGCCCATCCGGGCGACGACAGGCCCGCCGCGAACGAGGGACCACTGTTCGGACGGATCGCATGCCGTTCCAGTACATTGCCATTGAAGGCCCCATCGGCGTCGGGAAGACAGCACTGGCGGGACGGCTCGCGACGCGCCTGGACGCCACTCCCGTTCTCGAGGAACGGGACAATCCGTTCCTCGGAGATTTTCACGCCGGGCGGTCTGGCGCCGCGCTTCAGACACAGCTCTTCTTCCTCCTCAGCCGGCACCGGCAACAACTCATCCTGCGCCAAGGCAACCTGTTCACTCAAGCGACGATAAGCGACTACCTGTTCGACAAGGACAAGATCTTCGCGTATCTGAACCTGGATGATAACGAGCTGTTCATCTATCAGCGTCTCTTCGACCTCCTCTCGAAGGACGCGCCGTCACCGGATCTCGTGATATACCTTCAGGCCCCAACAGAGGTCCTGCTCCGGCGTCGCCACGCTCGACGGGCCGATGGAGACACCGAGATCCCGGACCCGAGCCCGGGGTATCTACGCGAGGTCAACGAGGCGTACCAGCACTTCTTCTTCCACTACTCGTCCACACCCCTCCTGGTCGTCGAAACGTCGCAGGTCGACTTCCAGGAGAGCGACAGCGCAGTGGACGACCTGATCCGTCAAATCAACACGATGGGGAAGGGCACACAGTATTACGTGCCACGCACCTGACACGGGGCTTCCTCTTGTCCTGTCCTTCGACTATCGCTCTGGACACGTCCGAGCCAAGTCGATCGAGCACCCCGACGAATCCCGTGCGTGTTACTCGCCGACCCGCACGTTCGTGAATTCTCCAGGCCAGAGTGTTAAAGTTCCGAATTGATGGTGTGGTTCAAGAAGGCCCGCGTACCCATCGCCTCGGCTTCAGGCGAGAAGGCGAGCCGTGTGCCCGAAGGGCTCTGGGTGAAGTGCCCCGGGTGCAGGCAACTCATCTATAAGAAGGACCTCGAGAAGAACCTGAACGTCTGTCCCAAATGCGCACATCACTTCCGTATGAGCGCGCGGGAGCGCCTCACATCTCTGTTCGACGATGGGCGCTTCACTGAATACTTCCCGAACCTCGTCTCCACCGACCCTCTGGAGTTCACCGATACCAAACCGTATCGCGAGCGCCTGCGGGCGGTAATGGAGACGACGGGGTTGAAGGATGCGTTGATTGTCGGCACGGGCCGGCTGGAAGGCACCGACCTCGTCGCCGCTGCGATGGAGTACAACTTCATCGGCGGTAGCATGGGTGTGGTCGTCGGCGAAAAGATTGCCCGTGCCATCGAGATGGCGATCGAGCGCCGGCAGCCCGTGATCGTGGTGTCCTGCTCGGGAGGCGCGCGGATGATGGAAGGGGCGCTGTCGCTGATGCAGATGGCAAAGGTGTCGGCGGCGCTGGCGCGGCTGGACCGGGCCAGGCTTCCATTCGTGTCGGTGCTGACCGACCCCACCACCGGCGGCGTGACGGCGAGCTTCGCGATGCTGGGAGACGTGAACATTGCCGAGCCCAAGGCGCTCATCGGCTTTGCCGGGCCGCGCGTCATCGAGCAAACGATTCGGCAGAAGCTTCCCGACGGGTTCCAGCGCAGCGAGTTCCTGGTCGAACACGGTATGCTGGACCTCGTCGTGGACCGCCGCGATTTGAAAGCGACGATCGGGCGCGCACTCCGCTTCATGTGCGCCACGCCCACGCCGGGGGGCGCTCCCGAGCTCGAACCGGCAGCCGTTGCTGCCGGCGCGGCGCTCGAGCCGCCACGCTGACTTGATTGAGCGCCTCTTCGCGCTCGAGAACTCGGGCATCAAGCTCGGTCTCGAGAACATCTCGCGCCTGTGCGCGACGCTCGGACATCCCGAACGCAGCTTTGCGTCGCTCCATGTTGCCGGCACCAATGGCAAGGGGTCGGTCACGGCCATGGCCCACGCCGCGGCGCTGGCCGCGGGCCTGCGGGCCGCGAGGTACACCTCGCCACACCTGAGTGACATCACCGAACGGTTCGTTGTCGGCCACGATCCTGTCGATCTGGCCACGCTCGAAGCGGTGGCCGACGACGTGCTGCGCTGCGCCGATCGGCTTCAGGCCGCCGGGCACCTTGGTTCGCCCACGTTCTTCGAGGTCACGACCGCTGTCGCGTTCGAGCTGTTCCGTCGATCCGGTATCGAGCTGGCCGTCGTCGAAGTAGGCATGGGCGGCCGGTTCGATGCCACCAACGTCCTAACGCCAGTGGCTGCCGCCATCACCACGCTTGCGCTGGATCACCAGCAGTATCTCGGCCATACGCTGGGCGCGATTGCCTTCGAGAAAGCCGGCGTGATCAAGCCGGGAATCCCCGTTGTGTCTGGCACGCTGCCACCGGAGGCGGTCGCGGTCGTCCGCCGGGTGGCCCAGGAACGAGGGGCGCGGCTCATCCACGCGGAACAGGAGGCGCGGCTCGAGTCCGAGCTGCACGACGGACGCGCACGCATACGGGTCGAGACGCCGGATGGCATCTACGGTCCCTTGGAGCTCGCTCTTCGCGGTAATCACCAGATCGCCAACGCGCTCGTGACCGTCAGACTGCTCGAGGCGGCTCGGGCCGGGGGCGTCCCGATCAGCGCCGCAGCGGTCGAGGAGGGACTCGCCAGGACCGAGTGGCCAGCCCGGCTCGAGCTGCTCCCATGTGCCAGCGGGAAACGCGTGTTGCTCGACGCCGCGCACAATGCCGAGGGCGCGCACGCACTCGCGGCCTATCTGCGCCAGTGGCATCCGGAGCGCCCAGCGCTCGTCGCCGGCGTCATGCAGGACAAGGATGCGAGCGACATCCTGGCCGCGCTGCTTCCGGTGGTGTCACGCCTCGTGGCGACGGCGGCGCCATCGCCCCGCGCCATGCGGGCGGACGAGCTTGCCAGGCGGGCCGTGCTGGTGGCCGCCGAACGAGCGGCACCCGAGACGGAGCGCACACCGGCCTGTTTCGGATCCCACCAGGTCCTGGTGGAGCCCGACCCGATACGCGCCGTGGAGCGGGCACTCGAAACGGCCGAGACCGTCTGTGTGGCCGGGTCGCTCTTTCTGGCTGGAGCCGTGCGAGGCCATCTCAGGCAGCGTGCGATTCTGCGCTGATTTCCGAACGCCCATGGTTCGTCTGCTCATGCTCTCGTGCCTGGCCGGTCTGCTCTCCGCGTCCCCAGCGGTGGGGCAGGATACGGCACCAGCACAGGCCCTCACGGTCGAGCCGTCGTTGCCCGCCAGGCTGCTGAACTCACAACAGCTGCGGTTCGAGCAGGTCTCGACCAATCACTGGCGCATGACGGGGCAGGTGGAGATCGAAGGCGAGGACGGCGTGACATTCTTCGCCGACGATGTCGATGTGTTCCTCGACACGAATCGACTCGTGGCCACTGGCAATGTGCTGTTCACGAACCCAGACAGCCGGATCTCAGCGGAGCGCCTGGAGTTCGACACGGGGAGCCAGACGGGCACCTTCTTCGACGCATCCGGGCTGCTGTCACTCGGCCCTGGCGCCGATCGCGCGCAATTCGGCAACCAGGAACCTGACGTGTACTTCTACGGTGAGACGATCCAGAAGACCGGGCCCCGGCAGTACCGGCTCACCCGCGGGGGCTTCACCACGTGCGTGCAGCCGACCCCGCGCTGGGAGGTCACTGCTGGCAGCGTCGTGCTCAACCTGGACGACTACGCCATCGCACGGCATACGGTATTGCGAGTCAAGGGCGTGCCCCTCTTATATGTGCCCTTCTTGTACTACCCGATCCAGGACGAGGATCGGGCCACCGGCTTCCTGATGCCGACCTATGGCGCCTCGACGCTCCGCGGCCAGACGCTCAGCAACGCCTTCTTCTGGGTGCTGGGACGAAGTCACGATATGACGCTCTTTCACGACTGGTTCACTCAGGCCGGTCAGGGAGCAGGCACGGAGTACCGGTACGTCACCGGGCAGCAATCGTCCGGAACGGTTCGACTGTACCGGTTCGGTCAGCGCGAAACCGGCACCCTCCCGGCGAGCACCAGCTACCAGTTGTCGGGCACCGCCACGCAGGCGATTGCCAGAGGCATCTACGCGCGCGCGCGTGTGGACTATTTCTCGGACATCGTGAACCAGCAACTCTATCAACAGGACGTCTATCAGGCTTCCCGCACCACCCGGGTGCTCGAGGCTGGTGTCAGTACCGCCAGGGGGCCCCTTTCAACCAGCGTGTTGTATCAACGCAACGAGAACTTCGGGAGCGCGGCGAGCTCCGTGACCTATGGCAGCACGCCACGGGTCACGGCCGGACTGGCGCCCCAGCGTCTGTTCGGCACTCCGCTGTACGGATCCGTGCAGAGCGAGTATGCGTACCTGCCGTTCCGGCACGTCACCGGCGACATCGTCACGCGAGACGACAGCCTGCATCGACTCGACCTCGCGCCGAATGTGCGGGTCGCGCTCGCGCCCACCGGTTTTCTGTCGCTGAATACCAGCGCCACGTATCGATCGACGTACTATTCGCGCAGCAACGATGGAACTGGATCCACGGTGTCCAGGCCATCCCTCCGTCGGTACGTGGAGCTCGGGACCGCGCTCATCGGACCGGTGTTCAATCGCATCTGGGATGGCTCATCCACCGGCGACGCAGTCGATCGCCTCAAGCATGTGGTCGAACCGCTCCTGGGTGTGGATTTCACGAGCGGTGTCACGCAGAGCACTCCGATTCTCAGCGACCTCTCCGACGTGGTCGTCGGGGGCTCCTTCAGGATGACCTACGGGGTCACCAACCGGTTCTTCCGCAGCCCCGGGACGACAGGAGGATCGCGCGGCCAGGCGCGGGAGTTCGCCACGATTGGGCTGCAACAGACGTATTACTGGAATCCCGAGGCAAGCCTCTTCGACACACGCTACATGAGCGCCCAGGGCGCGGGCGCGGCGGCTCGCATGTCTCCAATCGCCCTGAACGCGCGCATCGCGCCGAGCTCGATCCTCGACGCCAACGCGAGGCTCGAGTACGACGTGTCTCGCGGGGACGGACTCCAAGCCATCACCACGGGAGGAACGATGACGTGGGGCGCCGGCAGCACGAACGTCAACTACAGCCGCCGGCAGTTTCAGTGGTTTACCCAGGCGGAGAACTTCCTGTCCAGTTCCACGACCACTCGACTGCTCGACGGCCGCGCGACCGGCACCTACGCCCTCAGCTGGGACATGGGTCGGGGCTACATCGTCAGCCAGAGCGTGACGACGGCGTACCTGGCCCAGTGCTGTGGCATCCAGGTCGAGTTCCAGACGTTCAATTTCCCTCCGACCCTGGGCCTCCCGATCTCCGCCGACCGCCGGCTCAACGTCTCCATCGTCCTTGCCGGCATTGGAACGTTCTCCAATTTCTTCGGGGCCTTTGGCGGGTTGCGCTAGACGGCTTGAACGGCCAGAATCCATGCAGATGAGACAAGCTTTCGATCGACAGTTGAAGACGTCTCGCCCGCACGGAGTGCGGGCAGAAGATACTGCCACTAGATATGGAATGACCGGCTCTCCATCGTCACGTTGTAGTGCTTGCAGCACTCAACAC
>CAZDLW010000271.1:0-7326 GCA_964505975.1 uncultured Bifidobacteriaceae bacterium | reverse complement strand
TCGCGAACATCGTCGGCCAGAGCAAGAAGATGAAGGATCTCTTCGAGCTCATCGACAGCGTGGCGGCGAGCGATGCCAACATCCTGATCCAGGGAGAGAACGGAACGGGCAAGGAGCTCATCGCCAACGCCATTCACCACAACTCGAACCGTGTGAAGGGTCCGTTCATCAAGATCAACTGTGCGGCGATACCGAAGGATCTGATTGAGAGCGAGCTCTTCGGATACAAGCGGGGTGCCTTCACCGGAGCGCAGACCGACAAGGTCGGACTGCTCGAGATGGCGGAGGGTGGTTCGCTGCTGCTCGATGAAATCGGCGAGATGCCGCCGTATCTGCAGACGAAGCTGCTGCGCGTGTTGCAGGAGCGCGAGTACCGCCCCATAGGCAGCGACCGGCTCGTGCACGTGGATTTCCGGTTGATCTGCGCGACCAACATCGACTTGGAGGTCGCGCTCCGGGAGGGCAAGCTGCGCGAGGATCTCTATTTCCGGATCAACACCATCAGCCTGCGGGTACCGCCGCTCCGCGAGCGGAGCGAAGACATTCCGCTGTTGTGCACGCACTTCCTGTCGAAGTTCAACCAGCGGTACCAGAAGGCCGTGAAGACCATCTCACCGGCAGCGTATCACTTGCTCATCCGGAACCGGTGGGCAGGCAACGTCCGCGAGCTGGAGAACGCCATCGAGCGGGCCGTGCTGGTATGCAAGACGGGTGAAATTGCCCCGAACGATCTGCCCGAGTCGATCCGGGAGGAAGGGAATCCCGTTCAGGAATTCACGATTCCGCCGCACCGCACACTGGCCGAGATCGAGAAGATGGCCATCGTACAGACGCTCCAGCGGACGAACTGGAACAAGCAGGAAGCGGCGCAGATCCTGGGTCTGTACCGGCCGACGCTGTACAGCAAGATGAAGAAGCACGAGATCACGGACCAGCGGGCCCAGCAGCGCGCAGCCGCCTCGCACGCCAACGGTTGAGTTTCGAGGTCCGGCAGTTGCGCTGCCTGACAGCTGCCATGGTCCAGCGGTGGAGCACTGCGCTGCTGCGGCACTCGCGTGGCCAACGTCCTGCTGGTCAGATTGAGTCTGCCGTCCTCTCGCGCGCATATGAGCGAGGCTGTGATTCGCCTGGAAGGGGTGACGAAGTCGTTCAATGGCGTCACGGTGCTCAATGACGTGACGTTCGACGTGGCGCCGGGCACCGCGTTCTGTCTGCTCGGGCGCAGCGGCACCGGCAAGAGCGTGGCTCTGAAGCACATCATCGGGTTGATCAGGCCCGATCGCGGCCGCGTCATCGTGCACGGGACGGACATCGCGACGCTCGGGGGCGCCGCGCTCTCGGCGATGCGCCGTCGCATGGGATTCCTGTTCCAGAACGCTGCGCTCTTCGACTCGATCACCGTCGGTGAGAACGTGGCCTTTCCGCTGCGGCGTCACACGGACTGGCCGGATGCCAGGATTCGCGAGGTGGCGAGAGCCAAACTGGCCGACGTCGGTCTCGAGCGTGACTACGACAAGATGCCGGCGGAACTCTCGGGCGGCATGCGAAAGCGGGCCGGCCTGGCGCGTGCGATGGCGCTCGACCCGGACATTCTTCTGGTCGACGAACCCAGCGCCGGCCTGGACCCCATCACTGCGGCGGAAATCGATCAGTTGCTGGTCGAGCAGAGAGAGCAGGGGACCACGCTGGTCGTGGTGACGCACAACATCCCGAGCGCGCGACATCTGGGTGACGTGCTGGCAGTGCTCCATGAAGGAAAGGTCATTGCGCAAGGGACCGCTGACGAGCTCGAGCGTAGCGAGCACGAGCTGGTGCGGACGTTCATGCGGTCGGAAGGGGCGGGCTGATGCTGGCCGTTCAAGACGTGCCAACCTTGGTCGGCGCCGTCTCAGACATGCTCGACGGTTCGAGACGGAGCCTGGCCAGGTTGGCATCCGTTTTGGAAGCTCTACTCTCGTTGCAGCAGGAGGATCTGTGACTGAACGAAGAATCGTCATGTTGGGTGCGCTCGTCGGTGCGCTCCTCGGAGTGGGTGCAAGCTACCTGCTCTTCACGAGCGGCGGCCGATCGCTGCGCGAGCGACTGGAGCCGGCCCTTGATGAACTCGGGCACGAGTTGACGCGATTTCAGCGAACCGTCGAGAAAGTAGGCGAGATGGCCAACGAGGGCCTTCGAGTCGTGCAGGAGTTCAAACATGCGCGCGCCCAGTCACAGTATCCACCGGACGGTACGTCGCATTGAGGCGGCGGTGCGCAGCGGACGTGCGACGCGCGCGAAGAATCCGGACACAGGAGATGGCCTGGCCTGCGATGCATGACAGGAGAGGAGCAGGAGATGGCACAGTTCGAGCGGTACGATCATGACGGCGGCGGTTTCATGATGGGCTTGCTGACCGGGACCGTCCTTGGCGCGGGAATCGGGATGCTGCTGGCCCCCAAGGCCGGTGCCGAGCTTCGTGGTGCGTTGAGCGAGCAGGCGCGGCACGTCAGTCAATGGAGCTCGCAGCAGTATCACCGGGCGAGCGAAGCGGCGTCGACGCTGTCCGACAAAGGGCGGGATCTGGTGGACCGGGCGCGTGACGCCGTGGCCCACGGAGCCGAAGAGGCGCGGGAGTACGCAGACCGCGCACGGGATCTGGTGGCGCAAGGCGCGGACCAGGCCAAGGAGTACGCGGATCAGGCAAAAGGGTACGCGGACAAGACGGCGAACAGCACGAGCACGAGTGCCGGTACGACGGGCAGCAGCGACTTTCGCCGCTCGTAGCCGCGCGGAGCGCGCCAAGCGGACACTGCCGACCAGGCAAGGGCTGGCGCCCGCTGGATGTCAACGGCGGCAGCCTTTGACTGGTTGGTACACCGCCTATCGTCGAATCGGCCGGGCCGGCAGGCGTCGCGTGCAGGGAGTTTGAGATAATCGTGACGTGACATGGCAGCGCCTGGTGCGCCGCGTGAGCGCGGAGCTCCGGCTGTCGGGTCTCGCCGCCTGGCGGGGCCTGACGGGTCTGATCAACGGGAACGATCCGACGCATGCGGCGGCGATCGCGTATTACGCGCTGCTGTCGTTCTTTCCCTTCCTCTTGTTGGTGATCTCGCTGCTTGGCGGCGTTGCAGCAAGCGAGCGCGACCGCGAGGCCGTCCTCACGTTCGTCCTGCAGTACTTCCCGGCCCAGTTCGATTTCGTCATCACCCAGCTCGACGCGCTCCGGGGGGCCCGCTTTCAGCTGGGCGTTGCCGGAGCCCTGATGCTGATCTGGGCGTCGCTCGGCGTGTTCGGCGCGGTGACCAGTGCGGTGAACGAAGCGTGGAAGGTCGAGAAGCAGCGGAGCTTCTGGAAGCACCGCATGGTGTCGTTCCTGATGCTCGTGACGGCCGGAGGCGTGATGCTCGTGGCGCTGCTGCTCGTCAGTTTCGTGCAAGTGGCGCAGACGACGTGGTTCGGCGGCATGCTCACGCGGTTCGAGTGGTTGATGGCACTGCAGGGCTTTGCCTTCCGGCAACTGCCGACGGCGCTGCTCATTGTCGGCGTCGGTCTGCTGTTCTACTTCATTCCAAACGCGCAGACACGATTCCGGGACGTGTGGGTTGGCGCCATCTTCACGGGCCTCCTGTGGCGGGCGGCGTTCGACGGCTTTTCCTGGTACCTGGCCGCCAGCCCGCGCATCACGATGATCCATGGCTCGATTGCGGCGGTGGTGATGTTCCTGCTGTGGATCTACGTGTCGGCCATCATCCTCATGTACGGCGTGGAGTTCACGGCGAACTATGCGCGCCTGAGACGTCGCCGGCCGGAGGAGATATCGGCTGCGCCAGCGCCGAGGGTGTGACGGAGTCTCGACGTGCGATCCACCGCACCCATCGCGACTCGTTGACGCAGCTAGACGGCTTCTGCTTGTCCGCTTGCCTCAGGAGCCGGTCGCCGTCGCGGCGGGCGCGTCCCTCGGGGCGTGCTCCCGACGACGTCGCGCGGAAAAACGCGTCCTCCGCCCGGCAAGGCACGACCCGCGCTGGGTCCCACCCAGCGCGGCCTTCACGCTGCGGAACACGTTTTGCCCGATCGGTGTCGCGCGAGTCGTAGGTCGCTGGCCCCGAGGGACGCGCCCGCCGCTGGTGCGGCTGGCCCATGGTAAGCGCCGGAGTAAGCTTGGAAATGGCCAATCGCCTCGCCTCCGAGTCGAGTCCCTATCTCCTGCAGCACAAGGACAACCCCGTCGACTGGTACCCGTGGGGCGATGAGGCGTTTGCGCGGGCCCGTCGCGAGGACAAGCCGATCTTCCTCTCCGTCGGGTACTCGACGTGTCACTGGTGCCACGTCATGGAGCACGAGAGCTTCGAGAGCGCGGGCGTGGCTGATGTGCTGAATCGGCATTTCGTATCCATCAAAGTCGATCGGGAAGAGCGGCCCGACATCGATCGCGTGTACATGACGTTCGTGCAGGCCACCACCGGATCCGGCGGCTGGCCGATGAATGTCTGGTTGACGCCGGCCCTCGAGCCGTTCTACGGCGGCACCTACTTCCCACCGCACCCGAAGTGGGGCAAACCCGGGTTCGTCCAGGTTCTCGAGGAAATCGCGCGCGTGTGGCGGGAGGAGTGCAGCCGAGTCCTCGAATCCGCCGCGGACATCGTGGAGCAGTTGCGTCGCGTGCGGCCTGTGGAAGGGGAGTCGCAGGTGCCCGGGCCGGAGGTCCTGGACCGGGCGCGGCTGGAGTTCGAGGCCGCGTTCGATAGCCGGCGGGGCGGCTTTGGCGATGCACCAAAGTTCCCCCGCCCGAGCGAGCTGTTCTTCCTGCTGCGGGAGCACAGCCGGACAGGAGCCGAGGTACCGAAGGAGATGGCCCTCCTGACGCTGCGTGCCATGGCTCTCGGCGGAATGCGCGATCACATCGGTGGCGGCTTTCACCGGTACTCGGTGGACGGCGACTGGCGGGTACCTCACTTCGAGAAGATGCTGTACGACCAGGCACAGCTGGTGCTTGCCTGCGTGGACGCGGCGCAGCTCACGAGCGACGCATTTCTCGCAGACGTTGCGGCGGACACGTTGGAGTACGTCCGACGCGATCTCGGCCACGACGAAGGCGGCTTCTACTCCGCGGAGGACGCCGACAGCGTGCCGCCCGAGCAGGTGCACGATCCGAACGCCCACAAGATGGAGGGGGCCTTCTACATCTGGCACGAGTCGGAGATCCGGGAGACGCTGAGTGGTCCGGACGCCGACGTGTTCTGCCTGCGATATGGCGTGCGTCCGGACGGCAACGCACCCTTCGACCCGCAGGGCGAGTTCACCCACAAGAATCTGCTGTATACCGCGCGCTCGATCGACGAAGTGGCGTCGGCCACGGGTCGGGACACCGCATTTGTCGAACGCGCGCTCGTTCGAGCCCGTGGGGCGCTGCTCGCCAGGAGATCCGGACGCCCGCGGCCCCACCTGGACGACAAGATTCTGACCGCATGGAACGGCTTGATGGTGGCGGCCTTCGCACGTGCGGCTCGCGTGCTGAACGATGGCACGCAGTATCTGGACGATGCCCGGAGGGCGGCGATGTTCATCCGCCGGGTGCTCTGGGACGCCGGGGGGCAGCGGCTCATGCGGCGCTACCGCCGGGGCCGCGTGGGCGTCGATGCGTATGCCGAGGACTATGCATTCCTGATCTTCGGGTTGCTGGAGCTGTTTCAGGCAGATGGCGATCCCGGGTGGCTCGAATGGGCGCTGACCCTGCAGCGGCGACAGGACGAGCTGTTCTGGGACGCCGGCGAGGGAGGCTGGTTCAGCACGACGGGTGAGGATGCATCCGTGCTGCTGCGGTTGAAGGAGGACTACGATGGCGCGGAGCCGGCGGCAAGCTCGGTATCGGTGCTGAACCTCCTGACGTTGTCGCATCTCCTTGGCGATGGTTCGGCTCCTGACGGTGCATCTGATCGGTGGGCAACCGCAGAGTGGACGATTGACGGGGAGAAGGTTCAGCGGACGCTCGCGATGTTCGCACCACGAATTGCTCGAGCCGGACGTACGGTTCCTATGCTGTTGACCGCGCTCTCGGCGTATCATGCAGGGACGTCGCAGATCGTCATTGCGGGCGACGCCGATGGTTCGGACGCGCAGGATCTCGTTCGAGCGATCCGCCGCTGGTATCTGCCGTCTCTTGTGGTGGTGCCGCTGCTGCCCGAACATCGCGATCGGTTGAGCGCACTGCTCCCCTGGACCGCGGGGTTCGGCCCCAGGGATGGCCGTGCGAGCGCCTATCTCTGTCACGATTTCACGTGCAGGGCGCCGGCGACGACGGCGGACGACCTTGCGGCGCAGTTGAACGAGCTGACGAGGACCGGCGAGTCGAGCCGGGGATGATGCAGATTTCGGTGGACATCTGGCTGCGGGGCGACAACCATGCGACGACTCGGAAGATTGCGCCGATCGATCGCGAGCCGCGAGTCTGGAGCGACGAGGATGTGAGTACGCTGCTCACCGGGATGTTGCGCGCACTGCACACGGCACGGCATCCGGACGCCTTGCCCGATGTCTCGATAGCCTTACGCGGGTTCAGTTGGATCGTGAATCCGTTCGACGGTGGGGTCGTGGTTGCGCTGGAGTTGTCGCTGGGCGCCGTGGTAGCCGGGCCATTCGATATCCCGGAGCATCATCTGACGATGATGATCGAGCGGGTGCTGTCACGCAGCCCGCTGTCGACCCCCGGGCCATCGTCGGACACTGTTCATTGAACGAAGAAATCCCCGACCGGCGGATGGTACCCGCCGGTCGGGGTGGGTCAGGAGACGTGTTGGGCGTTCCCTCCTCCAACGTGCAGGGCGCCTGCATGTCGAAGGGTGGTATGAGGGTGTCGCGCGAAGAAGGCGACGGAGCGCCCGACCGTCTACCTGACCACGCTCGTTGTGTGAACACCCACACTGGTGTTCCGTCGCTGGTGGTCGCGGACGACGCTGTCGTCCGTGTCTGCGAGACTGCCTGGAATCTCGTCTCCCAAGGTTAAACATATCTCTAAATGGGCCTCAGCGGGTGACACCAAAACGCCTTCTTTGCTGCTGGAACGGCAAAAATCTGCGGGGCAGAATCTACATTTCTACAGGCATCAAATATGCGCATGATACGCTAAATCTCTGCCAACGGTTCAGCTTTGCGGCACTGGCTGTAGAATCCGCAGTAAATACCTGATTACAAACGGGGCGGCGGCACCGACGCCATCGACAGCTCATCCTAGGTTCGTGAACGATCCGAACCTCATCCATTGCCGGGGTGGCGGAACTGGCAGACGCACGGGACTTAAAATCCCGGGCCCGCAAGGGCGTGCGGGTTCGATCCCCGCCCCCGGCACCA
>CAZDLW010000270.1:0-7332 GCA_964505975.1 uncultured Bifidobacteriaceae bacterium | reverse complement strand
CCCGTTGAACAGATACTCGTCGCGTCCACCGGCGTCATCGGCGTCGGGCTGAACATGGACCGCGTCGTTCCGGGCATCCGCGCAGCTGCGCGCGCCCTCGCCCGGGGCGCAGGCAGCGAGACCGCGCGTGCCATCATGACGACGGATCCATTTCCCAAAGAACATGCGGTCGACGTGCAGACGGGCCGTGGGGGGTTCACCGTCGGTGGCACGGCCAAGGGCTCCGGCATGATCGAACCACGTATGGCCACGATGCTCGGCTTCCTCACCACGGACGCCGTGGTGCCGCCTGACCTCCTGCGCCGTGCGCTGGAGGAAGCCGCGCGCAGTACGTTCAACTCGATCACCGTGGACGGCGAATGCTCCACCAACGATTCGCTTTTCGCGTTCGCCTCCGGCGCGAGCGGCGTGGCCATAGACGAGGACAGCTACCCGGCGCTCCGAGACGGACTGCTCGCGGTCTCGCAGGAACTGGCGCTCGGCATCGTGCGCGGCGGAGAAGGGGCCACGAAGCTGGTCACGGTCCGGGTACGTGGAGCACGGACGGAGGATGATGCGCGCGGCGTGGCGAGGACGATTGCGAACTCGCCCCTAGTAAAGACCGCCGTGCACGGAGCGGACCCGAACTGGGGCCGGATTGTCGCCGCTGCCGGGCGGTCGGGAGTGAGTTTCGACGTGAACCGCGCCACCGTCCGTGTCGGCGGAGTGGTTTTGTTCGAGCAGGGGCGTCCCCATGATGACGCTGCTCCCCGGGCGGCTGAGCACCTGAAGAACGCCGAGGTAGACATCGACGTACACCTGGGCACGGAAGGCGACGCGGCGGCAACGGTCTGGACCTGCGACCTGAGCGCCGAGTACGTGCGAATCAACGGAGAGTACAGGACCTGACGACACCCCGCTTCGGACCGTCGACCGTGACACCTGTCGAGGAACCGCGTCTGAAGCAGGGCTTCGGCAGTAGTCTCTCGAAGGGCGTCTCTATGCCGCTCACCGCCCACAAGGATTTCCTGTCGATTCTCGATCTCGAGCCAGACGATCTCGAGCGACTTCTGGACACGGCAGATCGACTGAAGGTCGAGCGCAGCCTCGGTCCACGGGCGCCAACCGTGGCTGCCCTCGCGGGCATGCATGTGGCGCTGCTGTTCGAAAAGCCGTCGCTGCGAACGAGGTCTACCTTCGAGATTGCCGTGCGGGAGCTCGGCGGAGATGTCCTGGACCTTCCCGCCGAGTTCGCCGCGGGCGGGCGAGAGCCTATCGAGGACGTCGGACGGAACCTCGAACGCTGGGTACGCGCGGTGGTCATTCGGACGTTCGCACAACGGAAGGTGGCTGCGCTGGCCGCGGCCGCTCCGCGCCTCCACGTGGTCAACGCGCTGACGGACGAGCAGCATCCGTGTCAGGCCCTCGCCGATGTCATGACCCTGCGCGAGCGATGGGGCGACTGCAAGGGCCGCACGGTGGCCTACGTCGGGGATGGCAACAACGTGGCCACGTCGCTCGCCCATGCCGCATGCATGCTCGGCGTCAGCGTGCACCTGGCGTCGCCCGACGGATACGCGCTGCCGGATCACGTGGTCGAGGAAGCCATGCGCGTCGCCCGACACGGTGCTCGGGTGCGCCGTTTCACGGACGCACGCCAGGCGGTATCGGGAGCGGGTGCCGTGTACACCGACGTCTGGGCGTCCATGGGTGAAGAAGACGAGGCTGCCGACCGGAGGGTGGTGTTTGCCCCCTACCAGGTGAACAGCGCCCTCATGACTGCCGCGGCGCCCGGAGCGCTGTTCATGCACTGTCTTCCCGCGCACCGGGGAGAAGAAGTCACCTCGGAGGTCATCGATTCCCCGGCTGCGGTGGTCTTCGATCAGGCCGAGAACCGGCTGCACACACAGAAAGCGCTGCTCCTGATGCTGCTCGGGCAATGACCGCGGGCCAGCGCGGCCGTAGTCGTTTCAATTCCCGGGGCCTTGTGAGGTCAGGACGCCTGCAGGAGAATGTCGGGCACGATGGCGAACACACGCTGGCTGGCCCACTACGATCCCGACGTTCGAGCCTCGTTGACTCCGTATCCGGATAAGACCCTCGTCGACTACCAGGAGTCGCTCGCCCGCGAGCATCCCTCCAAGCCCGCGCTGCTGTTCAAGGGTGCCACGATGTCGTACGCACGGCTGGACGCCGAGAGTACGGCCTTCGCATCGGCACTCGTCGGCCTGGGCGTCCGCAAAGGCGACCTGGTCACGCTGATCCTGCCCAACTGCCCCCAGTTCTTTGTTGCGCAGTTCGGCGCCTGGAAAGCGGGGGCCATCGTCGTGCCGCTCAATCCCACGTATAGCGAGCGGGAAGTCGAGCAGGCGCTTCGCGCGTCACAATCCGAAACCGTCGTCGTGCTGACGCCGTTCTACGGGCGAGTGAAGCACGTCCAGCAGCGCACCGGCGCACGGCGCGTGATCGCCACGTCGATCAAAGAGTATCTTCCAGGCGTACTCCGGCTGTTGTTCACCCTTTTCAAGGAGAAGAAGGAAGGCCATCGAATCACTCTCGCCCCCGGCGACCTGTGGTTGCAGGATCTGCTGCAGCGCCACGAGAACGACCCACGCCCGAATGTATCCGTATCCCCCGACGATCGTGCGGTGATTCTCTCCAGCGGAGGCACCACCGGAACACCGAAAGGAGTCATCGGCCTCCATCGTCATTACGTGGCCGCCGGAGTACAGCTCCAGGAATGGACCCGATCCGCCAAGGAGCCATGGACCGACATCATCATGCTTCCGCTGCCGATGTTCCACGTGTATGGCAACGTGGGCGTCCAGCCGCTGGCGTTCATCGGGCCGAACCCACTTTCGCTGGTGCCGAACCCCCGCGACATCCCGGACCTGCTGAAGACGATCAAGCAAGTGAAACCGGCCTTCTTCAGCGGTGTTCCGACACTGTACTCGGCGATTCTCAACCATCCCGACGTACAGGCCGGAAAGGTGGATCTGAGCTCAATCAGGCTGTGTTTCTCGGGCGCCGCCGCGCTCATGGCTGAGACCAAGCGTCGTTTCGAGGAAAAGACCGGGGCACGCCTGATCGAAGGCTATTCGCTGACCGAAGGCATGATGGCGTGTTGCGTCAATCCCGTGAAGGGGACGAACAAGATCGGCTCGATCGGCGTCCCGCTGCCCGACGTGGCCGTCCGGATCGTGGACGCCGACGAGGGGGTGCGCGAACTGCCAGCCGGCGAGGTCGGCGAGATGATCATGCAGGCGCCGCAGCTCATGACCGAGTACTGGAACAACCCGGAGGAGACCAGGGACACGCTGCGACGGCACGAGGACGGCAGCATCTGGCTGCATACGGGCGACCTTGCGTACATGGACGAAGACGGCTTCGTCTTCATCGTCGATCGCAAGAAGGACATGGTGAAGACGAGCGGGTTCCAGGTGTGGCCGCGCGAGATCGAGGAGGTCATCTCCACGCATCCCGCTGTGCGCGAGGTGGGCGTCGCCGGCGTCCCTGACCCCGTCAAGGGCGAGGTCGCGAAGGCGTGGGTGGTACTCAAACCCGATCAACGCGTGACCGGCGACGAACTGCGCGCGTACTGCAAGGAGCGGCTCGCGCCTTACAAGGTGCCGGCAGCGGTCGAGTTCAGGACTGAACTGCCAAAGACCATGGTGGGGAAGATCTTGCGGCGGGCCCTCGTGGCGGAAAGCAAGGTTGCCGCCCCGAACGGATCGAACCCACCTGGCACACACCAGTAGGATCGGAACGCCACCTTGAAGGCCTATCGTCCGTAGGGGGCGCGTTCAGACGGCCCTTCGATCGCGCCAACAGGGACGACCTCGACGCCTCCCTCCACGAGGGCCTCCCGCAACCGGGTGGCCAGTGCGGCGGCGCCCGGCGTATCACCGTGAACGCAGACGGTGTCGACCTCCAGCCCTACCCGTGTGCCATCGGTCGCGGTAACAACGCGGTGGTGCACCATCTCGAGGACGCGAGCAACGACGACATCCGGATCGTGAATCACCGATCCAGCCTCGTCGCGGGGACTCAACGTGCCGTCGGCCCGGTAGGCACGGTCTGCAAACGCTTCCGAAGCCGTTCGAAGCCCGGCACGCTGTCCAGCGTCGAGCAGGGCCGACCCAGGAAGGCCGAAGAGAATCACACGCTCGTCGAATGCCGCGGCGGCACGGGCAATCGCATCGGCCACGTCGCGATCGTAGACGGCCCGGTTGTACAGCGCTCCATGGGGTTTCACGTGCTGGAGACGGACACCCTGTGCCGCTGCGAGCGCTCCCAGCGCGCCGATCTGATAGAGCACGAGATCCTCGACGTCTCGCGGAGACGCCCGCAGGTCCCTCCGGCCGAAACCCTGCAAATCGGGGAAACCAGGGTGGGCACCGACCGCAACTCCGTGACGGCGTGCCAGTTCCACCGTCGCTCGCATGATGCCGGGGTCGCCGGCGTGAAATCCGCACGCGACGCTGGCGGAGGTAATCGCGGGCACGAGCAGGGAATCGTGACCCAGCTGATAGACGCCGTAGGACTCGCCCACATCGGCGTTCAAGTCGACGCGCATCGCCCCGCCTGGCCGATAAACGGACACGCTTGTAATTCTTGCCACATTCCTGGGAGGTGGGAAACAGCCGGATTCGAGAAATTCCTAAGGAACTGAGGCGGCACGTGCGTTGCCTTACACGAGGCGCCGGCCTGTGGTTTACGGCAGAGCGCCGTAAATGCTGGGGGGAGCCAGGCCGGCATTCCAGGAACGGGGCGTCCACGGACGCCCCTTCCGGTTTTCCCGCTCCCGAACCGGCATCTACACGCCCGCACCTTCCGGATATTCCAGCGCCAGCTTGAGCTCTCTCGCCAGCGAGTCGACGGTGGTTCCGACCCGCTTCCAGGCCCCCTCGCTCTCGAAGCGCTGGTCACCAATGCGCCGGCCCCAAGGGGCAATGACCCGGCCTATCGCTCGGAAGTCCGTGCGGTCCGCGTGCTCCTGGTCGAGGCGGCGAACGACGTCCGGGGCGACGCGGATGAACGCACGCAGTGCGGTGGCCGTCTTGATGCTGTATTTGCGACCGGCCCAGGCGGCGCCGAACACCACGGACACTTGTTTGAAGTAGTTCACGAAGAAGCGCCGGGAATGCTCCCGGAATTCGGCCGACTTGCGTGTTCCCCCAAACGCATCGCTCCCGAACAGACGTTTCAACTCCTGAGCCAGCGGCGCCTGGGCCACGCGACCCCGGCCGACACCGAGCAGCTTGATCTCGCCCTGCAGCGGCGAGTCTTCACGGTCGTTCAGCGCGCGCACGACATCGTGCGCCGCCGCCAGGGCATCATCACGGTAGAGCTGGCGCCCCGACAGGCTGACGAGATGCGAGGGGTTGAGTCGTGTGTGCTTCGCGTTAATCGTCACGAACATCTGGACGACGTGATCCTCGGGCAGTCGATCGAAAATTATGGCCGGCACGGTGAAGTCCAGCTTGCGGATGTTCTCGATATCCGCATGCAGGGCCAGCAATCGATGCTGGCCGTCGATCGCGCGCAAAATCCCCTCCCGCTCGGGAACCCGCAAGCGTCCCAGTGGAGAGCCGTCTTCAACCGGGTCGAACGTCAGCTTCTCGTCGCAGGAGATGATGACTGCGCCTGGAATCGACGGCAAATCCCGAGCCTGGCGGCATTGCTCGTAATACTGAACGAGTTCGTCGATTTTTCGCCTGATGATCTGACGCTGGTAGGCCTTCTCGGAGGAGGCGATTCGGCGCTCGAGCAGGTCCCAGTTCACCTTCGATGTGACCTTCTTTTTCCCGCCACGAACTGGAGGGTGTCCGGATTCGCCGTAGCTGAGCACCTCGAAGCGAACCAGTTTGTCGATGTCACCGGCAGTCAGCGAGGCCTGATAGAACTGCACGCCGAACTGCTGCATCTGGATGGCAGCTACAGTAATCATTTCGTCTCTGTTCTGGCTCCTTCGCCCAGCCTACGGAAGAGGCGAATTGTAGCGGGCTGCCGCCCGAAATCTCAACTCGTTTCTGGCCGGATTGCCGCCCGGGCCACCAGCCGGCGCCAACGAACGAACAGTAAGTCCAGTGATAACCAGGGGATATCGAAGCGGGGCCGTTGTTCGTGCGTCCGGGGACATTGCACGATTTTTGAGCGACATCGGGCACACGCCGCGTCCGAGCCGTCGCCGCCCGACAGGCCTCCTGCCGGCGGTCGTGACACGCGAAAGGGCGGGGAGGGGGCGGCGTTCGCGTCGCGGTTCCCGCCTGGCGCAGGAACGTAACGGCGTCGAGATCAAAACGTCAGCTGCAATGACAGGCGCGCGGATCGTGGCAGGGCGGGATGGGTATGCACATCATCCACGCCTTCGGCGGGCTCGCCGGGCAGGCGGGATGCGTAGAAGTAGTCGATATCCGACACGCGAGCATTGAACAGGTTGTAAGCGCTCAACACCACCCTGGCGCGGGAAGACACGCTGTAGCCGACCTCGCTGTTCCAGATCGTCGTGCCCGCGGATTCGACCGTCGCGTCTTCGAGGAGGGGCCTCGGGCCGAAGTGACGCACGCGAAGGCTGCCGAATATCCGCCGAAGGGGATCGATCGTCACTCCGGCCGAGACCACCCGATCGAGCGCCCCGGGAATTCGGTTGCCGGTGGGATCCTCGTCCGTGAAGCGCGCACGCGAGAACGCCAGATCCGCGTCCAGCGTGAGCCACGGCTGAAGACGCGCATAGTTACTCCATTCGATCCCGATGCGGCGGCTCGGGCGTCCAGCTTCGGTCGTGCCGGCATCTCCCACGAACAACAACTCGGAAGCGAGACCCAGATACCAGAGCGCGACGGTCGACTGCAGTCCACGAACCCGCACTGTGCGAACGCCAAGCTCAGCTCCTCGTGCCCGTACCAGCGCCGTGACTGGATCGACCGGCAAGTCCGACGACGGATCCACCGTCATCACGGCTCCCCGCGCATCGTTGCTGTGGTAACCCATGCCGGCGTTGGCGTAAATCTCCGTACCGCTCCACGGGCCAAAGATGGCTGTGAACTTGGGGCTCAACAGTGCGTCGGTTCCGCGTCCCGAGTTCTCGGGCATATCCGCGGTCACCGAATACTGATACACGTCGGCGCGCAGTCCCATCGTCGTCCGGAGCGTCCGCGTCCACTCCACCTCGCTCTGCGCGAAGAGTCCCACCATCATCTGCCCGACCTCGTCCTCCCGCGTGGTCGACAGGCGCTCCCGAGCGACCGTGTGATACAAGCCGACCGGGCGCAGCCAGTCTCGGCGCACCTGCACGCCGACGGCACTCTCCGTGCGGCGCTCTATCAGCCGGCCAAGCCGCCGGTGGGTGAC
>CAZDLW010000269.1:0-7349 GCA_964505975.1 uncultured Bifidobacteriaceae bacterium | reverse complement strand
ATGGCCTCCTCCACGAGCGCGCACCCCCGGTCCCAGTCGCCCGCGTAGGCGATGACCCGATACGACACCGCGATGCTCCAGATCCTGCTCTCGTCCTCAGGGTCTTTGACCGCTATAATGTCGTGAGCGACGGAGACCTGCGGGAGGCTGCGCGTCGGCTTGGGCACACTAGCGGGCACACTAGCCCAGCCGTAGCCGCTTCCGGCGAGACAAATCCGCAAAATCCTTCGGAAATCCACATACGGTGAGGTGGCCGAGAGGCTGAAGGCGGCGGTTTGCTAAACCGTTGTAGGGGCTTAAACCTCTACCCAGGGTTCGAATCCCTGCCTCACCGCCAGTTTCGGTCCGCTCGGATCCGCACCGCGACTCCCGACCGAATCTTCGGGCGTCGCGCGGGCAGGATTGCCACCCCAGGCGGCGCTGCCGGCGCACGCCACTCGCCAGGCTTTGACTTGACGGCCGACGGCACCGGCCGTTCTTGACGAGAAATTGCCTGCGCGGCGCGCGGCATGACGTATCGTTTCTGCCTGACAGAAGGAGAGACGGTCATGCACACGAGACTGCTGGGGCTTGCGTTCGGCGTGTCCGCGGTGGCGGCGCTCGGCGGCCAGTCGGCGCTTCCGCCCGACATCCACCCGGAATCGCTCTCGCGCCTCCCGCCCGTCCAGCGCGCCGACCTGGATGACGAGGGGAAACGCGTCTACGACTACATCGCCGGTGCATCCGGCACACTCCCCAGGACGGGCCCGGGACAGGTGACGATGCACAGCCCGATCGCTGCGCGGCCCATTCAGGAGCTCAACCAGGTCCTGCGGAAGACGGTGGTCGGGAGCCGGTACTTCGAGCTCTCGGCCCTCATCGCCGCCCGCGAGTTCAACTCGCAGTACGAGTGGTCGTCGCACGAGCCGGCGGGCCTTCGGGCGGGGCTCGAGCAGCCGGTCATCGACGCGGTCAAGTTCAACCGCGACGTGGCGGGACTCCCGGAGAAGGACGCGACGGTCATCCGTCTCGGCCGCGCTATCTTTCGCGACCACAATGTGAGCCCGGATCTCTGGGCGAAGACCGTCGACCTCTTCGGCCGGCAGGGCGCGCTCGAGATCACCGCAATCATGGGTGACTACGCGATGGCCGCCGTCATGCTGATCGCCGTTGATCAGCAATTACCACCCGACCGCAAGGCCCTGCTGCCGCCGCGTTGACGGCCCGAGGGTCTCTCTCCCGCGGTGCCCGGGCGGGCAGATCGAAAGGGCCCTTCCCGGGGGCCCCGCCTCAACGGCGCGGAAGACGTCGCACGAAGGCCCTTGGCCGCCAGCACGGTGCGGGTCCCGGGCACGCGCTCCTCGGTTGCCTGATCCGCAGTGATCTCGTCGCCGCGGGTCGCGAGGTTCGCTGGTTCGCTCGCGCCAGACAGTTGTCCGCCAGGGAGTGATCACACGACTGTGATTTAGGATGAGGAACAAGAGTTTTCCAGCGGATGTTCGATGCGGTCCTGATCATCTCTTTCGGTGGGCCCCAGGGGCTGGGCGACATCCGCCCGTTCCTGGCCAACGTGCTGCGCGGCCGCCGTGTGCGGCCCGAGCGCGTGGAGGAAGTGGCCCACCACTACGAGCTCTTCGGCGGGATGTCGCCCATCACGGAACTGACCCGGCGGCAGGCGGAAGGTCTGCGCCATCGGCTGGCCGCGCTGGAACAGCCGCTGCCGGTGTACGTCGGAATGCGCAACTGGCATCCGTACCTCGCCGACACGCTGGCGGAGATGTACGCAGCCGGCGTGCGGCGTGCCATCGGCTTCATAGCGGCGGCGCAGCATTCCTATTCGAGCTGCCAGCAGTACCGCGAGAACGTGCAGACCGCGCGCGTGGCGCTCCGCGACCGGACCGGCGGCGACATTGCCCTCACGTACGCCGGCAGCTGGTTCAATCACCCGGGCTTCATCGCGGCCAACGCGGCACACGTTCGCCAGGCGCTGGCGCGGCTCCCGGAAGACGTTCGTCCCCCCGCGCGCCTGGTCTTCACCGCGCACAGCGTGCCGGTGCCGATGGCCGAGCGCTCGCAGTACCGCGAGCAACTGGCAACGTCCGCGCGCCTGGTGGCGCTGGCTACGGGTATGGACGACTGGGTGCTCGTCTATCAGAGCCGCAGCGGGCGCCCCGAGGACCCCTGGATCGAACCGGACATCTGCGACTACCTGCGTCAGGCGCGCGCAGCGGGGCTGGAAGCCGCGGTGATCTGCCCGATTGGGTTCGTCTGCGATCACATCGAGGTGCTGTACGACCTGGACCGGGAAGCCGCCGGAGTCTGCAGCGAGATTGGTCTCCCGATGGCGCGCGCGGAGGCCGCTAATGACGACCCGCTGTTCCTCGACATGATGGCGGATGTGGTGCTGCAGACGCTGCGGCGTTACCACGGCAACCGTCCGCTGCCGTTTCTCCTCTGAGCGTTCTGTCGGTTCCTGTTCCGCCGCTGGGTCCCTTTGAAGTTCAAGCCGTCTCTTGCTTATCCGGGTGTCTCAGCACACCCAGATTGTGTCCGCGTAGTCGTGCCGACGTGCCCCTACGTCTCGCTCCCGGACGACGTCGCGCGGTAAAGCGCCTCCTCCACCCGGCCCGGCGACCCGAGCTGAGTCCCGCAACCCAGCTCGGTCGTCACGCTCCGGATGCGTTTTGCCCAACTCCTGTCGCGCGAGTCGTAGGTCGCGTCGCCGCAGGGGCACGTCGGCGCCAGATGCCACAGCTGATTGGCATGAGCTGAAACAATCGGATAAGCCGGAGCCTTCCAACGTCGGCCGAAGGTCCGCGTGTCAGACGCCGGCACATCCACAGTTCCAGGACGTCTACGCCGCTCGGTTCGTCAGCGTCCACCGCCGGAATACGTGTTCACAGGTGCAGAAACGGCCGAGATGGCAGGCGGCAATGGTGTTGGCCGTGAACGTCAGCGGCTCCACCGCCGGCGGCCGCGCCGAGTGCCCCAACGTGATATGTGGCGCGAACGCTTGCATCGCGGACTTCAGACGGTAGCTGTCCACCCACAGCACGTCGGCCAGACGCCCGGCGCCGTTCAGGAATGCCCCGGGGCCTCCCGCCGCCCGTTCGAAGCCGCGCAAGGCCTCCATGAGCCGTTCGTGCAGTCCGATAAGAGTGGACGTGGGCTCCACGACCATCCACGCTGCGCCGCCAACGCTGTCGCCGCCGGTCACGTGCAGCTCGAGCGGGCGCTCATCCCGCAGCACGTCGTCCAGGTGGGCGAGCACGGCCGGCAACTCATCCGCACGCACGAACTGCTGGGTCAGCGTGATATGAGGGAGCTGTTGAGCCCCGGCGTGCAGTCCCTTCGACTCTTCCGGCGGGAGTGACGCGCTCAGCTCGACGGCGAGCTGGGAGACGTGGGGCGGGGGAAGGACAACCGTCGCAAAGGCAATCAGGGTGGACATATCGGAGCACCGGCGGCGCCTGTCGAGTCCCGGAGCTCACTTGAGTGACGACGGGACGGCGACCTACGACTCGCGCGACAGCAGTGGGGCGAAGCGCATCCGGAGCGTGAAGACCGAGCTGGGTTGCGGGACCCAGCTCGGGCCGCCAGCCGCGGGTGGAGGAGGCGTTGTACCGGGCGACGGCCACCCCGACGCGCAGGCGCGTCGGGGACCCCGGCTGTCGTCGGGAGCCCGCCCGTCGTCACTCAAGTGAGGTCCGGTATAGGCGCCCTGCCGGTTCCGCATGCTAGCATCCGCCAATGGTCCGAGTCGCCCGCGCAGTCTTTGCCGTTCTCATCATCCTGGCGAGCGCCGTCCAGGCGCTGGCGCAAGCGCCGGTTGCCTACCACCTTACATTTCCGGAGCGCGAACACCGACTGATGGACGTGGCCATCACCTTCGAGGATCTCCCCGAAGGCCCATTGGAGCTCCGGACGAGCCGCTCGTCGCCCGGCCGTTACGCCGTCCACGAGTTCGCCAAGAACGTGTTCAACGTCCGTGCAACCGACGAATCCGGCCGCTCCCTGCCGGTCTCACGCCCGAATCCATCCCAGTGGAACGTCTCGGGTCATTCGGGAACGGTGCGCGTCGCGTATCGTGTGTTCGGCGACCGCGTGGATGGTACGTATCTCGGGATTGACGGCACCCACGCACACATCAACATGCCGGCGGCCTTCATGTGGGCACGTGGGCTCGAGCTGCGGTCTGCCACGGTCCGCTTCGAACCGCCCGACGGGTCCTCCTGGCGGGTGGCGACGCAGCTTCTGCCGGGACCCGACGACTACACGTACAGCGCCCCGAACCTGCAGTACCTGCTGGACAGCCCCACGGAGCTCAGCGACTTCGCGCTTCGGACGTTCACGATTGCCGAGGGCGACCATGTGCAGACGATCAGGGTGGCGGTCCATCATCACGGCACGGACGCGGACCTGGACGGATTCGTCAAAGACGTCGCGGCCATTGTGCGCGAATCGCGACACGTGTTCGGCGAGTACCCGGCCTTCGAAGGGGACACGTATACGTTCATTGCCGACTATCTGCCATGGGCGAGCGGCGACGGCATGGAGCATCGCAACAGCACGATTCTGACCTCGCCTTCCTCGATTGCGTCGAACCGGCTGGGTCTGCTGAACACGGTCGCGCACGAGTTCGTGCATGTCTGGAACATCGAACGAATCCGCCCGCAATCGCTCGAGCCCTTCGATTTCGAGGACGCCAACATCTCCGGCGAACTGTGGTTCGGAGAGGGGTTCACCAGCTACTACGCATCGCTCCTGCTCCAACGTACCGGTCTGACGACGGTGGCCGACTTTGCGGCCGACATCGGCCGCACGATCAGCACGGTCGTCACGAGCCCGGCTCGCACGTTCCGCACCGCCGTGGAGATGAGCGAGATGGCGCCCTTCGTGGATGCGGCCACCTTCATCGATCGCACGAATTTCGACAGTACCTTCCTTTCGTACTACACATGGGGTGCCGCAATCGGGCTTGGTCTCGACCTGATGCTTCGTGACAGGAGCAACGGTCGAATCACGCTCGACCACTACATGCGCGCGATGTGGCGGGAGTACGGCAAGCCGCCGAGCCGGCTTCCGGGGTACGTCGAGCGCCCGTACACGATGACCGATCTCGAAAACACTCTCGCAAGCGTTGCGGGCGACGCGGCATTTGCAAGGGACTTCTTCGCCCGTTACGTGCAGGGGCACGAGGCGATCGACTACGCACCCCTCCTGGCTCGTGGGGGCCTCGTCCTGCGACCGGGGTCTCCGGGGCAGGGATTTGCCGGCACGCTCCGGCTGCAGGACGGGCAGCGTGGTGTTCGCGTCACGGGCACGGTCCCGCTCGGGTCGCCGGGATATCACGCGGGGCTGGGCCGTGACGATCTGATTGTGTCGGTGGATGGCCGGACCGTCGGGAGCGCGCTCGAGGTGTACCGCGCCATTCAAGCCGGACGGCCGGGCCAGGGGCTGCCCATCGTGTTCGAGCATCGCGGCCACCGTATCGCGACGGTGTTGAGACTGATAGAGAACCCGAGGCTCGAAGTGGTGCCTGGCGAACAGGCAGGACAGCCGCTCGGCGAGCAGGAGCGACGATTCCGCGAGGCCTGGCTCGGGCCCGCGCGCGGGGACCGATGAATCTGGTTGCAATCTACAGGGCGGTCGATGCGCTGATGACGCTTGGCGCGGCAGTCAAGCGAATCCGGACCGATGCGCCGCCGCCACCGTCGTCCGAACTGACGCAGACGATGTCACCAGGGTTAACGGGGCAGATCGAGACGAGGCTCACCAACGTTGTCGTGGCCGCGCTCAAGGAAGCGTTCGATCGCGACCATGCCCGGCTCGAACTGGAACGCACGCACCTGGACGAGCAGCGGCGGCGCGCCGAGGCCGCGATGCGACTGGAGTTGCGCCGCCAGGCGGCGGATCGCGAGACGGGGCGCCTGAGGTGGCTTGCGGGCACGGCGCTGGTGGGATGGATGGCCACCGTCGGACTCCTGGCGGCGCGCCTTGGCGAAACCGCTCCGGCACCGCGAATCATGATGGTGCTGGGGTGGGTGCTGCTCCTGGCATCGCTGGCGTCGGCATTCAGCGCGCAGAGCCGCCTCGGCGCCCTGACGCTCGACGAAGGGCGCCCTCTCGATGTTGGCGCATCGGCGACGGCGGCATTGTGGCTGTTGATCGTCGGGCTCGGGCTGTCGGCGGCCAGTCTGTTGCTGTAGATAGAGGCCTCGACGCTGCCGCGTCACCCGCGTCGGGCCGTCTGAAGAGCGTGTGAAACAAATCAGGTATCGTGCGCCAGTGCAGAGCGCTCCTACATCTGGCTTGCGAATCCCGGTGCCGGCGGCCGGAGCGCCAGAACAGGTGAGCGCCGTAGAGGCCGCGCAGTGCGGGATAGCTTCACACGCACTGGAGACGGCCGCCACGTACGGCAGCGATTCACGTAAGGCCCGAACGAGTTGCCCCCGGAGGCCGTCACCGCATCTGATGCGCACTCCGGCGATATACTCCGGAAAGTGCGATTCGATCCCGAGTACATCACGCAGGTCCTGAACGACCACTTCGAGGACGCCAAGACGGCGTTTCTCGCACCGCTGATGCGGGTGCATTACGCACACCTGGTCATGCTGTCCGACTGCGGGATTGTCACTCCGGACGAGGCTCGATCCCTTCGCGACGCGCTCGACAGAATCTCGGAAACCGAGGTACGCCGAACCCCGTACGACGGCACGTGTGAGGATCTCTTCTTCTACGTAGAGCGCCTCGTGACAGCCGGCTGCGGAGAAGAGATCGGCGGCCGGCTGCACACGGCCCGGAGCCGCAACGACATCGACATGACGATGTACAGGATGCGGCTGCGGGAGCTGATTGCGGCGCTCTTCCAGGGGACGTTGGAGCTGCGCGCCGCTCTCATCGACCTGGTCTTTCGCCATCGTGAGACGCTGCTGGCCGCACACACGCACACCCAGCCGGCCCAGCCCACGACGGTCGCCCACTACCTGCTCGGCGTCGTCGAACAGCTGGAGCGCGACGGACGGCGACTGCGGGCGGCATTCGACTGCACGAGTCAAAGCCCGCTCGGGGCGTGCGCCATCACCGGCACGGGATTTCCCATCGATCGACAGTTGACGAGCGACCTGCTCGGGTTTGCGGGTCCCACTGGCAATACCTACGGCAGCATCGCCACGGTGGACTACCTGCTCGAGGCCGTGTCCGCGGCCGCGGTCCTGCTCGCCGGGCTCGGCCGCGTCGTTCAGGACTGGTTGTTTTGGTGCACCGTGGAGGTGGGGTATCTGCGACTGGCCGATGGCTTCGTGCAGGCCAGCAGCATCATGCCGCAGAAGCGCAATCCAACGGAAGAGCGTCGTGTAGGGAAAGAGGTA
>CAZDLW010000268.1:0-7368 GCA_964505975.1 uncultured Bifidobacteriaceae bacterium | reverse complement strand
GAGGGGTTTGGCGTCGTGGCCGTCGACGGCTTGAAGATCGAGCCGCTGCCTGCGGAATGGACCGGCCGCGACGGACGCGCGCCTCAGCCGATCGAGCGGTGGGAGTCGATCTATCGGAGGCTCGATGAGCGCGTGCTCGAAGGATTCGGCGGAGTCTCCGAATACGGCATCACCGTGCGCTGGGACAAGAACTTCCTCACGCTCCTCCACTTGACGCTCGCGCGGCGTGAGCGCCTGCGGATCTACGGGGGCGTTCGTTTCGGCGGGACGATACCGATCGACGACGCGTGGAGGTACGGCTTCGATCACATCGCGATTGCGGCCGGGGCCGGACGGCCCACCGTCATCGACATGAAAAACAACCTGGTGCGCGGGGTCCGCAAGGCCAGCGACTTCCTGATGGCGCTCCAGCTCACCGGTGCGTTCAAACCAGGCGCGCTCCCGAATCTGCAGGCCCGCCTCCCGGCAGTGGTCGTCGGAGGGGGGCTCACGGGAATCGACACGGCCACGGAGCTCTTCGCGTACTACCCTGTGCAGGTCGAGAAGATGCTCGAGCGCCACGAATCCCTGTGCGTCGAACTCGGCGGGGACCAGGTGAGGCGCGTGTACGACGAGGAGGAACTGGAGACGCTGGACGAGTTTCTCGAGCACGGGCGGGCAGTGCGTGCGGAGCGGCAGCGTGCGGCAGCCGCCGGCGCAGCCCCGAACTTCGTTCCGCTCGTGCGAGCGTGGGGAGGCGTGACACTCGCATACCGCAAGCGCATGGTCGACTCCCCCGCCTATCGGTTGAACCACGAAGAAGTGGTGAAGGCGCTCGAAGAAGGGATCTGGTTCGCCGAAAACCTCGATCCTCGCGAGATTGTCGCGGACCGGCATGGACGGGCGCAGGCCGTGGTGTTCGCGCGCGCCGACGGAGCGGCCCCGCGGCTCATCGAGCTGCCCGCGCGAACCGTGCTCGTCGCGGCAGGCACGTCCCCCAACGTGACATACGAGAAGGAGCAGCCGGGCACCTTCCAGCTCGACGGAAAGAAGCGAT
The DNA here is from genome assembly GCA_964505975.1 of uncultured Bifidobacteriaceae bacterium. GTDB lineage: Bacteria > Acidobacteriota > Vicinamibacteria > Vicinamibacterales > UBA2999 > Gp6-AA40. The sequence continues at coordinate 6,332 of CAZDLW010000268.1, read as the reverse complement.
TTTTTCAGGGATACCGGGCGGAACGAACGCCCGACGGGATCATCCTGGTGCCCGATGCACACGGGTTCTTCACGTCGTACCAGAAGGATGGCCGCCTGATTTCGTACTACGGCGACAACCACCCGATGTACGCCGGCAACGTAGTCAAGGCCATGGCGTCCGCCAAGGACGCATATCCGCACGTAACGGCCCTGTTCGGGGACGAGATCGCCCAACTCGCGCCGGCCGGACAGCCCCACCGCGACACGGCGTGGAGGGCGCTCGTGGCGACCCTCGATCGCGAGCTGCTGGCGCGGGTGGAATGGGTGGAGCGCCTGACGCCCACGATCGTCGAGGTGGTCGTCCGCGCGCCCGCTGCGGCGCGCCATTTCCGCCCGGGCCAGTTCTACCGGCTGCAGAATTTCGAGACCGCCACGCCACGCGTGCGCGCACATCGTGACACCGTGGACGCCGGCGGGGCCCACGGCGAAGACGGCCCGTTGCTCATGGAGGGTCTGGCGCTGACCGGGGCCTGGGTGGATACCGACAAAGGACTGCTCTCGCTGATTGCGTTGGAGTTGGGTGTGTCGAGCCGCCTCGTGGCGTACCTCCGGCCGGGCGATCCCGTCGTCGTGATGGGGCCGACCGGAACGCCCACCGAGATTCCCCGCGGCGAGAGTGTCCTGCTCGCAGGAGGAGGGCTGGGCAACGCGGTTCTCTTCTCGATTGCCAAGGCGCTTCACGAACACGGGAACCGCGTCGTGTACTTCGCCGGATACCGAGACGGCTCGGATCTGTTCAAGCGCGAGGACATCGAGGCCTCGACCGATCAGGTGATCTGGAGCACGGACGGCGGTTTGGAGATCGTGCCCGGTCGACCGCAGGACGCCCACTTCCGTGGCAACATCGTCCAGGCGATGGTCGCCTACGCCGGCGGTCAGCTCAGCGAGCCGCGCGTGCCGGTGCCGGAAATCACACGAATCGTCGCGATCGGATCCGACCGGATGATGGCCGCCGTAAAAGCGGCGCGGTACGGCGTGCTGGTGCCGTTCCTGCGCGCGGATCACGTCGCGATCGCGAGCATCAATTCGCCGATGCAGTGCATGATGAAGGAGATTTGCGCCCAGTGCCTGCAGAAGCACGTGGATCCGGCGACGGGTCGCGAGGAGTTCGTGTTCTCCTGCTTCAACCAGGACCAGTTGATGGATCGTGTCGACTTCTCGCACCTGAACATGCGGCTCCGCCAGAACACGGTCCAGGAAAAGCTCTCCACCCTCTGGTTGGACCACTTGCTGGAAACAGTGGACCTGCCCCACGTCTGAACGGATTGCCCTGTTTTGTTGCCGATTCGGGCACGCCGATTGGCTGCGCCATCGTCTCGGGGAGACCTCGTGCGTCTCGAATCGGAGTATTGACGCCGCCCTGACGCCTTCCCCTGGCCGGACCAAGGCGTCCGAGACGTGGCGCGAGTCAACGGATCAGTGAATAGAGCACGGCGTTGATGCCGAACGCATAGCCGCGAGGGCTGAAGGTGTAGAAATAGACCGGGTCGTCTCCCTCGCGCTCCCAGGAGTCTGCGATGTCGGTGTTGTGCGTCATCAGCACCATCAGGCGTCCATCCCCGTCGACGATCCCGCGGACAACGGGGATGGCGCTGTCGGCCCCCTGCTCGGACGTCCGACCCCCTGAGCGCATGAAGAATCCAATGTTGGGAATCTGCGGAATCTCCGACACTTCGAACTGCATGCGGAACAGCAGATGATCCAGCGGGACGTCGATGATGGGAAATTCGTCCGGCGGGAGTGCCCTGCGCAGCTGCGCGACCCAGTGTTCCCACTGGTAGGTGCCCCAGGAATCATCCGTCCACAACATACCGCCCTTGAGTAGATATTCGCGGAGCCTCACCGCCTCGTGGTCGTTGAGTGAGGCGCTCCCCGGCGCGGACATGATGACGAGCGGGCACTGGAACAGCTCGTCTCCATCCAGGCGCACGAGGAGGTGATTGGGCTGGCCCCATCGGTCGACGCTCACGCTCGTCTTCGTGAGCTCCGAGAGGCGGATGGAGAGGTTCATGTCGGCCCGGGGATAGTCGGTTCTCCAGCTGCCGCCCGTGCCGCTTCGTGCCTGCCGATAGACCACCCTGCAGTAATGGAATTGGCCGTCGTAGTCCTGCGGCGTCGCAATGCGCGCACCGGCGAAGTCCACACGCCCGAACTGCGCGAATGCCGTCGCGGCGGCCAGCAGACACGCCGACGCCAGCAGGACCCGTGCGACGAAACCGGCCACCATGCGAAGCAGTGTAGCCCCGCCCGGCGGGCGCGTGCATTGAAACTCTCGCGACACAAGGCGCAGCGGAGGTTGATCGACGACCTGCTGGGCTTCTTCGGCGGGAGTGCACAGCCGGTGATGGCGCACCTCATCGACGCCGGCAAGCTGACGCTCGAAGACGTGGACGAGGCCGAGGATCTGCTGCGCCAGCGCAGGAAGAAGGAGAAGCCATGACCGACTCCTGGTGGTTCTCGATGAGCGACGTCGCAGGTCGTGGGCGGGGTGAGCGCTGCAACAAGTTTCGTTTTTGATTCGTTATTTTGTCGTCTTCGTTTCGCCGTTCTTGCGGGACGGCCGACGAAGATGGCGGCGGCGTGATGGCTGGCACCCGGGAAACGGCGCGGCGTCGCGTGCCCCTGCAAATTCTACTCAAATCCCCCCTGTTTCCTGGTGCGCTCCTGCCCCGTACCGTGTAAGATTCCGCACTGCGGCCCGAGTTCCCTGGGCCCGACGCTCTAGGTGTCTGGAGGCGGGAACCGTCCTCCAGACCGCCGTCGGAGCCGGGTGGTACTGGCGACCGCGGTCGTGTCTTGGACCGCTCTGCGGCGGAATGCATCGAGCGCAGAGCGGTCCTAGCCGCGCGAGGCGCGGCAAGAGATACTGGCAACCAGCCGCGGGGCTGTGAGGATAGCAACGGACGGAGCCCCGTAGCTGATTGGTGGCTCGTTCGACTTTGTTCACGAGGTGGGGCCAAGATGCGCACCCAGCGGACGTCCAGCGTTCTCTTCCCGGTCGTGCTTCTCGTTGCGGTCATTGCGGCGGTTCACGCCCAGTCACCACGCGATACCCCGCTCGTCGCCGCAGCCAGTCATGGCGAACGTGAGAAAGTTCGCGACTTGATTCGATCCGGCGCGAGCGCCAACGAGGCGGCGCGGGATGGCTCGACCGCCCTGCTCTGGGCGGCGTTCCATTCGGATCTGGACATGACGCGGGCGCTCCTCGATGCGGGAGCCGATGTCAACGCGCCGAACAGGTACGGCATCACGCCGCTCCTGCAGGCGAGCCGCACGGGCGATGCGCCGATCGTCAACGCGCTGCTGAAGGCCGGCGCGACGCTGGCCGTCACCCATCCCGATGGTGAGACGCCGCTCATGGCGGCGTCGCGGTCGGGCCGGGTCGACGCCGTGCGACTGCTGCTCGAAGCCGGCGCCGAGGTGAATGCCACCGACACGTATCAGGAGCAAACGGCCCTGATGTGGGCGGCGGCGGAAGGACACGCCGAGGTCATCAGGGCGCTCATCGCCGAGGGCGCGGATCCCAACCGCCAGGCGCGAACCACCACCATCACGGAACGCAAGCACGCGGATCACGCCACCGGCGGCTTCGCGGCGCTTCACTTCGCAACTCGGAACGGCCACGTCGATGCCGTCAAGGCGTTGATCGAGGGCGGCGCGGATCCTGGCGTCACCAATGGCGATGGCGCGACGCCAACGATGGTCGCCATCGTGAACGACCGCTTGGATCTGGCGAAGCTGCTCGTCGATCTGGGCGCCAACCCGAACGATGGAGCGCTGTACTTCGCGGTCGACATGCGGGATGCCACTACTGATATGCGTGCGCGCGACGGATCGCGCCTGCGCGCGAATCACAGCAACGAGTTGACGGCGCTGGATCTGGTACGGCTGCTCCTGGAGCGCGGCGCCGACCCGAACAAACCGTTCGTCGGCCGGCTGCACTCGACAACGCTGTGCTGTGGCGAGGAGATCAACAGCTCGCCATTCTTCCGCGCCGCCGTCGCCGCCGACGTCGAGGCGCTGAAGCTGATGCTCGACCACGGTGCGTATATCGAGTGGAGCCCCGCCGAGGTCAAGAGAGAAGAGGGCGCACGGGGCGGAGCACCCGGTCGTGGCATGAATGCGAACGTCGGGCGAACGCCCATCATGGTTGCGATGACCGGCGGCCGCGGTGCGGCATTTGCCGCGGGACCTGGATTCGAACGCCTGGGCGCTCCGCCGTTCCGTGAGGCAGCGAACCGTGAACCGCTCGATGCGGTCAAGGTGCTGCTGGCCGCGGGTGCCGATCCGAACAAGCGGCCGCCGGACGGTTCGACTCCGCTGCATATGGCGGTGCAGGCACGCCAGGTGCCCATCATCCGCGAACTGGTCGCGGCCGGGGCGCAGCTCGACGCCGTCAACAAGGACAACCTCACACCGCTGCAGCTGGCCGAAAGGCCCGAGCCGCCGCGCCCGCCGGGCAACAACACGGACCCGAACGTGTATCGCCGCAGACAGGACACGCGCGAGGACGTCATTGCGGCGGTGCGTGAGTTGATGGGCCTGGGGCCGGACGATCCCACGCCGGTGCCACCACCAGTGGCCGCGGACCCTGCCAGTGAGGCGCCGGACGCCGAGACAGAGGCGTCGACCCCGGTGGATGAGCAGGGAGCGGCCCAATGAGGAAGGCGGTGGCTGCCGCGGCGGTCGTCTGGGTCAGCGCGGCGGTGCTATGGGCGCAGGCGGGGAGCACGTTGAGCCCGTCCAGCCACGCACGTGAATCGTCGTTCCCGGACGTTCGCGCCATGGCCTCCCATGCGGGTCGTCTGTCGACGCCAGGCGTGGCGGCGGCACCCATGGCGGCGCAGTCGGCATCCTCCTCCGATGAGGCCGCCAAGCACGGCGCATGGCTCAACCGGTACTGTGTGGCCTGCCACAGCAGTCGCGTGGCGTCACCACCGAACGATCCGGTGAACCTCGAGGGCGTGAGCGTCGACGACCTGTTGGCGAATGCCGCGATGTGGGAGCGCGTCCTCCGGAAGTTGAGCGTGCGCGCCATGCCGCCCCTGGGGATGCCGCGGCCGGCGGAAGCGGAGTACGCCGCATTCACGACCTGGCTGGCGGGCTCGCTCGATCGAGCATGGGCCGGTAAGAGCACGCCGGGGCTCTACGTGGCTCACCGGTTGAATCGCGTGGAATACCGAAACGCGATTCGCGATCTGCTGGCCGTGGACGTGGACGTCACCGATCTCCTGCCGAGCGATGGGGCCAACTTCGGGTTCGACAACATCGCGGCCTCGCTCCGAACCTCCCCGCTCCTGCTCGAGCGGTACCTGATCGCCGCGCAGCGTATCAGCGCGCTCGCGGTCGGAGATCCGTCAGTCACTCCAGGTACGGCCGAGTACTCCATCAATCGGAATGTCACGCAGAGCGGCCACGTCGAAGGGCTGCCGCTCGGGACGCGCGGCGGTACGGTGGTCCGGCACGTGTTTCCCGCCGACGGAGAGTACAAGCTCTTCGGACGTCTCGTCCGGGGCATCGAGGAGGGCTACGCGGGCGTCGAGGGCAACGACACACCGGACACCTTCATCATTACGATTGACGGCGAAGAGGTGTTCTCCACCGAGATTGGTGGGCCCGAGGACCATGAAGTACAGGCCCGGGACATGAACGAAGCGCGTGGCATCATCGACGCGCGCATGACGGCCACCGTGTTCGTCACCGCCGGCCCGCACGATGTCGGCTTCACGTTCAGGGACCGGCCGTTCGAATGGCAGGACGTCTGGCAGCCGGCGCTGCGCGACAGCCAGGAGATCCACATGATCGGCGGGCTCGCGCGGCTCAAGACGGTCGCGGTCGAAGGGCCCTACAATGTCACCGGCGTGAGCCCGACCCCGAGCCGCGAGCGAATCTTCGTGTGCCGGCCACACGCGGTTGCCGAGGAATCGGCCTGCGCCGAGCAGATCTTCCTTCAGCTGGCGCGGCGGGCCTTCCGGCGACCCGTCACGGCGGGGGATGTCGAGGCACCGCTATCGTTCTACCATCAAGCCCGCGAGGATGGAGCGACGTTCGACGCCGGTGTTCGTGCCGGCCTGGCGCGGATTCTCGCCAGTCCACTGTTCCTGTTCCGGATTGAACGCGATCCCGAGTCGCTGGCCGCGGGTGCGGCGCACCGGATTAGCGACGTCGAACTCGCGTCGCGCCTCTCGTTCTTCCTGTGGAGCAGCATTCCCGACGACGAGCTCCTGGCGCTGGCCGAAGCGGGCCGGCTTCGCGCGCCGGATGTGCTCGACGCCCAGGTCCGCCGCATGA
>CAZDLW010000267.1:0-7402 GCA_964505975.1 uncultured Bifidobacteriaceae bacterium | reverse complement strand
ACGGCTGCGCGAGCTGAAGCATTACGTCACGCACTACACGAGCATCGAGCACCTCCAGTACCTGTTCAGCGAGCAGATCGACAAGTTGTACGGCGCTGATGCTGGGCTCTCGATGGAAGTCACCGACGACACGCCACAGTTGAAGATCCACGAGAATGCGTTCGTCCTGACCTGCCGGCAGCTCGACGACAACGTCGGGCGCGGCCAGGTCGAGATTGCGATGCTCCAGGCGTCCGTGCGCCGCGCGAGCGGCCTCGTCCGCGAAACAATCTTCGGGCTGGCCGACCGCGTGCGCCGCGAGAACTGGGCCGTCAACAAGCGGCTCATGGAACGCACGATTCCGATTTTCGAAGCGTTGGTGCGGAGCGATCCCGCGTGGTACGCGCCCCATGGCTCGCTGGGGTATGCGCTTGCCGCCAGGACAGTCCCCGAGTGGCGAGCCGCCAAGGAGAGCCTGGACCGCGCCGTCGAACTGCGCGGCGACGGGGTCTACGAAGGCCGGTTCTACAACTACGTCCGGGCACAGTGCGCGGTGTACCTCGATCCAGGCTACGGGTCGGGACAGCCGGCCGATTCTGCCACGCGCAGCCATATCCATGAGTTGGTCCGCTTCGCCAGCAGGGACCTGGGCTCGGACTGGGAGGACGTCTTGAGCACGCCGGACGCGGAGGCGCTCAGAAAGTGGCTGCTGATCAATCCACTCGCCGCGTCCCGGTCGTCAGGATCCCGCGCCAGGAAGCCCGCCGCCGACCTGCGAGGATAGTCCAGCGCCGCGCCGATGGGTGCTGGACCCGCAGCGGCATACTTTTCGGCGTATCCTGTCCGCAGAAGGAAGCCGCAGATGATCGAACGTGCAGCATCACCGAGAGTCCGGCCGGCGCTGATGGTCGTAGCCCTTGTTTGCGCCAGCGTCGTCTCCACCAGCGCGCAGTGGCCGCGCCAGCCATCCACGTTGGCCCGCACGGCCGATGGGCGTATTGATCTCACGACTCCTACGCCGCGAACCTCGGATGGCCGGCCGGATCTCTCCGGCGTGTGGGAGCAGTACGGCGAGTTCGAGATGCCCAGATATCTCCTCAACATTGCCGCGGATCTCGAACCGGATGCGGTGCCGCTGCGACCCTGGGCTCGAGAGCTTTTCGAACAGCGGCGAGCCAACCAGGGGGCCGAACACCCGGGTGCGCGATGCCTTCCTTCGGGTATCCCGGAGAAGAACGCCGTCCCGGCCCCGGTGAAGATCGTGCAGACGCCGAACCTGACGGTGTTCCTCTACGAATCGCGGACGATTTACCGCCAGATCTTCACGGACGGCCGGTCGCTTCCGTCACCCGACGCCCAGCCGACGTGGCAGGGCTACTCCATCGGCCGCTGGGACAACGACACCTTCGTCGTCGAGACGGCAGGGTTCAACGACCAGACGTGGCTCGACATGTCGGGACATCCGGCCACCGAGGCGCTGCGAGTGACCGAACGCTTCACGCGGAAGAACGTGGGAGAGATGGAGCTTCACGTCACCATTGACGACGAGAAGGCCTACACGCGTCCGTGGAGCGTCACCCAACGCCTGCGCTTGCTGCCGGAGGACGAGCTGATCGAGCACATCTGCGAGGAGAACAACCGCGCCCCGGCGCACATCTATGGCAGGTAAGTCGGGACACACGGCAGAAAGCGCAAGCATGTAAGTATGGTTGCAGACCAAGTGTTGATGTATCGATAGACGGATCCAGCAGGGAGCGAACTGTCATGCCGACCACCATCTTCATCCACGGGCTCTCCAACAAACCGGAGGCGGAGTACCTCCACACGCTGTGGAAGCGGAAACTGGCACACGAGGACGGCCTCAGCTTCGAAGACATCGACATCGACTCCGGACTCGTGTACTGGGCGGATGTGCTCTATCCGGCGCCCGACGCGGACCTCGCGGCGTACGAAAGCGTCGGCAGCACGGACATTGCGCAGGCGATGGAGGCTGCGGAGGACATCCCCGCGGTGGAGAGCGACCAGGAGGCGGAGTTCGTTGCCCGGCTGTCTGTCAAGCTCGAGATCGCGCAGGAACTGCAGCCGGTGGCGCTCACGGCACAGGAGCGCGAGGACCTGCGGCACGAGCGCATTCCGATTCCCGCCTGGCTGCGCAACCGCCTGATGGCCAGGTTCGTTCGCGACGCACACCTGTATTTCTTCAACAAGGAGTTCAGCCCGCGGCCCGGTGTCACCTTTCGTGTCCGCGACGAGCTCCGCAAGCGCTTTCTGGATGCAGTGAAGGCGGCGAAGTCGGAAAGACAGCCGCTCATTGTCCTTTCTCACAGCATGGGAACGCTCATCGCGTACGACTGTCTGATGCACGAGGACTCCTGCCCGACGATCCAGGGCTTCATGACGGTGGGCAGCCCGCTCGGCCTCGACGAAGTGCAGGACTTCTTCCCGAAGTGGACGCGTAACGATGGCTTCCCGACAGACAAGTTGAAGGGACCGTGGGTGAACGTCTACGACAGACTCGATGTCGTTGCCGCCGCGGATCCCAAGCTGGCGAGCGATTTCAAGCAGAACGGGAAGGAAGTCATCGAGGACGTCGAAGTGAGGAACTCCGGCGCCTGGCGGCATGGCATCAGCCAGTACCTCGGCCGCAAGGAGCTGCGACGCAAGCTTGCGGAGATGTTGCAGGTGCAGTGGACATGAGCACGAAGGATCTTCTCGAAGCCATCACCGCCGCCGCGAAGGAGCGCGCACGTCTCTCGGCGGAGGCAGCTGTCGTGCAACTCGAGGCATCCGGCACTGTAGCGGGCGTGTCGGCTGCCGACGTCGAACCGGTGGTGCAGTCGCTCGTGAGGCATCGCTGGTTCGGGCTGGCCGGCCGGCTCGGGGCTCTTGCCGTGGCGGTGTTTTCCGAGCACCGGGGGCTGCGCCGGCGGTATGCCCAGGCGTTGGTCGAGACCGGACGCCTGGCGGAGGCGCGCGCCCAGTTCGAGCAGCTACTCGCTCTCCCGAGGGTCCCGGGTTCCGAGCGCTACGAATATCAGGGATTCATCGGGCGCACGCTGAAGCAGCAGTTCGTGAACACCGAACGTGCCGGGGGGAATGCCGATCCGCTGGTGCTCCGTCGCGCGATTGAGGCGTATTACACGCCGTACGTGGACGATCCCGTGGCGAACACATGGCACGGCATCAACGCGGTGGCCCTGCTCAGACTCGCCGGACGACGCGGATTGGCTGACGCCACGTTCGCAGACGCAGACGTGATGGCGCGTGACATCATCGGGGTCCTGCAGGTGGCTGACGCGCCCACTGTCTGGGATCAGGCCACATGGGCGGAAGCCTGTGTGGCACTTGGCGAGTGGGACGCAGCGAACACGCACCTGCAGAAGTATCTGTGGGACGAGGGCGTCAGCGCGTTCACGCTCGGGAGCACGCTCCGGCAGCTCGAGGAGATCTGGGAGATCCGAGGTCCGCAGGACCCGGGTGCGCCACTGGTCACGCTGCTGCGCGCACGGTTGCTCGAGACTGAGAACGGTCGCGTCCAGCTCCAGCCATCGGACGTCAAGGCAACGCTCGCGGATCACTCCGGGCGCTACGAGAAGGTCTTCGGGTCCGACCACTTCACGACGCTCAGGAACTATCGCACGGGGCTCGAGCGGTGTGGCGCGGTCGCGCGCATCGGCGTGGATATCGATCGCGGCGAGGGCACGGGCTTCCTGCTCCGCGGTTCGGACCTCGACCCGCGCATCGATGGTCTCGTCCTTGTCACCAACGCGCACGTGATTGACAAGTACGGTACGAGCGGCGGCATCCCACCCGAGAACGTCGTCGTCACGTTTCAGGCGCTCGACGGCGTGGATCCCGACGACGTGTTCAAAGTGTCGCACGTGCTCTTCTGCTCGCCGCGGGAGGCGCTCGATGTCACCGTTGCGAGGTTGGAAACGCCGCCGGCGCTCGCGACGCCCTATACGATTGCGCCGCAACTGCCCAGGAACGGCGCACGCGTGATCGCAATCGGGCATCCCGGCGGCGGGACGCTGTCGTTCTCGCTCAACGACAACGAGCTGCTCGATCGGGAGGAGCCTCCGGGCTGGAAAGTGCACTACCGCACGCCAACCGAAGGGGGCAGTTCCGGGTCGCCCGTCTTCTCGCGGGAGTGGAATCTCGTTGCCGTGCATCACTACGGTGGCGACGCCGTCCCGCAGTTGAACGGCAAGTCCGGTACGTATGAGGCCAACCAGGGTACGTCGATTCAGGCCATCCGCGCGGCGGTGGCGGCGGCGCTCGTGTGAGGCGGAGCACGGGTTCCGGAAGGCGACGCCGGCGTTAGTCCGCCAGCCGGAGCGTCACGGCCGCGTGCGCTCCCTCGTCGAGCGTCAGCCGCGCGGCCCGAGACGCCAGACGATGAAGAAAGATCGGGTCGAGCCAGTCGAACGTTGATCCAGGAGTGTTCAGCGCGGCGATCCAGTAGTCCCCGGGCGGCATCCCGCTGACCGTGAACGTGGCGTCGTGGCCGGCACGCGTGTGGCGCATGTACCGGGATGCCGCGAACCACTGGTCGGGGGCGGTCGGGAACATCACGATGGCGTACCCGCCGACGGAAGCGCCATCAGCGTCGGTGACGCGGCCGATCACAGTGGCTCCGCGATTCGACACGACGAATTCAGCGTCGCGATACGTCTGCGCATCGGGGCCGAAGTGAAACGGCGTATCTGTGACGTCCACACCCGCTATGACCACCGATTTCAAGTACCAGTTCGCAGGCGCCTGCAGCGCGAACCGCACGGGTCCGACCAATCCCGACAGCCACACACGGCCCTCGCTCGAGAGCGCCGACGCAACCACACCACGGCTCGCCGGCGGCTCGTAGTCCGGATTGACGGCGTGGGCAGTGAGGGAGAATCGTCCAAGGTCGAAACGATCGCCTTCCAGCACCATTCGCCCTTCCACGGTCGATCCAACGCTCGTCTGGATGAACGCCGGGGCGGGATCGTCGTTGCCCACAGCGACGTACTCGATGCCGAGCTCCGCGGGACGCCCAAACGTTCTGGCACCAACTGCCTGCAGCACGTAATCGCCGGGAGCCACGTTCGGGATGGCAAACGCGCCATCGTCGTCCACAGGAGCGTGCCGCGCGTCCACGAGGACAGCGCCGGATCGGTGACTGGGAGCGAGAAGCACGATCCCGTTCAGTGGTCGCCGCTCGGCATCGAAGGCAGAGCCGGTGACTCGCGCTAGCGGAAACCGCGCCAGGACGAAGTCCACGCCGGTGACATCCTGCTCGACCCCGACCTCCAACGGCACTGCGGCAGCCACATCGGGCGTTCCGGGGAAGTACATCGGGGCGGAATGTACGACGCTGGTGGGATCGCGGCTCGAGATGGCGGCTGCGTCCTCGGCCACGATCAGATACGAGCCGGGAGTCAAGCCAGACAGGCGGTACTGCCCTCGATCGTCGGTTTCGATCGGCCTGAACGGGGGTGTAGCGAGCGCCCTCATCCGGCCGCCAGTGAACCGAAGGCGCAAAGCCTTGACCACCACACCCTGGGCAGGCTCTCCGAAATCATCCAGGATTGTCCCGGTCACGGTTCCACCGCGCGACAGCAGGATCCCGACCGGGCCCACGGCGTCACCATCGTGCAAGGCGATGGTCCTGCCGGTGTCTGCGTCAGGCGCTTCACCATACAGATACAGAAGGGGGACTGTGCCGGCCCGGTGTGCCTCGATCGTGTACGATCCGGGCTCCAACGCGGTAAACACGAACTGACCTTGGGCGTCGGTCATCAACGCACGTCCGCCAGTTGGACCGGACTGACCATCGCGCGTGATCCGCACGTTCGCACACGCCGGCCGGCCCGCCGCGTCGAGCACGCGTCCGTGAATTGTCCCAGCGGGAAATTCGTTCATGCGCGTCGCGAGCAACCGCCGGCACGTCGCGGAACTGGAGTCGCTGGCAACCGTGCCCAGGACGAAATCAACGCCATCCAGTCCGGTGCCTGGATTCACCACGACACGACGCGGCGTGATTCCCGGCTGCGGCTCGCGGATGACGGTGACGGTCACATCATGTTCACCGGCGGGCAAACCGCCGAGCCGGTACCGCCCGCGATCGTCGGTTGTCGAGGACGCGTCGGGTGGGGCATCGCGTGCGGGGCCTTCGGGAGTCACCGCGCGCGCACCGACGACCGCGCCAACAACGGGCGCCCCGGCCCGGTCTACAACGCGCCCGGTGACGGCGGCGCCCGGCGTGAGCGCAATCTGGACCTGACGCCACACGCCGTCCGAGGTGAGATCGACAACCCTCGTCGCATAGCCGGCCTTGCTCACGAGCACGCGGATCTGGCCTGACGAAGGAATGACCACACGGAACGAGCCCGCATCGTCGCTCAGCAGCGGTACGTGCGGCAGGGGCGGGAGGAACACGATACGGGCGCGGGGCAGGACCGCGCCGTTGGCGGCGTCCACGATGTGCCCCTGTACCACGTGCACAGCAGCGGCGGGAGACGATGGCTCGGGCAGCTGCCGAGCGGACAGGACGGCCCATGAGAGGACGAGCGCGGCAACGACGAGTGCCGCGCGGGGACGCGACTGATTTCCCGCTGGCGCGTGCGCAAGAAAGTCCGTCATCGTTTCGATTCCGTCACGCCGTCTCCAGCTGGCTTCGCCTGAGACGAAACTCCTCCACGCCTGGCGAGGCGCCTCCTCGTGGGGGCCGGCTTTTAGCCGGCCCAGGGGCCGCCTGAAAGGCGGCCCCTACGACTGATGCTTCGTGCACAGAGGGTCAGCGCCGCTGGTGGATGCCCCAGATCTGCGAGCATGTCAGCAGCGGCTCCGCCTCGCCAGACGGCAGTATCTCCCAACCCGCACTCCGTACGGGCGAGGCGTTTTGAACGGCGGCTCGAAATTTGACTCATGTGCATGAATTCTGGCCGTTCAAGCCGTACAGTCGGTGTGAAGTCACGTGTTCAGTCAGGTGACGTCCGACGTTCTACCTGATAACAGGCGGTGCGGCGTGCTGTTGCTGAGCCAGCTCGACAGCGGCGTGGCCGGCACCGCAGGCGGACCACGCCCCCTTACGAGGCGGTGTCTCCTTAACCACAGGGGAGGGCCATATGCCCGTTGGCTATGATGGTGACGAGTTCACGTTCTTCAACCCGGACGGCTCCGAGATCAAGGTTCGCGGATGGGGAAACCAGTTCGCGGCCGTCTTCGAAACGCTCGACGGATTCACGGTCGTGAAGGACCCGGCGAGCGGATACTTCCACTACGCCGCGCTCTCCGAGGACGGCAACGAGCTCCTGCCGAGCGGCACACGCGTGGGGGCGGTGTCGGCGCAGGAACTATCCGTGCCCAGGCACCTGCGGGTCAATCCGGACGCCGCGCTCCGCGAAGCTCGCCGCGCCGAGGATGCCACCGGAGTGCAACCGCG
>CAZDLW010000266.1:0-7416 GCA_964505975.1 uncultured Bifidobacteriaceae bacterium | reverse complement strand
TCGGGCTCTCGCTGGCGATTGGGATTCTCATCGATGACGCGATTGTCGTGCGGGAGAACATCGTGCGGCACATCGACATGGGAAAGGGACATTATCGCGCGTCATTCGATGGCACCAATGAGATTGGGCTGGCGGTGACCGCCACGACATTGTCGATTGTCGTCGTGTTCGTGCCCATCGCGTTTCTCGGAGGGATTGCGGGGCAGTGGTTCAAGCCGTTCGCGCTGACGATCGCGTGCTCCGTGCTCGTCTCCCTGTTCGTCTCGTTCTCGTTGGATCCGATGCTGTCCGCCTATTGGCCCGATCCGCATACGCCGCTGGAGCGTCGCTCCTGGATTTCGCGTGTCCTGGGCCGGTTCAACCGGTGGTTCGACCACCGGGCGGAGGCCTACAAGAATGTCATCGCATGGGCGCTGGACCATCGCCTGGCTATGGTCGGTCTTGCGCTTGCCACCTTCATGGTGGCCCTCGCGCTGCCGTACTACGGGATTGTCGGCGCGGCCTTTTCACCGGATACGGACGAGTCGGAGTTCAGCATCACGCTCGAGACGCCGCCGGGCTCCAACCTGGCCTACACCCGCCTCAAAGCCGAAGAGATCGCTCGCATCGCACGATTGCGTCCGGAGGTTCTGTACACCTACAGCACGATAGGAGGGCAGGGCGACGCCGTGGACGAGGGAGGAGTGTTCGTGAAGCTCAGTCCGAAGAACCGCCGGTCGCGGACGCAGGCGCAGGTCATCGCCGACATCCGAAACGATCTCACGCGTCTGGGCGGCGTGGACGCATCAATCTCAACCGGTTTCAACGAGGGCGAGAAGCAGATCCAGTTGCAGGTGCAGGGGCCCGACGCCGGCGAGCTGGCGCGACTGGCATCGGTGATCGCCGACGAGCTGCGGGAGGTGCCAGGCGCCGTGGACATCGGGTTGTCCACCAAGGGCCAGAAGCCCGAGCTCGACGTTCGGATCGATCGGGCCCTGGCCGGATCGATCGGCGTGACAGTGGGGCAGGTGGCGCAAGCACTTCGGCCGGCGTTCGCTGGCATCGACGTCGGCGACTGGGTGGACCCCTCCGGGAAGACGCGAAACGTCCGCGTCCGTCTGGCTCCCGAGTCCCGCTCGGTCGTCGCCGATCTCGAAGCGCTGCCGCTCGTAGTCCTCGGGCCGCAGGGCGGGACGAGCACGATTCCGCTGGGTCAGGTGGCACGGGTGACCGAGGCGATTGGCCCTGCCCGCATCGACCGTCTGAATCGCGAACGTGTGATCAACGTCGAAGCCAACACGGAAGGGCGTCCGCTGTCCGAGATCGTCGGTGATGCCATGGGGCGCCTCGATCGAAACGTGGCATTGCCACCGGGCTATGCCGTCACGCAGGGAGGCGAGACCGAGACCCAGCAGGAGATCTTCACGCAGATGTTCGTGGCGCTCGGCGTGGCCGTGCTGCTCATGTACTTCGTCCTCGTCGTCCAGTTCGGGTCGTTCCTCGAACCGCTGGCGATTCTGCTGTCACTGCCGCTGTCGCTCATCGGCGTCATGCTGGCGCTCGTCGTGACCGGTGAGACGCTGAACATCATGAGCATGATAGGTGTCGTGCTGCTGATGGGGATTGTGGCCAAGAACGCCATTCTGCTGATCGACTTCGCCAAGTGGTCGGAGGAGGCGGGCGCGGCGCGGCGCGACGCGCTCATCCAGGCCGGGCGCGTGCGGTTGCGGCCCATTCTGATGACGACCTTCGCGTTGATTGCCGGTATGATCCCCGTGGCCATTGGCTACGGGGAGGGGGGCGACTTCCGTGCCCCGCTCGGGATTGCCGTCATCGGCGGCGTGCTGACGTCGACACTGCTGACGCTCCTGGTCATCCCGACCGTGTACGAGATCCTGGCCGACACGAGGGACTGGATTGCCGCGAGGATGTTCGGATCGAGCGTGCCTCCCCTTGCCGAGCCTGGCCGAACGCGGACTCGGGAGTCGATGACGGAGGCCTAGCATGCACAACCCGTTCGTCCCGGAAACGCTGGAAGGCTGGAGCGTGCTCCATCTGATGTATCGGATTCAGTGGAGTCAGGTGCGCGGGCTTGCCTCCGACGACCGCCGCCAGATGGCCGCCGAGCTCGCTCGAGCGGTGGCGGTGCCCGACGCCGGCGCCACCGCGTTCGTGCAGATGCTCGGTCACAAAGGGGACTTGATGATCATCTGCTTCCGGCGGAGCTTCGACGAGCTGGCGCAGGCCCAGCTCGCGATCGCGCGGACGGCCCTGCACGATCACTTCGAGGCCACCACGTCATACGTCTCGATCGTCGAGTTGGGGATGTACGAGATGACGGCCAAACTGCACGAGCAACTTGCATCCAGGCATTCGCCGGGCAGCGAGGAGTTCGAGCGGGCATTCGATGCAGAGATGGAGACGCAGCGTCAGCGCGTGACGAGCCGGCTGTTCCTCGAGTTGCCGCACGCGCGCTACGTGTGCTTTTACCCGATGAACAAGCGCCGGGGCGAATCGTTGAACTGGTACGCGGAAACCTTCGGCCGGCGTACGTCGATGATGCGCGAACACGGCATGATCGGCAGGCAGTACGCGGGCAAGGTGACGCAGGTCATCTCCGGCTCGATCGGCTACGACGACTGGGAGTGGGGCGTGGACCTCTTCGCCCACGATCCGCTCGTCTTCAAGAAGCTCATCTACGAGATGAGGTTCGACGAGGCGAGCGCCAAGTTTGCCGAGTTCGGTCCGTTCTACACAGGCTTGCAGTTTGCTGCTGCCGAGCTGCCGGCCTTCCTCGAAGGACACGTGCCTGCCCTCAGCTCCGCCGGTTCCTGACGGCGCCCGTCCCCGAACGGGATCGTAATCCCTCACCGCAGTTTTGAAACGCTGGGTGCCACTCACGATTTGGTGGTCGACGGTAAGTGCCGTGCGGTGAACGGGAAGCGCGGACCCGGCCCCGGCTGTCCCGAGGTGCGCGAATTGCTCGGCATACCCGGGCACCACGGGAGACCCAATGACCCAACAGGAGATGTTCGTGACGCGCCTCCGGCGTCAGCGACAGCGCTACCAGGTGTCGCTGGAGCAGATAGCCAGCGAGACGCGTGTCAAGCAGGAGCTGCTCGAGGCGCTCGAGCGCAACGATTTGTCGGGCTGGCCGCGGGGCCTGTATGCGCGCACCTGGATTCGGGCGTATGCGAGCGCCGTCGGCATGGATCCCGTCCAGACGGTCAACGAGTTCTGCCGTCTGTTCCCGCACGGCGATCGGCGCACCGGTGCGACCATTCAGGCCATGGCGGGGTCCATGGGGGCGCCGTCAACGTACCGCGACGAGTTCGACCACGATGACCGCCGGCGCGGTTCCCCGGAGGTCAAGGTCGTGCGAAAGCCGTCGTGGCACGCCGTGCTGGCGGCTGCCGGCCGGAATCTGTGGCTGCGCCTGAACAGCATGCGGCCATCCCCGGCGCTGCGAGAGGACACCTGACATCAGGCGGCCTCCTCACGCGACCGGACCGGCACGAACCGCGTCTGGCCGATCTCACGAAGCCGCTGGATGTCCTCACGTCTCGTCACCGAGAGTGGTGTGGTCGCCCGGATTTCGTCGAGCACGAGGTCCGTGGAGGGCACGCGGCGCTCGTGGAGGGCGCGATAGAGGCTGGACACGACCGCCTGCTCGATCTCGGCCCCTGAAAACCCCTCAGTTGCATCGGCGATGGCTGCCACGTCGAACGCGTCGTGGTTCTGTCGGCGAAGCCGCAGGTGGATACGGACAATCGCGTCTCGCTCGGCGGTATCAGGGAGGTCGACGAAAAAGATCTCGTCGAAGCGGCCCTTGCGCAAGAGCTCTGGTGGCACGAGCGAGAGATCGTTGGCGGTTGCGGCGACGAACACGGGCGATGTGCGTTCTTGCAGCCAGGTGAGAAATGACCCGAGCATCCGCCGCGAGACTCCTCCGTCGCCGTCGCCGCTGCTGGCGAAGCCCTTTTCAATCTCGTCGATCCACAGCACACTCGGGGCGATCGCCTGGGCAACGTCCAACGCCTTGCGCAGGTTCTTCTCGCTTTCGCCGACGTATTTGTCGTAGAGCCGCCCGGCGTCCAGTTTCAGCAGAGGCTGGTGCCAGGTTCTGGCAATAACCTTGGCGGCAAGGGACTTGCCGCACCCCTGGACACCCACGATGAGCACGCCGCGCGGAGCGGCAAGTCCCATCGCCTGTGCTTCCGGGGTGAAGCCAACCTGCGCACGGGCCAGCCACGCCTTGAGCCGGTCGAATCCGCCCAGCTCGAAGGCATTCTCGTCTGGTGGATAGAACTCGAGCAGCCCTCCGTCCTGAATCGTGTCCCCTTTGCGCTTGATCAGTCGCGGGATGTCGTCGGCCGAGAGACGGTTGTCCTGAAGCACGGCCCACGCCACTGCCTGGCGAGCCTGATTCACGGTGAGGCCGCAGAGCGCGTCGAGTACCTGGTTTACGCCCTCGGGTCCGAGCGCGACCTCAATCGTGTGCTGCTGTGTGAGGGAGTGCAGTACGTGCCGAAGCATGTGGCGCAGTTCCTCGCGCCCTGGGAGCTCGAGATGCAGAGGGACCGCCTTGTGTGCGATCTCCGTGGGCAGGGCAATGGTGCCGCCGGAGAGGACAATCGTGGAACCGGTGGCGCGGCACGATTGGGCGGCTTCACGAAACGCCCTCACGACGCCGGCATCTCCGAGATGCGCGCCCAGGTCTTTGAGATGGAAGAGTCCCTGGACGGTCAACGTTGTCAGGTGCCGCAGCAGCGTGCGTGGGTCCGCGGTGCCGTGAATCATCCCGGCCGCGTCGATTCGTTGCAACCCTCGCGTAACCGTCCATGTGAAAAGCGGGATGCGCAGATGCGCGGCGGCCGCTCGAAGCAGGTCGTCCACCCGCTCTTCCTCGATGGTCTCGATGACGACCACCGGATGCATGGATTGAACGAGCGTCTTGAGCTCGTGCAGCACGCTCGGTGCTGGTGCGATCGGCGTCGAATCAGACATTTTCACGATTGCGGCTTCCGGCGCCCGTATGGCGAAGCAGCCATCCTTCGACCACGCCAAGTGCGGCCAGGATCACCAGGACCAGGAGTGCCGACACGAATGCGAGCGCGGGAAAGCCCGCCCCGGCGACCAGCCCGATCGCTGCGACGACCCAGATCGTGGCGGCGGTCGTCAGTCCCGTGACATGGCGACCTG
Source organism: uncultured Bifidobacteriaceae bacterium (assembly GCA_964505975.1). Taxonomy (GTDB): domain Bacteria; phylum Acidobacteriota; class Vicinamibacteria; order Vicinamibacterales; family UBA2999; genus Gp6-AA40. The sequence goes on along the minus strand of CAZDLW010000266.1, from coordinate 2,235 downwards.
CCTGGATGATGGCCCCAGCGCCCAGGAAGCCGATACCGGTTACCACCTGTGCCGCGATGCGTGTCGGGTCCGTGCGGGCTGCCTCATCCGCGAGGAGCAGCCCCACTGCCATGTACATCGCCGATCCGATACAGATCAGCATCGTGGTGCGGAGGCCTGCCGGCTTTCGCCTGAGCTCCCGTTCCACGCCAATCATGGCGCCGCACAGGGCAGCCGCCCCGACCCGCACGAGGAAGGGCACCAGCACCCTGGCCAGGTGATCCCAGGATTCCACGAGCAGCACGTCTTCCATACGTGCCGCAGCAGCAGGTCTTGTGCCCGCCCGCTCTGTCGACATCCCCGAAGAGCTTCTGGTCCGGTCGCCATCCTGGTGAGTCGACGTGTGAGCCGCTGGACGTTCAGGGCACCGGACCTGCTCCGGTCCCGGGTGCCCCCGTGCCTGGTGATCCCGTGAAAAGCCGGCGCCCGTCCGGCAGCCGCACGCTGCTGCTGTTCACTGTGCGCGAGCCGTCCTTGGCGCGGTAGCCCTCCACGACGACCTCGGTGCCCACCGCCACGGTTGTCCTCGTGAAGCCGCGCCGGATGAGCGAGTTCGGGGAGCCCATCTCCACGTTCCACGTGACCTCGCGGCCATCGGCCCCCGCGACGCTGACGTAGATCCACGCGTGCGGGTTCACGAAGTCGACTCGTACGAGCGTGCCCGTGAGGGTGATCGGCTTGTTGGCGTCGTACTCGGCCGCAAACGAATGGTGACCCTGGACCGGCCACGCGCCGGCCCCGATGATGAGTAGGCTCAACACCGCTGCCCGTACCGCCGCATGCATCGCGACACCTCGTGTGTGCGGTAACTGTACGCCGCCGGAGCCGTTGACGCAATCGCCTGACTCACGACGGGCTCAGGGCGCTTCTGAAGGTCTCGGCTTCCAGCGTGCGGCTGTCAGGCCGTCGGCGTCAGAACCGCAGCGTGTATACCAGCTTGCTTGCCGCCCGATTGTCGAGCGTCGTGAAGCGTCGTACACCCAGCTCCTCGATCTCGTGCCAGTTGTGCACGTAGACAAAGAACAGGTCGTTGCCAGGCCGCTGGATCCAGCGGAACCGGAGCTGCCAGCCGAGCAGGCGGCTGACAGTGTCGTACTGGAGGTCATTGGCGAGCGAGAGCCACGGACTGAACTGCGTGTTCCCGCGTACACGCAGGACGTCGGTATCGAAGCTGCCCTCGGCCAGATTCAACACGTTGTGCTCCGCCTGCAGAGTGATTGCCACGCCCCGACGCGGCCGGATCGCCACGGCGACGTTGTACTCCTGCCGCCGGCCGGAGAAGAATCGCCCGAGGCCGATTTCCGCGCTGATTGCCAGCACGCGCTGTTCCGCCGTCGACCCCCCGACCGTGTAGCGCGTGAAGTCGTAAGACTCGCCGGCGGGCAGGATCACGCCGTCGGAGATCTCGAACGGCTCCTCGAGGCGCTCGTACTGGCGTGTCACGTCCAACGACAAACGGCTGCCGTCGTGGAACATGACATCGAGCGGCGTGATCTCGGCTTCGCGCGTGAGCAGACGGTTGTCGAGATCGGTGAGCACCGTGACGTCGGCTTCGAAGTCGAGCTCCCGCACCCACCGGTGATTCGCGGGGCGCCAGCGGTAGCCCACGTCGGGATTCCAGCGCCGGTATGCGACGCGCTGCAGGAAGCCGACCGCCGGGTCGTAGTTGGGCTGCAGCTCGCGGAACGCGAAGTTCGTCCGGAACGGGTCGTTGGGGTATTGCACGCGGAGGCCGTACGCGGCACTGTCGCCGATCCGGTCCGCCGCACTCGTCCAGACGTAGAACCCGCTCAGCTCGAGATTCTGACGTCCGCGGAAGGTCGACGTCCGCAGAGCGAAATCGGCGCCCACCGTATGCCGTTCATTGACGCCCGCCTCCCGCGTGGCGCGTCGTGTGTACAGAGCTCCGAAGTACGACTGTTCGAACGCGCGCCCGCGCACGCGGACGACCGAGAAGTCGTCGCCGGCTGCGGCTCCGCGTTCAGCCGTGCGCGCCTGGAGCACGCCGATGTCGAACGGCCCCGTCTGTCCCGTCAGTTTGGCCCCGATCTCAATCGGCTGCGGCTGCCCTTGCGCATCCAGGCCGATGCGGCGGCTGAAGAACGGCGTGATCGCCTGTCCCGGATCGCGGCCGAAGTCGAAATAGCTGGATCCCTGCAGGAAGAAGTCGCGCTTCTCCTGGAAGAACAGCGGGAA
>CAZDLW010000265.1:0-7419 GCA_964505975.1 uncultured Bifidobacteriaceae bacterium | reverse complement strand
GGAAGCTGGCGCTACCGGCGACCGAGGGCAACCGGAAGCACGTCGAGCGCGAGCGCCGGATCGTGGAGGTCCGCGAATCCCAGGAGCGTGCGCAGGCCGAAGCGCTGGCGGCGCGGATGACCTCGGTGGACATCACCATCACACGGCGTGTGGGAGAGACCGAGCAGTTGTACGGCTCGGTCACGGCGTCTGATATCGCCGAGGAGCTCAAGACCAAGGGCTTCGAGGTCGATCGGCGCAGGCTGATTCTCCCGGAGCCGATCAAGGTGATCGGCGAGCACCAGGTGCCCCTGAAGCTGCACCGCGAAGTGACCGTTTCGCTGCGGGTGCACGTCGTTCGCGAGGGCGGTCAACCGCCGGCGGAATAGGGCGCGGCGTCGCTTCATGAGCCAGCCGATCGAGGCCCCTGGCCACCCTGCTGGCGCGGCCCTGTAGATCCAGTTGAACAGGGGACACCGCCGTCGTGCAGGCCGTCGTTCGGTCTGCGTCATCTGATGATCTCAGCGTGAGGAGATGTGTCGTGTCATGAACGTCGGCTTCGTCGGTCTCGGCCGTATGGGTCAGGGGATGGCCCGCCGCGTGCTCGGCAGCGGGCACGATCTGGTTGTCCACGACGTGGTCCCGGTGCAGATGGAGACGCTGGCCGCGGCCGGCGCACGGACGGCGGAGTCGATTGCCGCCGTTTGCGACGGGCGTGATGTCGTGATCACGATGCTCGTCGAGGATGCCACGGTCGTTGACGTCACCGTGCGCGCCGGAGGGCTTCGCGATGCGCTCGCCCCAGGCGCCATTCACCTTGCGATGGGGACGTACGGCGTCGCGGCCATCCGCCAGATGGCGGCTGCCCACACCGCAGCAGGACAGGTGCTCGTGGCGGCGCCCGTGCTCGGCAGGCCCGATCTTGCCGCCGCCGGCCAGCTCGGCATCGTGGCCGCAGGTCCGGAGGACGCGGTGCGCCGCTGCGATCCGCTCTTCCAGGCGATCGGTCGCCGTCTCTTTCAGGCCGGCGCGGCGCCAGAGGCCGCCACCGCCATCAAGCTCGCGAACAATCTCGTGCTCGGGTGCGCGATGGTCGCGATGGCGGAAGGCTTCTCGCTCGTCCGCAAATACGGCGTCGACGCGCAGGTACTGTACGACGTGATGACGGAAGGGCTTTTCTCGGCACCCGCGTACAAGGTGTACGGGAAGACGATGGTCGAGCAGACCTACGACAACGTCGGGTCACCGATTACGGTTGGACACAAGGACGCCACCCTCATCCAGGCCGCAGCCGATCTCGCCCGCGTGCCGCTCCCCAGCCTCAACGTCTATCGCGACCGGCTGCTCGGCGCCATGGCGCACGGCGACGGCGACAGGGACCAGGCGGTCATCGCCCGCGAACAAGCGCGAGCGTGCGGCCTGGAGTGATCTAGGGATTCCTCGTCGCGCTCCAGTCACGGCTCCGGCCGTCCTCCGTCACGGTCCCGCGGATCGTGCCGCCGGTCACACGACCCGTGTACTGCTGGGCACCGGCCGTGAAGCTGATCTCCTCTCCGCGCAGTCGCCCGTCGATGGGGGTGGCACGACCGCCGGATCGCAGCGTTCCTGAAATCATCTGGAATTCCTGGTCGATGGCGAGTTCCCCCTGTGGAAGCCGCCACGTTCCGTCCACCTTGGCCGGCACGATCCAGAAGAGCGCCGTGCACCAGCTCCGGCAGTCGCCCTCCACGCGCACTGTCTGTTCCGGTTCCCATTCGCCCATCGTGAACGTGTTCGAGACGACCCGCGTTCCGGGCCGCATGTCGAGAATGGTCGGACGGAGTCTGATGTTGAGGTCGGGCAGCAGGAACAAGGTGACCACGGTAGCCTGCGAGAAGTCGGTCTCGAACAGGTCGCCCTCGACGAACGTGGCCCTGGACGAGACGCCCTCCTGTGCCGCGTTCTGCCTGGACAGCTCCACCATCTCCGGGTTGTACTCGACGCCGAGCGCGCGGGCTCCGCGCTTGGCGGCGGCAATCACCGTACGGCCGTCACCCGATCCCAGGTCGACGAGGACGTCCTGTGCGGTGACGTTCGCCATGTCGAGCATCTGTTCCACGAGGATCTGCCCGGTAGGCACCCAGACGACATCCTTGCCCTGCTGGCCGACCTGGGGCTCGAACGGCTTCGTGTCCTGCGCCTGCGCAAGCACGATCCCGCTCGCCAGCGAGAGTACGGCCAGCGCCAGGAACCACCGGCGCCCATGGTGATGCGTGAACATGTGTGTACTCCCTGTCCTGCAGGTCGATGACTCACCGTCGCGGCCGAAAGCGCGCGAGGTCGACCGCCTCGCCCATGGCGTTGTCGAGCCCACGGGTCTGCTGGCGATTCTACACGTTCGACGTGCGGATCGGCAGAGCCCCCGCCACGTGGAGAGAGTCGCCTTGCGTGGTCCTCCACTTCTGGAGAATACTTACGGGCTGTTCCCTTTTCATACGGACCTATATGGCAAAACTCGGATATGTGGGCCTTGGCGCCATGGGCGGGCGGGTAGCGGATCGGCTCATGGGCAAGGGGCATACCGTCACGGGCTATAACCGGACGAAGGCCAAAGCACAGTGGCTGATCGACCGTGGCATGGCGTGGGCCGACACGCCGCGAACGGTGGCGGAGGCCTCCGATGTGACGTTTGCGATGGTCACGGACTCGGCGGCGCTCGAGCGGATTGCGCACGGCCCCGACGGTTTACTGGCCGGCCTGGGCCCCGGTAAAGTATTCATCGATATGAGCACCGTCAGCCCGGCGACGAGCCAGGCGCTGGCGGCGAAGGTCCGGGAGCGGGGGGCCGAGATGCTCGACGTCCCGGTGTCGGGCAGCATCCTCACCCTGGAGCAGGGGAAGCTCACGATGATGGTGGGTGGCGACCCGGCCGTCTTCGAACGAGTGAAGCCGCTGCTGATGGACATCGGCGCGAAGGCCACCTACGTCGGGACGCATGGCCTGGCGGTGTCCATGAAGATCGCCGTGAACATCAGCGTCGCCGTGCAGATGGTGGCGTTTGCGGAGGGTGTCCTGCTCGCCGAGAAGAGCGGCATCCCACGAAAGATGGCGGTGGAGGTCCTGACGAACAGCGTTGTCGCGTCGCCGCTCCTCCAGTACCGGGGCCCCTTCGTGCTCGGGCTGCCGGACGAGGCCTGGTTCAACATGCACATGATGCAGAAGGACGTGACCCTGGCGCTCGAGACTGGGCGTCAGCTCGGGGTGCCGCTGCCCACGAGCGCGGTCACGAACGAACTGCTCACGGCAGCCCGGTCCCTGGGTCTTGCCGAAAAGGACTACGCCGCGGTGTTTCACGCGCTGGCGCAGCTGTCAGGAGTGTCCGCATGACCACCGCAGCGAAGCGGGTATCGACGTCGAGCGCGAAGGAGACCGCGCAGCACATCGGGACCGAGAAGCTCATCAGGATGTATCGGCAGATGGTGGCCATTCGCCTGTTCGAGGAGCGGGTGAACGACCTCTATACGCGCGCCCTCATGCCGGGTCTCGCGCACCTGTACATCGGGGAAGAGGCGATTGCCGTTGGTGTGTGCGAAGCGCTGCGGCCCGACGACTACATCACGAGCACGCATCGTGGCCACGGCCATTGCCTGGCCAAGGGTGCCGCTCCCCATCTGATGTTCGCGGAGCTGCTGGGCAAGGAGGTTGGGTACTGCAAGGGCAAAGGTGGATCGATGCACATTGCCGACCCGGCCACGGGCAACCTCGGAGCCAATGCGATTGTGGGGGGGAGTGCGGGGATCGCCACGGGGGCGGCGTTCGCGTCCAAGTACCTGAAATCGGACCGTGTGGCGGTGTGCTTCTTCGGCGAGGGTGCGCTCGGTCAAGGCCTGTTGTACGAAGAGTTGAATCTCGCCCAGCTGTGGCAGCTTCCTGTCATCTTCGTCTGCGAGAACAACGGGTACAACGAGTACACACACTTCTCCGAATCGACGGCGGGCGACGTGAACGCGCGCGCCCAGGCATTCGGCATGGCCCACGAGCAGATCGACGGACAGAACGTCCGCGACATGTATACCGTGGCGTCGAAGTACATCGAGCGGGCCCGCAAGGGTGGCGGGCCGGCATTCCTCCAGTGCATCACCTATCGCTACCACGGACACCACGTCGGCGACATCGCCCGGGCCTACTATCGGCCGAAGTCCGAAGAGCAGGAATGGGTGACCCAGCGCGATCCGATCACGCTGCACGGCGAATGGCTCATGGCCAACGGCGTGGCCGATCGTCCTGCGCTCGATGCGATACAGGAAGAGCTCATCGCGGAGATGGATGCCGCGGTGGAGTTTGCCGTGAATGCGCCCTATCCGGACCAGGGGAAGGTAGACCAGGACATCTATGCCTGACGTAGCGACGGCGGTACGGGAACTGTCTTTCGGCGACGCCATTCGCGAGGCCATCGTCGAGGAGATGCGGCGCGACCCGACAGTCGTCCTGATGGGGGAGGATGTCGCCGAAGCCGGCACCACGTTCAAGGTGCTCACTGGTCTCGTCGACGAGTTCGGCAAGGACCGGATCATCGACACGCCGATTTCCGAAGCCGGCTTCACCGGCATCGGCGTCGGCGCCGCGATGACCGGGCTGCGGCCCATCGTCGACATCATGTTCGGCGACTTCCTGATGATCATCATGGATCAGGTTGCCAACCAGGCCGCCAAGATTCACTACATGTCGGGCGGCAAGTGGAAGGTTCCGCTGGTCATCCGCGCCACGATGGGGGCGACCCGGCGGTCCGCCGCCCAGCACTCCCAGTCGCTGCACGCGTGGCCGAGCCATATCCCGGGATTGAAAGTCGTCGTGCCGTCGACGCCGTACGATGCGAAGGGGTTGTTCAAGGCGGCGGTGCGCGACGACAACCCGGTCGTCATCTTCGAGCACAAGATCAGCTATCGGAAGGTGAAAGGACCCGTTCCGGACGAGGACTACGTGATTCCGTTCGGCGTGGCCGACGTGAAGCGCGAAGGCACGGACATCACGCTCGTCGCCCTCAGCAGCATGGTGCAGGTGGCTCTCGGCGCCGCGAAGATGCTGGAAGAAGTGGGGATCAGCGCCGAAGTCGTGGATCCGCGTACGACCTGGCCGCTCGACGAGAAGACGCTCATCGAGTCGGTCCGGAAGACGTCGCGCTGCATCGTGATCGACGAGGGGTACCACCGCTACGGCGTGACCGGCGAGCTGGCGTCGATCATCCAGGAGGGCGCGTTCTTCGATCTCGATGGTCCCGTGCGGCGGCTCGGCGCGATGCACGTGCCGATTCCTTTCTCGCCGCCGCTCGAGGACTCGACCGTGCCGAGCGAGCAGCAGGTCGTCGATCTCGCGCGGCAGATGTGCAACCGGTGACGACCTGCCGGTCATAGGCCGGCAGCGGGCCTGGCGTGCGGGCCGCCATCGAGCGGCCGGAGCGTCATGACGGGCGGGCGCGGGTGTCGCCGGGCAGGATGAGGGCCGTTCCAGAGGCCTGGGGGAGAACGCAGTGGCAATCAAGACTTTCGGTACGATGGCGGTCGACTGGGAGCGGCGCATCGATTTCGACCGCCTGCGGCGGGAGCGGCTGGCACGCGTCAAGAAGCTCCTCGCGGACTCGGAGCTCGGCGCCGTGCTGTGCTTCGACATGAACAACGTCCGCTACATCACGTCCACGCACATCGGCACATGGGCGCAGGACAAGATCAGCCGGTTCACCCTGTTGCCCCAGAACGACGAGCCCATTCTGTGGGACTTCGGGTCCGCCGCGCGCCACCATCAGATCTACTGCGACTGGATGGGTGAGCGCTCGCGTGCCGGCATTCCGCTGATGCGCGGCGCCATGTCGCCAGAGATGGGGCGTTCGCAGGACGTCGCGCGCAAGATCCGCGTCGAGCTGGAGAAGCGAGGGCTCCACAAGGAACCGCTCGGCGTGGACGTGGTGGAGCTGCCGGTGCTGTTCGCGTTGCAGCAGGAAGGCCTCAACGTCGTGGACGGCCAGCAACTGCTCTCGGACGCCCGCGAAATCAAGACACAGGACGAGATCTCGCTGTTGACGCAGTCGGCCGCCATGGTCGATGCAGCCTATTACGAGCTGTACAGGGCCATGAAGCCGGGAATGCGCGAGAACGAAGCCGTCGCGCTGGTGGCTCAGACCCTCTACGACATGGGATCGGAGTACGTGGAGGGTGTCAACGCGATCTCGGGCGAACGGTGCAGTCCGCATCCGCATGTCTTCTCGGATCGCGTGATGCGGCCGGGCGACCCGGTCTACTACGACGTTCTCCACTCCTACATGGGCTACCGCACCTGCTACTATCGCTGCTTCGCCATTGCGTCGGCCTCGCGCGCGCTGGTGGATGCCTACAGGCGCTGCCGCGATTACCTGGACGCCTCCATCGAGCTGATTCGGCCTGGGCGCTCCACGGCGGAAGTGGCCTCGGTCTGGCCGAAGGCACAGGAGTTCGGTTTCCCGAACGAAGAAGCGGCGTTTGCCCTCCAGATGGGCCATGGTATCGGCCTCGCTATCTGGGAAAAGCCGATGATCAGCCGCCTCGTCTCGCTGGAGCATCCGCACGAGATCAAGCCCGGGATGGTGTTCGCGCTGGAGACCTTCTGGCCGTCCACCGACGGCTGGAGCGCCGCCCGCATCGAAGAAGAGATCGTCGTGACGGAAACAGGGCACGAGGTGATCACACGATTCCCGGCCGAGGAGCTGCTCGTGGCCGGCGCACCCTTCGTGACCGTCGGCGGCACGCTGCCGACCCTTCGTGAGCTGGAGCCGCCACCGAACCCCGAAGTCGTGGAAATGGTGGCCGCCGCCGCGCGTGCCGAGGTCCAGAAGCGGGAGAAGGTCGGAGCCTAACCAGCCAAGGGGCTCTGCCCCTTGCTATCCCCGCAGAGCCCCTCGGCTGGTTGCCAGTATCTCTTTGCCGCGTTCCGCGCGGCTAGGACCGCTATGCGGACCGACAAACGAGTACAAGATTCGCGTTCCGGGCCGCATAGCGGTCCAGAGGTCCCCAATCGATGGCAGTCAGCGTGGTAATGCCTGCGCTCGAGATGGCGCAGGAGACGGGTAAGCTCGTCTCATGGCTCAAGAAGGAAGGGGAGCAGGTCAAGAAAGGCGAGATGCTCCTCGAAGTGGAGACCGACAAGGCCGTCGTCGAGGTTGAAGCGCAGGGGAACGGCATCCTGGCTGGCATCACGGCCAACGTTGGCGACGTCGTGCCGGTGGGCCAGACGATTGCGTGGCTGGTCCAGCCTGGTGAGGCTCCGCCTTCGTCGTCGGCGACGCCCACCCAGACCGGACGAAAGATGGGGACGGTGCCAGCGGCGGCCGCAGGGGCGGCCACCACCGCGCCCGACCCTTCGGCCTCCGTTGCCGGTGCCCGCATCTCTCCCAAGGCCCGCCGGCTTGCGCGCGAGCACGGCGTGGACATCAGC
>CAZDLW010000264.1:0-7420 GCA_964505975.1 uncultured Bifidobacteriaceae bacterium | reverse complement strand
TGGGCGTTGAGCTGTCCAGCGGGGCCCTGATTGGCCGGCACCGGCGGGCCCGCTAGTGTCCCACCCCCGCGCCCGCCGCCGCCAGGCCCCCCGCCAGGACCACCCTGACGCCCAGCCGCACCGGCAGGGGCCGCCTGAACGACGTAGCTGCCGCCCTGGCCGGCGACGAGCTGATCGAGATCGGGCGATCCGACGTGACCGGGTCCCGGCCACTGCGTGTGGTTGGCTTGATACTGGTTGGCCGCCGCGTTCGGGTTTGCGCTGGGAGGCGTGAACCGTCCCGCGATGTTCTCGAGCACGGCCGCCGTCATCGGAAATCCGCCATGCAGCTCCGGATGCCGGGGGGATCGCCCGTGACCAGGGCGGTCCACCACATAGACTCGAAACCCTTCCCGCACGAGATACTGGAACCATCCTGGACGCCCATCAGGCGTTCCCATCCAATCCGTGCCCTGCCCTCCGCCTCCATGCACCAGCACGATGGGGAACGGATAGCGCACCTGCGAAGGAATCATGTACTCGACGTACATCTGCTGCCCGCCGACGAACGCGCCGCGCGCAGTCTCCGCGCGCTTCACGTTGACCCACATGTAGCTCCACTCAGCCACGTCGAGGGGGATCTGCTCGGCGGCGGCGACAGCCTGCTGCGCCAGACCCGCCGCTTCGACACCGTCGGCCGCCAGGGGGCCCAATGTCGCTGCTGCCGCACCGGCAACGCCCAGGGCCGTGGCGCGACGCATGAACTCCCGGCGGCCAATCTCGCCATTGGCGTGGCTCCGGTACAGGCGGGTCAATTCGGCATGGACGCGACTGCTCGGATGAGGACTCATACAACACTCCTGGGGGTGGAAGAAGGCCTGGTGTCTTCTGGGACAGCAGACAACGACCGGCACAGCATCCGGCAAACGACCGGCGCTGTCAAACCATTGACAGATACGCTAGCCGCACCGCCACCGTTGACGCGACGCAGCAGGTCGAGCTCGAGCGGCTGACAGAGCAAATGGCCCGCCCGCTCGCCCCATGCACGGTCCGATCCGCGATAGACTATCCGGCTGATGTCCCGACACACCCGACAACCAGCTACGAGGCTGCATTCTCTTGTCCTCCCACTGTCGCTCAGGACACGCCCGAGCGGAGTCGAGGGCAGACATCCCACGGAGCCTCACGGCTGATTGCCCGTGTCGGTTGCCGCTGTTCGGGCGGCTGGAGACCGCGATGCGGTCGAGTGCAACGAGTACGAAGGGACCGACTTCCCGCTTGGGCCCGTCTCTCGGCGGGCTCTCCACGGCTTCAGGGCAGGCGGGATCCGGACCCTTTCGTCAATCGAGGAATTGAACATGGCCGACAAGAAAATCATTGCAGTGGTAGGTTCAACCGGCGTGCAGGGCGGAGGGCTCGCGCGCGCGATTCTGGACGATTCCGGTGGCGGCTTCGCCGTACGTGCCATCACCCGCAATCCAGACAAGGACAACGCAAAAGCGCTCGCTGCCAGGGGAGCAGAAGTCGTCAAGGCCGATCTCGACGATGTCGAGAGCCTGAAGAAGGCATTTGCCGGAGCGCACGGCGTGTTCGGCGTCACCAACTTCTGGGAGCACTTCTCCGGAGAGAAGGAGAAGGCCCAGGCCAAGAACATCGCGGAGGCCGCGAAGGCGGCCGGCGTGAAGCACGTGATCTGGTCCACGCTCGAGGATACCCGCCAGTTCATGGCGCCGGACGACAAGCGGATGCCGTTCCTGCAGGAGAAATACCGCGTCCCGCACTTCGACGCGAAAGCCGAGGCCAACGCGTACTTCCAGGGGTTGCCGGTCACCTACCTCGTCACGTGTTTCTATTGGGACAACCTGTTCATGTTCGGACTCGCGCCGAAAAAGGGCGAGGACGGTCAGTACAGCTGGACGTTCCCGATGGGCGACTCGAAACTGGCTGGCATGGCGGCGGAGGATATTGGCAGGACCGCTTACGGCATCTTCAAGGCCGGGGAGCAGTACCACGGCAAGACCGTCGGCATTGCCGGCGAGTTCCTCACGATCGACGAAATGGGTGAGAAGCTGTCCAAGGGCCTCGGCATCGGGCCGGTCAAGTACAACGCGGTCGAGGCCGACGTGTACCGGAGTTTTGGTTTTCCCGGCGCCGACGAAATGGGCAACATGTTCCAGGCCGATCGGGACTTTGCCAAGCAGATGATGGCGAACCGCAACCTCGAGACGGCTCGCGCGCTGAATCCGGCGCTGCAGACCTTCGATGCCTGGCTGGCGAAGAACAAGGACAAGGTTGTGGCGGCAATGGAGCCAGCCAAGGTGTAGCACGGCGTTCGGGAGGTTGTAACGACCCACGAGAAGGGCCACCCTCCGGTGGCCCTCATCGAATCCCACATTACCGGCAGAGCTGACAGGAGCGGGACTATGTCCCAAGCAGCCCGAGCGCGTTGTCGCGCTCGATCGCCCGCAGCTCGTCGTCACTGAAGCCGCAGTGCCGGAGTCCTTCGACGGTCGTGGCTCCGTCCACGAATGGGGCGTCCGTGCCGAAGACAATCTGTGACGTGGGGACGAGCGTCGTGAGCGCCCGCATGTTCACGGGGTTCGCCGATCCGGCCGTGTCGTAATAGAAGCGCCGCAGATGATGCAGTCGCGAATCCGGTTCCACAGGGCCGGCAAGTGCATTGCCGTTGGCCGCTGCACCCAGGAATCGCCCCGCGATGGCCGTAATGGTGCCGCCGGCGTGCGAAAAGACGAACCGGATCCGGGGATAGCGCGAGGCGGCGCCGTTGACAATGATGTTCGCGATGGCGCGGGTCGTGTCGGTGGGGTACTCGAGCATCTGCGGTGCCACTCCCGGAACCGGGTTCGGGCAGCAGGCCGCGTCGGTCGGATGGGTATAGACGACCGCGGCGCGGCGGTTCAACTCCTCGAACACGGGGTTGAACGCCGCATCTCCCAACCAGCGGTCGCCATAACTGGTCAAGAGTCCAACACCCGCGGCGCCAAGCGTATCGAACGCGTACTCGATCTCCCTCACGCTGCCCTCGACGTCGGGAAGCGGCAGGACGGCAAACACACGGAACCGCCCTTTGTGCGCGGCCACCATGTTCGCGGCCGCATACTCGTTCAATTCCCGCGCGAGCGCCCGCGCCTCGTCGGCATTGCCAAACCAGACGCCCGGCGCCGTGATCGACAGCATCGCGGATGCTATTCCAAGCCGATCGAGGTTTTCGACGGCTCGCCCGGGCGAATAGCCCTGCCAGGCTGCGAGTCCCGGCACTGGCGCGGATTGGTTCTTCTCGGTCAGCGTCGTCAGGTACCGGGGCGACACGAAATGCTGATGCACATCGATCCGATACGCCGCAGGCGACTGCGCAGCCAGCCGGTAGGGCATCGACGACACGTGTACGCCAACGGCGGCGAGACCGGCGAGGAATCCGCGCCTGCTCAGGCCCTGTGACGTGCGGCCGCGCCGTTCACGCATCGATAAGGCGCTCATTCCGCCGTCTGACGCTCGCCGACATCACCGAGTGCGGCACGGCGTCGGACTCCACTTCGAGCCGTCCGCCTCACGCTTGAAGTGCGAGCTCGTGACGAACTCCTGAGTGAGGTACGTCGGATCGTTGACAATCGTCGTGACGACGAGCCACTCCTCGCCGTTGGGTGCGGCGAACCTGTCGAAGTGCTCGGTCAGCACGGCGTTTTCGCTGTAGGGCACGCCGTTCCTGCGCAGCCAGCCGGCGCGCATGTTCGTGGTGACCACACGCAGGCTGCCTCCTGGCGCCGGCGCCGCACCGCGCCCTGCCGGAGCCGGGCGTTGCCATTCCGCGACCGAATGTCCCTGCAGTGTCCGGCCACCACGTGGCGCGACACCGTCGAACATCAGCCGGCGCGTCTGTTGCCCCGCGTCCGTGTCGATCTTCAAGGTCCGCTCGTTCTCCCAGGTAATGTGCAGACGCGTGGGCATGCGCATCAGGCCGGCCGCGCCGTACGCGTCGCATCGTCCATCCTGGGACTCGTCCCAGGCGTTGCCCACCCGCTGGCCCTCCGGATTGAGCGGCACGCTCGCAAAGTCGCCCTTTGGCGGCGTGACCATCCGCCAGCGCCAGTCCTCGTTCACCACCGACACCCAGTAGCCGGTGAGATCGATCGGGGCAGACGCCGAGGGCGAGAGGGCCGGTCCTCCCTGCCGGCCGGGACCCCCCTGCTGGGCCAGGACATCGGGACGAGAGCCCATGACCACGACCCCTAGCAACACCGCCAGCAATCCGCCGAGCCCGCTGCGCGCTCGATGCACCCGCTGCCTCATATGATGCCTCCCCGATATCACCTGGTTGACGACACGGCCGGCGGCTGGCTCAGGCTGCGGTATGCCGCCTCCACGAATGCATCCGTCGTCCAGAATCCTTGTGTCGCGCCGTAACGACCTTCGTAATCACGAACCAGCCCGGCCGCTTTCACCTGCTCGAGCGTCATGCTCTTGTCGATCGCATCCTGAACGCGATCGCGGATGATGGTGAGCATGTCGCGGTAGTCCACCACGTCCGCCTCATCCGTCAGGCGGCCGTGACCCGGAATCACGTAGGTGCCACCCTCCTGCTTCTCCTTCGGCACGGTGATGTCGAGGATGCGGTTGAGCGCGGCGATAATCCCGTTCAGGCTGCCGCCCTGCTGCAGGTTGATGACGGGAAACGTCGTGGTGACGAACACGTCGCCGGCCACGAGCACGTCAGACCTCCGGAAGAACACGATGACGTCGCCGTCGCTGTGGGCGTTCGGCTGATGGAAGAGCTGCACGGCTTCCCCGTTGAAATACAGCACGTGCTCGGGCGTGAAGAAGGTCTCGGTCGGCCAGGCTTCGAACGGGGGCTGGTTCTCCTGCTGCTGGCTCATTCTCAGCTGGACGTTCTCGTGCGCGATGATCTGCGCCGCGTTGGCCGCCGCGGCCCCCACCTGGGCGGCGAAGTTGCCCGCCACGATCGACTCGCCAGCCTCCGCCACTCTGGCGTTCCCCCCGGAGTGGTCCGGGTGCCCATGCGTGTTGAGGATGTACCGAATCGGCTTGTCCCCCGCCAGTCGACGGATTTCGGCAATGAGCGCCTCGGCCATCGGCTCCGCCATCGTGTCCACGACGAGCACGCCGTCATTCCCAATCTGCACCGCAGCATTTCCGGTTGGTCCCACCAGCATCCAGACGTCTCCCTGGACGTGCAGCGACTGGACGCCGCCGCTCGTGCGGAATGCCGGGGCCGCGTCCTGTCGAGACTGCGCAAGAGCGGGAGCACCCTCGTCGCGAACCTGCTCCGCGGACAGGGCTGTCGGGCTCTGCCGCATGAACTCGGGCAGCGCGGTCGAGGGGCCTCCGCGCATGGCTGCGACCGGCAGATTGTGCTTCTCCGCGTATTCGTGGAGAAACGGGTTCTGCCCTGGCAGGTGATGGGGAACGTCCCCCTTCTCGCGCGGCACTTCCACCGCTGCGTGGCAGGGATACGGGTCCATTCTCGGATTGGGTGTCAGCCGGAAGCCGTTGGTACGGATGAGCGGCTCGGTCAGATAGACGGGATCCTCAATCATGTAAACGTGCGTGAGGACGTCTCCATGACGGTAGAAGCGCTCCGTCATCGTGGCCCGATCGCTGATGACGACACCGTTGCGGCGAATCCACCCTGCTTTGAGATGGGTCGTGCGCACGACCAGCACCTCCCCGTCCCAATGGCCCGTTGAGAAGCCCTGCCATGTATGCGCCGCGTACTCGGGAGGGTGCGGACGACCGTCCATCCAAATCTCGCGCCGCTGCTCCTGCCATTGGATGTGGGTGTTCAACTTCACGATGCGCTGCGTGGCGTCATCGATGGTCGACGCGATCCGAAGGGTGCCGACGCCACGAAACCCATAGGTGGACGGGTGCGGCTTGCACTGATGTTCCGGCAGTGTGAGCAGAGACGCATCCCAGGTCTCTGCCCGCCAGCGACCGGCCTCGTTGATGGGCAGGCCGGCATAGTCGCCCACATCGGGGCCGGGGATCCGCTCGACCTGGTCCTCGTGAAAAATGGGCGCCCACATGCCCGTGAGATCAATCTGCGCGGCCGCCGGGCGCGCAACCGCGCCGACGACCAGTGCAACAACAGCGACTTTCCATAGCGTGCGCATGTGTCTCTCTTTCACTCCAGCAGCCGCGCACCTGCTCGTCCAGCGGCCGCCTGGCGTTACCGCGCGTCCCTGGCCTTCGACCGGCGCTCGTCGTCTACGGGCACCGCGTCCCAGGCTGGCGGTCGTTAGCTTGTAACAGAAGCCGGGGGTCGGCCACAAGTGCGGCTCCGAATCCCTCCCTCCTACGCCGCCATCTCGGCATTGGACCTTCCCTGCCGATCCTGGGTCCGAGACGGCGCGTCCTCGGGTACAATCTCGCTTCGTCCGTACGCTCGACATCGCGAGGAGCACCGATGCGCACGACCCGGAGACCGACTGTGCCTGTGCCTGTTTCGCGGAGTTCCGTGACTGTTGCGCTCGCGCTCGTCTGTCTGCTCGGCGCGAGTCCCGTGGTCGCACGTGCCGACACGGCCCCCCCGGGGATTCTCCCGCTCGACGAGTTCTCGCCCGGCTTCCTCGGGATGTACCGGAAGGTCATGCTGATCGAGGACGACATCCGGCGATACGCCGAGCAGTACGGCGTGGATTTCGACCTCGCGCGCGCCATCTGCCTGTATGAGTCCGGCGGCAACGCCAATCTGACTTCCGTGGCAGGCGCTCGAGGGTACTTCCAGGTCATGCCGGCCACGTTTCGCGAGCTCCGGGTGTCGTCGAATATCGAAGCCGGTGTGAAATATCTCGCACAGATGATTGCGCAGTTCGGGCGTGAGGACCGGGCCGTGGCCGCTTACAACGGGGGCCCCGGACGCGTGGGCCGCGCGGGTGGGCTCCCTCTGGAAACGCTCCAGTACGTCCTGGGAGTGGGATATTACCGCACCGTCCTCAAGCTCTACGACGAATCGTTACGCTATCACGCGGGTCGCATCCAGCTCGCCACGGTCCAGGGTGGGGAGGACTGGTCGATCCTGTCGACTCGTCTTGGTGTCCCGGAATGGAAGCTGCGGCTCCACAACCCCTTTCTCGCCGAGCGTCGCCTGTTGGCCGGCCAGCTCGTCGCGTACCCGCCCGAACCGCGCGACGACTTGTTCCACGCTCTCGACGGAGCCGTCGAGTATCGAATGCGGCACGGGGACAATTACTTGAAGCTGGCCTTCACACTTGGCGTCGAGCTGGAAGCGATTCGCGATGCCAATGGTCTCTGGCAGCTCCAGTCCGTGCCAGCCGGAGTGGCGCTTCGACTCCCGCTCGACGCCGACCGCCGGCACGTCCTGCACGCGGCAATCGGACTGACACCTCCTCCCCCGGCCGCCGGCCGCGCAGTCGCGAGGGCCACGTCGGAGCCGGCGGCCAGC
>CAZDLW010000263.1:0-7429 GCA_964505975.1 uncultured Bifidobacteriaceae bacterium | reverse complement strand
AGCTCAGGCGTCGCCAGTCGAGCCCGAGTCCCCAGGGCTGGACCAGGACGAGCAGGACGAGCGCCGTCAAGGCTTTCGCGACGCGGTCGGCCGTAACGTCGATAAAGGGCTTGGCACGAGCCTTCAAGTGCGCCGGCAAGGGCAGGAACAGCACCTCTCGCGACGTCTTGTCGATCGTGTACCGCATCGTGGCATCCAACACCCTGGCAGCCGCCGCGGCCCACATCGCGCCGCTCACCAGGATCACCACCGCCGTTCCCCCGAGCCCCACAGGCAGGAGCAGCAGTGCCACGGCGAGTCCGAAGGAGCGGTGGATGCGGCTCGTCAACCCCACCTGGACGACGAAGCCGGCCACCGACACGTAGATCTGGACCTGGGCCAGGAATGCGGCAATCGCCTCGCGTCCCTCCAGATTCGCGTCGGCCGCCATGCTCAATTGCTGATCGATGATCGCCGCACCCGCCGCGGCGAAGCCGATGACGATGGCGATGACACGGACGTGGCGGGATTCGGCAAGGAGCCTGAGCGCCTCGCTGGCGCCAACGCCCTGCTCCTCGTGCAGGTCGACCCTGGCGGCCTCGTGCCCGCGAACGAGCACCCGCACAATGGCGGCGCACGCGACGAGCACGGCGGCGCTGACGAGCAGCATGTTCTCGGTGCCAATCCGTTGCACGATCACCGTCGTCAGCGTCGCGCCGAGCGCCCCGCCAAGGCTGGCCCCCCCGCCAATGAAGCCGAAAAGACGCTTCGCCTGTCGCGCGTCGTAGACGTCGTTGGCAAGGGTCCAGAACTGGCTGATGAGGAATACGCCGAGGATGAGGCCCAGGAAGTAGAAGGCCACCGTGACCCACTCGGCGCCAGTCCGCAGCAGACCCCAGAACAGCACCAGCACGACCGCGATCGCCACCTGGGTGATCGGAATGACCCATTGACGCGGCAGGTACCGGACGGCGCTGCTGTACCAGTGCATCAGCACGCCGATGAGGAGGCCCGCGACGAACAACACGTACGGCAGATTGTCGGCCCCGAACTGTTCGATGAACGCCGACCGTGTGAGCGGTCGGAGGATGTTGTAGGACGTCATCGCCAGGAAGGAGTACGCGAACAGCAGCAACGCCGTCCGGGCCTCCCCGCCTCGCAGGTCGACGACACTGCCGAGCACGCGCTTTGCCGATAGCTTCATCTGGCGGCCACGACTCTGTCCCGAGGCTCACTCGCAGTCCGTCCGCCCTTGGAGCGTCGGGGCGAACACTTTCCAATCGCGGTACACAGCCTACACCCGCGACACGCGAACCGGAGCCCGTTCCATCACGCGCGCACGGTCTGACTCGCTCAGCGCTGTGCCGGGATTCTACGCCGTACCTGTCCAAATCGCGTGGGGCCCGCGATGGCGCTTCGCAGCGCTCGCCATTTACCGTAGAATCTGGCCGTGAATCTGGCCGTCCGGCACTTTCGAAAGGGGTCGTCCATGACCTTCGGCCTTCGGGGACTCCCTGGCGTCCTGTGCTTCGTCGTCCTGCTCGCGCTGCCGGCGCTCCACGCGGGGGCGCAGCA
The DNA here is from genome assembly GCA_964505975.1 of uncultured Bifidobacteriaceae bacterium. Taxonomy (GTDB): domain Bacteria; phylum Acidobacteriota; class Vicinamibacteria; order Vicinamibacterales; family UBA2999; genus Gp6-AA40. The sequence goes on along the minus strand of CAZDLW010000263.1, from coordinate 5,875 downwards.
GGTGGACCTCACGCCGGAACAGATGGAGGCCTTCCTGCTGAAGGCCCGAATCGTCTCGACCCGCAACGCCGGCAGCGGAGTCACCGATTCACGCCGCGCGACACTCACAGATGGCGTCATCACACATGATGCGCACATCCAGACCGTGGACATCTCGCGGCCCGTGTTCGAAGCGGGCCGGGCCAGCGAGGTCAACTTCAGGGACTCGTACCGATACAACATCGCCGGATACCGGATCGCGCGCCTGATCGGACTCGACAACGTGCCGGTGTCCGTGGAGCGGCGCGTCAACGGTCGGATGGCCGCGGTCACCTGGTGGGTGGACGATGTGCTGATGGACGAAGGCGAGCGAATCAAGCAACAGACCGTCGGCCCGGACCCGGATCGCACCGCCAAGCAGATCCAAACCATGTACGTGTTCGACGAGTTGATTCAGAACCGCGACCGGAATCAGGGGAACGTTCTCTGGACGAACGACTGGAAGATGTGGATGATCGACCATACGCGGGCGTTCCGGCTCGGACGGACGCTGATGCGGCCAAACGAGCTGAGGCGCTGCGACCGCGCCGTCCTGCAGGGACTGCGCGGTCTCACCGAAGACGCCGTCACACAGGTGATGGGACGCATCCTGACCAGGGAAGAAACCCGCGCACTGCTCGCACGACGCGATCTCCTGGTGGCCCACTTCGATCGCCTGATTGCGGAGCGAGGAGACGAGGTGGTGCTCTTCACGCTCTCCCACGAGTGAGAAGAGTCACTCGCCTCCATCGGGCGCGGACCGGCGGAGCGTGAACAGCACGGCGTCCTCGCCCCGCTCGGCGATGCGCGTCTCGTAGTGCTGCACAATCAGGTCACGCCGCGCGAGTACCGCCTCGATCTCCTGTCGCGAGAGGAATCGGCCCATCGCCCCCCGCATCGCCTCGGCGGTCAGCGCGCGCAAGCCATCCAGCAGGGACCGATCGCACCGCTCGAGCCTGTCTGGAGTGACCAGCTCCCGCCCGACCCGGAACGCCCGTGTATGGTCGATCATCCACATCTTCCAGCCCGTGTCCCACAGCACATTACCCTGGTTGCGGTCGCGGTTCTGTATCAGCTCGTCGAAGATGCGCAGGATTTGAATCTGCTGGCTGAAGCGTACGGGATCGGGGCCGACGGTGCGTGCCTTCAGCCGTGCTTCCTCATCCATCAGCACGTCGTCCACCCACCACGTGACGGCGGCGACCTTGCCATCGACCCGCCGCTCCACGGATACCGGCACGTTGTCCAACCCAATCAGCCGGGCCAGACGGTACGCGGCGATGTTGAAGCGATACGAATCCTTGAAGTTGACTTCCGTCGCCCCCCGCCCCTCGAACAGGGGCATGGCCTGATCGACCGTCTGGATGTGCGCGTCGTGCGTCACGTCACCGTTCGAGAGCGTGGCCCGGCGTGAATCGGTCACCCCCGTTCCCAACCGGCGCATCGATCCTCTCAGGATCCTGGCCTTCTGCAGGAAGACCTCCTGTTCCTCTGGCGTGAGGATCGTCTTCTCCGCTGCCTCCGACGCCTGGCCGGCATGTGCGGTCAGGCTGAAGGTCAACGCGACCGCCGTGAACACGATCGGATGCCGGAGCCAGTGCATCATCACAACCTCCTCGACAAGACGAGTGGATCAGGCCGTCCCTGGGAAATCCGATGAGTGCCGGCTCTCGACCCTGCCAGCGATCCCACCGAGCTGTTCGCTGAATTGGCAGAAGGGTTCGCAATCGCGATGCCATATACTCCCGTCGTACTGAAGTGCGTGACCATGCGACAACTCGCGCATGGACAATCAGTTACATGGATCGTTGGGGCGTCGTTCGCGAAGGGCACCTAGACATGCCTATCCATTTGGATGGAGTCCTATCCGAATGGCTACACGCGATGCGGTTTCGCCGAGCCCTCGCACTATACTCGACCGATCTCGCGTTCCAGCGCGCATGGCATCCCGACTCGTTGGCATTGCCGGACCTGCCAGAGGCAGCCTCATTCCTCTCGACCATGGGGAGGTGGTCCTCGGCCGTGACCCCTCGTACGGGACTGCGCTGCCGGACCCTACGATCTCCTCGCGACACTGCATCATCCGTCGGCACGCCGGGCACTTCACCATCGCGGGAGTCGATGCGGCGAGCCCGGTGTTCGTCAATGGCCTCCCGACCGGCCGTTCTACCAGGCGGCTCACGTCGGGGGACGAGATTTCGATAGGCCAGTCGGTCTTCCTGCTCCTGCAGCGCGACATCGACACGGTTGGCCATGTCGTGCTCGTTGACGAGACGGAGCCAGTGGAGATGAGACGGGAACTGAAGCGTGAGGACCTGCTGCTGAACGACTCCCGCCCCGGCATCGACGGCCCCGAGTCGGAAACGGGACGAGACCTTGCGCCGCTCCTGAAGATCGGCACCGCCATCAGCGCCGTGCACGGCCTCGTGGCGCTCCAGGCGCCCCTGCTCGACCTCCTGCTCGACATCGTGCCCGCCGATCGCGTAGCGCTGGTGCTGCTCGCGGATGCGTCGCCCGACATCGAGTCCATGTCGGGATGTGATCGTGTCCGCGGAAAAAAGGCACACGTTCCGGTGAGCCGCCCCCTGCTCGCGCGTGCGCTGAGCGACGGCGTGGCCGTCCTCGCCTCAGGTGGGGCTCATCTGTCGGGCGCCCACGCGGTCGAGACGGCTGGAAGCGCTGAGTCGGCAACGCAACGCGACATGCGAGGGCGCATGGTCGTTGCGCCACTGGTCACCTTCGATCGAGTGCTGGGGGCACTCTACGCGGACGCTGACGCAGGCGACCGCTTCACGGAGCGTCACCTGCACCTCGTGATGCTGGTGGCCAGCATGGCGGCCATCGCGTTCGACAACGCGCGGAACATTGAACGCCTGGAACAGGAAAATCGCGGCCTGCACGCCGAGCTCGACCTCGAGCACGACATGGTGGGCGACAGCACAGCCATGCGCGCGCTGTATCAGCGGGTCGGACGAGTCGCCGCCACTGACTCCACGGCCTTGATCAGCGGCGAAAGCGGAACGGGTAAAGAGCTGATCGCCCGCGCCATTCACCGCAACTCACAGCGGGCGGGGCGCCCGTTCGTGGCCGTCAACTGTGCGGCCATCACCGAATCGTTGCTCGAGAGCGAGATGTTCGGGCACGAGCGCGGGGCCTTCACGGGCGCGCTGGCGCAGAAGAAGGGGCGCTTCGAGCTTGCCGATGGTGGAACGCTCTTCCTCGACGAGATCGGCGAACTGCCGGTCCCGCTGCAGGCCAAGCTCTTGAGGGCGCTGCAGGAACAGGAGTTCGAACGCGTCGGCGGCACGCGGCCTGTGCGAGTGAACGTCCGTCTCGTCGCGGCAACCAACCGGGACCTGGCGTCGGCGATCCGGAACGGGACGTTCCGGCAGGACTTGTATTACCGCCTCAACGTCGTGTCGCTCCATCTGCCCCCGCTCCGCGAGCGCCGTGAGGATATTGCGGCGCTCGCACGGCACTTCGCCCGGACGTACGGTGCGGCCATACGGCACCGGCCAGTGGAGCTGACCCAGGCAGCCCTCGATCGCCTCTGCGCACACGACTGGCCGGGCAACGTGCGCGAGCTGGAGAACACCATCGAACGCGCGGTCGTCCTCGCCACGTCCCAGACACTCGGAACCGATGACTTCCGGGATGTCACGACCGTCGCGCCGTCCCGTGACACCTCGACACACGCGGTGGGGCCCTACCACGACGCCGTCGATGCACTGAAGAAGGATCTCGTGCGACGAGCCATCGACGAGGCCGGAGGCAACGTGACGGCCGCGGCCAGGCTGCTCGAGCTTCATCCAAACTATCTGCACCGTCTGATGAGAAACCTTCAGGTCCGGCCGGCCATGCGGCAGTCCCCCGTACGAACCGACTGAGGAGCATCACCTGGATTCGAGCGGGCGCTGAGTGGTCGGCAGCCGCGGCGGTAACGGCCACAGTAAGCGGTTACGTAGGCGGTAACTCCGTGCCACGGTCATACACGCAATTTCCTGCATTCCTGCCGGTATCCGTCTTGCTCGTGTGCGAGACGGACCAGCGGGGCTTCAGGAGATCCATCTCATGCAGCGTCTGCTCACGACCGCAGCCACCGCCGCAATCACCTCCCTGCTGTTGGCTTGCGGCTCCTCGTCGTCGACACCGACCTCGCCAAGTCCCGGAGCGTTCACCATCACCATCGCGGGGCAATCCGGCGCCCAATCGTTCTCGCCGAATCCGGCATCCGCGGGTGGCCAGATGCTCGTGTTTCGCAACACCGATACGGTGGTCCACAGAATCCGGCTGAGCGACGGCACATTCCTGACAGGCGATCTGCTGCCGAACGCCACGAGCCCACCCGTGCAGATACCGTCCGGCGGCGCACACTACCACTGCTCGTTGCATCCGGACATGGTCGGGATTGTCAACGCGACTTCTGGCGCGGCTCCGCCCGAATGCGAAGGCCCGTACTGCGACGGATACTGAGCCCTCGAATCTTCGCCGACGACCGCGCCGTCACGCTGTGAATTCGCTCCAGGGTGCAGAAGGCCCAATGTGAACGACCACCGCCTCGGGAAGGCGGTGGTTGTTCCCCACGCGACTCAGGGCGTATCCCGCCTGCAGCGGACGGTGTCGTTGTCCCTGCGACACGTAGTCCCGTAGATCCGCGCAACGGCTGCAGAGGGCAGGACGGCGTAGAACTCGACGGCCATCGTCTCCTGGTTGACCTTCACCAGACCAAAGCCATGGCGACTGGCGGCAAAGGCCTGCGACCGCCCGGGGCCGTCGAGTCGCTCCACGGATCGCAATTCGCGGCCGCCCGCCCCTTGGATGATCTGCTCGAAGCCCGGGCCGTGCACGTGCTCCTGGTGATGGTCGTGGCCCGCAAAGTACGCCTGGACGCCGCACGCCTGGATCAGGCCCTCGAGCAGCGCCTGTTCGAGCGCCGGTATCACGCCGCGTTCCCCTGACGTGCGACTGTGCTGTCCGCCCGAATAGACGGGATGGTGGCCGAACAGGAACTTCCAGCCACGCCCGCCGCAGAGTGCGTCGCTGGCTGCCGCGAGCTGCGACTGCTGAGACAATTCCAGTGCTCCGCGCTTCTTCGGATCCCGCTCGCGCGGCAGGTCGGCCATCACCGTGGTGTCCAGACCGTAGATGTGAATCCAGTCCGGCAGAAACGGTACAGCGAAGTGGTTGTGCGGCATCCGCCAACGGTCGCTGCGGCTCGTGTAGTGGATTTGTGCCTGCACGGACTCGGCTCGTTTCCAGTCGTGGTTCCCGGGCACGACCCAGATGTCCAGACGTCCCAGCACGGCATACGGCCCGTCGAACTTCGTCTGGAACTGCGGGTCGTCGACGCTCTTCACCCCGGTGTTGTAGATGTTGTCGCCGAGCAGCAGCGCGAAGTCGCAGCCGTTCTCTTCGCAGACCTTCTGCATGCTCCGGCCGATGTTGGCTTGCACCGTACCGCCCACGCCGCTGTCGCCGAAGATGAGAAACGACAGCTCCTGCCGGTGGCGGTGGTCGGTGCCCCACGTGCCCGGCACCGGTTGAAGACCTGTGGCGAGATAACTGTAGGAGGCACACGAGACGAGCGGCAGGCACAGCGCCAGTGCTGCGATCCGAACGGCAGCTGCCACACACGAACGCGTCCGGGCCCGAAGCCAGCTACTCATCGCGTGACCACACGAGACCCTTGCTCGTGATGCGGCGTAGCACCCGGCCATCCATCATCACATGCTCGACCGTCTGAAGGGCTCGTCGGGATTGTACCCCGTGCCACATCGAATCCCCGCAAACCGGAGGGCTAGGCCCGGATCATTCGTGATCACAGCAGACGACTCGTCCTGGGCGCGAGCACGCCGTC
>CAZDLW010000262.1:0-7437 GCA_964505975.1 uncultured Bifidobacteriaceae bacterium | reverse complement strand
CGGTTTCCGCACATTTGGTCAGCGGGAACGACCGAAACCCGCAAACATGGGCTAGCGCGGCTGCGCCGCAGACCCGCGAGCATGTTGGCAGCGGCTCCGCCTCGCTAGTGGCAGTATCTCCTGCCCGCACTCTGTGCGGGCAAGACGTCTTGAACGGCCGGTCCGAAAACTTGACTCATTCGTAAGGATTCTGACCGTTCAAGCCGTCTAGTAGCTGACTCGGCATCGCGGGCCGCGGACCTCCTACTCCTTTCGATCGCTGTCGTCCGAGGGGTCCGGTCGAATATTGCGGAGCAGGGCTTCCCGAGCGATCTCGTTCATCTCCTCGACGCTGTCACCAGTGCCTCGATCCGGCGGTTCGGGACCTTCGCGTTTGAACGTCTCGCCGCCGCGACCTGCCGTGTGTTCTCCACTCGCCGGGTCCGGTTGACGGTTGGTCGGGTCGGTCATGGTTGCTGCCTCCTGTTGGGCTGATGCCAGCCAAGGGGCTCTGTCCCTTATATCCCGATGACACACAGCCCCTTGGCTGGTTGCCAGTATCTGCTTGGCGCGCTTCGCGCGCCTAGGACCGCTAAGCGGCCTCTCCTGACACGCGCCACAACGAGGTACAAATTTCTCGTTCTGGGCCGCATAGCGGTCCAAAGCAACAACCCTACCAGTGCACCACCTGACTCGAGTGGTCTCTCACGGCACGGGCAGGAGCATCGCCACTGACCGCGATGGATCGACAGACGGCGGGACGGTACGCGCTTGCCAAGCCGTGCTGCAGCAGATATAAGATCCGGGCTTCCCACGCGCATCGTTTGCGCGAGAGACCGCTAGACGGCTTGAACGGCCAGAATCCTTACGAATGAGTCAAGTTTGGGACGGGCCGTTCAAGGCGTCTCCGCCCGCACGGAGTGCGGGCAAGAGATACTGCCAACCTAGCGAGGCGAAGTCGTCTCTGACATGCTCGCCGGTCTGAGGCGGAGCCTTGCTAGGTTGAATGTCGCACGGATGGGCCGGCCGCCCGATCGTTCACCGTGCTGGCCGTGGACTGTTCGGGAATTGTTGGAGCCAGGGACACTGTGCCAGCGGAGGATTGCCACAGCCATGAATCGTCGAAGCCTGGAAGAACTGCTACAGACGGTGAGGGATCCCGTTGAGCTGTTGCGCAACTCTCGAACGGGGCCGTACGCCTTTCCGGTGGTGCGCCCCGAGTTCACGAACTGGAGAGACGAACAGCGCGCGTGGCGGGAGAGCTGCGCGCTCCTCAACCTGTCTCACCACATGACGGATTTGTACATTGAGGGCCCGGATGCCTTGAAGTTGCTCTCGGATCTCGGTGTCAACAGCTTCGAGCACTTCACGATCCGTCAGGCCAAGCAGTTCGTGGCATGCAGTCACGACGGGTTCGTGATTGGCGACGCCATCCTGTTTCACCTGGGTGAACACGCGTTCAGCCTCGTCGGGCGTCCTCCGGCGCACAACTGGGTGCAGTTCCACATCGAAACAGGCCGGTACGACGCGTCTGCGGAGCGCGACGAGCGCTCGGCCGTCAACCAGGGCCGCCGCCGAACGTTCAGGTACCAGGTTCAGGGACCGCATGCCCCCGACGTCATCGCCAAGGTCACCGGAAGACCGGCACCGGACATCCGCTTCTTCCACATGGACGTGTTCTCTATCGCCGGGCGAGACGTTCGGGCGCTGCGTCACGGCATGGTCGGGCAACCCGGATGGGAACTGTTCGGCCCCTGGGATCAGGGCGACGAGATCTGCGACGCCATCGTAAGGGCTGGCGAAGAGTTCGGCATTCGGCAGGTGGGATCGAGAGCCTATCCGACCACGACCTTGGAATCCGGTTGGATTCCATCACCGGTTCCGGCGATCTATGTTGGCGATGAGATGAAGCTCTACCGCAAGTGGTTGCGAGAGGACAGCTATGAAGCGACCGCGTCCCTCGGAGGCAGCCTCTCCGCCAGCTCCATCACCGATTACTACCTGACCCCGTACGAACTTGGCTACGGGCCATTCGTCAAGTTCGACCACGACTTCGTCGGTCGCGTCGCTCTCGAACGCTTCGCCGAGCGACCGAAGCGACGGAAGGTCACGCTCGTGTGGGACGGCGACGACGTGGCACGCGTGTTCAAATCGCTCTTCGAGACCAGTGGTGACACGGCCAAGTACATCGACCTGCCGCTGGCCAATTACGCCACGCTGCCCTTCGACAGCGTCCTGAAGGACGGAGCGCCGGTTGGAGTATCGACGTATACCGGCTATTCCTACAACGAGCGCGCGATGCTCTCGCTCGCAGTCCTCGAGGTGGAACACAGCGAGCCTGGTACGAACGTCACAATCGTCTGGGGTGAAGAAGGACGTGGGTCGTTGAAGCCCACTGTCGAGCGCCACGCGCAGACCGAGATACGGGCAACGGTAGCGCCGGTGCCCTACTCCGAGGTCGCACGCGTGTCGTATCGCCCCCGATCGTCGGCGATGCTCGGCGCCTCGTGAACCTGAGACGAACACCTCCGCCACGACCTATGCCGTGCGCCTCGTGTCGACTCCGACGTAGGGTCCGGCTTCAGAGCCCCACCACGCCCAGGGCTCGTTGGGTAATGCGTCGCGACTCCTGATGCGCTGCTTCAGAGGGACCACGTACGGGCGCGCTCACCGCGCGGCGACCCGAACCAACTCGTCGGCGGTGCTGAGCACCGTCCACCGCAGCCGCTGCGGATAGTCGGGATTCTGTGCCAGGAACGTCTGCACGACGTTGGCGGCTTCCACCGAGCGGTGACCCGACAACGTGGCCTCCATCCACCGTGTGGGGAAGAAGATGTCGCCCGTCCGCTGAATCTCGAGGAGCAACTCCAGCGCGGGCAGGATGTAACGACGCGCGTGCGCCTCGCGCAGCGGATGGTTGAGATACTGCAAGGCCTGCAACACCCAGGTCTCGCGCCGACGATGCTCCACCGACCGGAAGCGTTCGAAGGCCGCGTCGCGCACCGTGGGATCGGCCGAGAGCGCCGGCATCACGAACGCGAACTGCTGCTTGCGGTCCGGGTTCTGGATGCGGTCGTGCTGGAGCCGGAGGATCGACTCCCACTCCGGCACGCCGCGCACGGCAAGCTCGAGCGCCATCGCGATTTCATCGTTTTCGGCAAACGTCAGACCCGGAATCGGCTCATCGCGCCGCCAGATGCGCTCCAGCCAGACAACGCCCTCACTCGATAGCACGGAATCCCGAAACGCATTGAACCAGGCGGACTTCTGACTCTGCGTGGCCATCCGATCGATTCCGGCGCGAAGCGTCGATTCGAGCGGAGCGGTCACGGCGGCTCGCTCGTCGGGCGACAGGAGGCGCCAGAACGCGCGCACGACGTAGGCGAGCAGGCGCTGCGCGTTCTGCTCGTCGGATTCCTCCGGGAGCGCCCGGATCGCTGCCCGGACGAATTCCGGGGCCGACACGTGCCCCTCGAGCATGTTCTCCCACAGCGTCACCCACGCGCTGCCGCGCGTCAGCGCGTCGGGGATCCCTTCGACCGAATCGAGTAGATACCGCCGACTGGCGTCATCGAGCACGAACAGACCGTAGCCCAGACCGCCGGCACCAGGCAGCACGTAGAGCGGCCGGTCCCGTCCTCCGACGCCGCGAATCCGGGTCGTGTGCCGCGTCAACTGCACCGAGAACTCCCTGATGGCATCGGGATATCCCAGTGCGACGCGCAACCGTTGCGGCCATATCAGATTCCGCCCCAACGGATCGTGCACAATCAATGTGAGACCGGACAACCGGCCGCGTGCGTTCGTGCGTATCTCCGTTGCGATGACCGGGCGCCCCCGTTCCTCGACCCACGTCCGGCTCCAGGACACGAGGTCCTCACGGGAGCGCGCATCGAGCAGGCGCACCAAATCGAGCCAGCTCGCATTCGCGAACGCGTTGCGCTTCAGGTACTCCCGGATGGCGTCCCGGAACACCTGCTCGCCAACCATCAGCTCCAGCTGGCGCATCATGATTGGCGCCTTCTGGTAGATGATCGGCCCGTACAGCTGGCCCGCGCCGTTCAGATTCTCGAGCGGCTGCCGAATCGGGTTCGTTCCAGGCGTGCGATCCACCTGGTACGCAGCCGGGTGATGCGCCAGCAGGAAGCGAAGATCGTGATTCAGATCCGGAAAGGACGGGTTCACGATCTTTGCCGCCATGAAGTTCGCGAATACCTCCTTCATCCAGACGTCGCTGAACCACCGCATCGTGACGAGGTCGCCGAACCACATGTGCGCCGTCTCGTGAGCGATCACGCTGGCGCGTTCGAGCAGCTGGTTCTGCGTAGCCGACGCCTCGAGCAGCAGCCGATCCGCGTTGTAGAGAATCGCGCCGGGGTGTTCCATGCCGCCGAACTGGAAGGAAGGGATGAGGACGAAGTCGAACTTCGAGAACGGATACGGAACGGCCGTGTAGCCTTCCAGCCACTCGAGGGCCGCGGCGTGAAGATCGAAGACTGCGTCACGGTTGCGCACCACCTTCGTCGAATCGGTTTCGCGATGAAACATCCTGAAGTCGCGGCCGTTGTGCGTCGCCGTTTCCACCGAGAACCGGCCTGCGACGAACGAGAACAGGTATGTTGGCAGCGGCGCCGTCTCCTCGAAACGAATCCGCATACTGGACTCGCGGCCTTCCCTGCCCGTCTCCGTCGCGTTGCCAATTGCCTGCCAGCCCGGCGGGACCTCGAGCGTCAACGTGTATCGTCCCTTGAGGTCTGGCTGATCGAAGCAGGGGAAGGACAAATGCGCGCGCGCAGGCACGAACAGCGTGAACAGGAACTCGTCGCTGCGGTTCAGGGCTTCGTCCCCAGCGACGAACTCGACCTCGATGACGTTACCGCCGGCGTGCGTCCCTTCTGCCGGGACGATCAGATGCCCGTCCGCAAGAGCGACCTCTACCTCGCGCCCGTTGATTCTGACGCCGCGCACATGATCGGGCGGTTGCGCAAAGTCCAGGACGACCCGATGCGGTGTGGCGAGCGCAAACCGGACAATCGCGTGCCCCCGTACGGGCTCGGAGCGATCGTCCGGGATCGCGAACGTCAGTTCGTACCGCACATCGCCGATGACGGCGGCCCGCTCACGGGCGAGTGCCTCGGAGACGCCAGGTCCCGGCGACTCGCCCGCGATCACGCCGCTCAGTGCCATCACGACGAGTAGCGGAGCCATCTCGTCACGCGGGAAAGAACACGCGCTCGACGAACCAGTACGTGCCGGCGGACACGACGAGAATCGAGCCAGCGAACGCGACCCGCGATCCGAGCACGTCACTTCGGCGTCGAATAGCCGCGAGGGCCGACGCGACGATCAGCACGACGGCCAGCTGGCCGATCTCCACGCCAACGTTGAACGAAAAGAGCGACCACAAGAGGGCCTCCGAGGGAAGACCGAACTCCCGCAGCACGTACGCGAAGCCGAACCCGTGCACCAGGCCGAACACGAGCGCGACCCACATGCGTAAATCGCGCCCTTCTCCACGCATCAGGTTGTCGGCACCCACGAAGACGATGCTGAGCGCGATAGCCGGCTCCACGATACTCTCCGGGGGCGTCAGCATGTTGAGCGCCGCCAGCGACAAGGTCACACTGTGGCCAAGCGTGAACGCCGTGACGATCTTGACAAGCGACCACGGGGTCCCACCAAGCAACAGCAGGCCCACGAGAAAGAGGATGTGATCGGGGCCGATCAGGATGTGGTGCACACCAGACGGAATGAACGTCTGCATCACCGCGAGGACGCCCTGGGTGGTACCGAGGTAGTACGTGTGCTCGCGGGCAAAGACGTTGAAGATGAGCTGCTGCCGCAGCTCGTTGTCCTCATAGATGTTCACGAAGGTCTGATGGTTTGGGTCGTACGGGAAGAGATTGGTGTGGACCGTCAACGCGCCGGGCTGTTCGTCCGCGATGCGGAACCGAAGCCGCAGCGCCTGCTCCTCTCGCAGGACCTCCAGGCTGGTCCACTGCGGAACCAGCCGGCGATCCGCGCGCAAGAGCAGGCGCGGTGTCAGCAGCTCCGCGATTCGTGTGCGCTCGCGCTCGGCTACTGCGTCCTCCAGCAGACGTTCCACGGGATCGATCTCGAGGTCGTGCGCCACGTCGATGGCATGCACCACCAACGTGCCATCGATCCCGTTGTCCCGGAAGACCAGATCCAGATAGCTGAATGGTGCCGGGTGCGCGTGCGTCGCCGCGGCGCTGCCGAGCACACAGACGAGAGCCACGATCCACCGAACGACGGCAGAGTTTCGACACTGCATGGATGACTGGAATTGTAGAAGGGGAACCGCGCACGGGGAAGAGGCGACCGGGACGTCCCCGGACGCGCGTCCAGGTCAGATGCGGAACCCTTCCCTGAGCGGGTCGTCGTCATCGACGTACAACGTGTGCTCCCCTGTGACCCAGGCGGCGCCCTCGATCTCGGTCACCAGAGCGGCGATACCGGCGACAAGCGCCCGGCGGCGGGCGCGGCCCCGAAACAGCGCGCCGGTCAGGCTTTCGTGCACGAACAGCTGATCGCCCGGCAGCAGACCCATGGCATCGAGGACCGCCATGATGGCGGCCGTCCCGGTGCCACTTGGTGAACGATTCACGAGGCCGCTGCCCGTCACGGAGAGACTTCGGAGGTGGGCTTCCGGATCGTGCGGTGGGCCGGTGAAGATAACGCCGTCGATCCCGGCAAGCGTGGGCACGAGCGGATGTTCGACACGTGACGCCGTGTTCAACGCCCGGATGATATCGGCGCCCAGCCGCCGCAGCTCGGGCACACGGGATCGTTCGAGTGGAATGCCGACCGCCTCGGTATCCACGATCGCGTGGAACACTCCGCCAAACGCGATATCGACGCGCAGTTCCCGTGCGCCCAACGCTACCGGGTGCGCGGCAGCGTGTACGAACGACGGCGCGGCCGTGAACACCACGCCATCGACGCGTCGCAGACTGCCGTGGCGCGCGATCCTGGCACGCACCGGGACTGTTCCAGATGTGCAGTCGAAGACCAGGACAATCTCTCCGTCATCGGCGTCCCGATTGGCGAGCAGACCGCGCTCGAGCGCGATGGTTGCCGCACCAATGATGCCGTGGCCGCTCACGCCACGGTGGCCGTCCGCATCCATGAACAGCAGGCCCGCATGCGCCTCTGGTGAAACAGCGTCGGTCAGGATCCCGGCCGTGATATCGACGTGCCCTCGCGGCTCGAGGACTGCAGCGCGCCAAACATCATCAGCGTATCGCCTGATCCACTCGCGCTTCCGCTCCAGCGTCTTTCCAACGGGACGGGACAGACCCTCGACAATCAGTCGTACGACCTGTCCGCCGACGTGCGCATCGATCGTCCTGATCAGCTGTGTCACGGCCGGATTGCTACGCCAGCTAGTCCCCTGGATCGGTGATTTCTAGCAAAAGTCCCGTCACTATGCGTGCA
>CAZDLW010000261.1:0-7564 GCA_964505975.1 uncultured Bifidobacteriaceae bacterium | reverse complement strand
GCGACGACCGAGAATATTGGCCATATTTGAGGAAGGAGCAACGCAGCCGGCCGGGTGCAGCGGCGGCCGAATGCCCAGCTATTTCGTGGACACACCACTAGCGAGGCTGTGCCTCGGCCCCGCGAGCATGTCGGCCGCAGCTCCATGGGCCACCTGAAGGTGGCCCCACGTACGAAGGATGGTTGGTTGACTTCAGTCGTGGGGGCCGGCTTCTAGCCGGCCGAGGCCGTTCAGGGGAGTCTGAACCCCGCAGCCTCCAATACCGGGGGCGCGACGAGCAGATCGTCGGCCTTGGCCGATAACCATCGGAAGAGGTGACGGGTTTCCCAGAAGCGATTCGCGCTGGATGGAGCACCCAGGACGACGACAGCGACCTGCGGCCCTCCCTCGGGCAGCCGCAGAAGTGTGGCCAGACAATAGCCCGCCATGCGGATGAAGCCGGTCTTGCCCGCCTGCACCTCCACATCGCCTTGCCGCACGAGCTGATTCGTGGAATGGATGCTGATCTGCCGCCGGCCCGCGCGCGCCGTGTAGTTCTGCTTCCGCGTGATGCCGGCGATTCGCTCATCGTCGGACACATACGTAATCAGGCGGGCGATATCGTAGGCCGAGGACACGTTCGCCGCCAGGAGCCCGGAGGGTTCGGCGTACCTGGTGCTCGTCAGCCCCAGTGCCTCCGCCTTGGCATTCATGCGGGCCACAAACGCCGGTGTGCCGCCAGGCGAGGTGCGAGCGATCGTCCGCGCCGCCGCATTGTCCGACGCAATCAGCAGGAGGTGCAGCAGATCCTCTCTGGTGATCACGTCGCCCTGACGTAGATAGGTGACAGACGCGCGAGACACGTCGTTGGCGCTGACGGTGACCGTCTGCGACAGATCCGACTGGTCCTCGAGCAGGACCACGGCGGTCATGACCTTCGTGATACTGGCAATCGACCGCTGATGCCTCGAGTTCGTCTCCCAGAGCACTTCGCCCGTCTCCGGGTTGTAGATGATGGCTGCTTCCGCCCGGACGTCCGGCACCAGCGCGCCGGAGTCATCGAGTTTGTAGCGGGGCTCCTCGGCCTCCCGCAGGGCACGCTGTTGAGCGGCCGCTCGCTGCCGTGCCGCGGCGCGCGCCCTGGCTTGTTCCGCCTCACGCTGACTCTGAGTCTTCGTGGCAGAGGCTTTTTGTGTCTGGGCGTGAGCTATGGCGGCCGTGCCGGGCAGGACACATCCAAGTGCCCCCGTGAACAGCACGAGCATGGTCGTTCTCAACCCGGGAGTTCGAATGAAGGCGCAACCCATTGAGGGAATGATCCTTAGAAAAGGTGTCGGCATTGTAGCAAACGATCTGTAGCGCGCAAGGTCTTTCGACGCCCTTGATGCGTACATCGACACGAAACGTCCTGTTCCCGGTTCGCAGGCTCCAGAACTCGACCTGCATCGGGAACCCGCTTCGCTGTATCGTGCGTAGGCGGCCCGGACTGCACGTATACCCGGATAGCTGAGCTATTCCAAAGGAGTGCCAAGATACCGATGCCCCTGACCGACGTGGAGTTCGCATCCCTTCGCCAGACCATCGCGATTCGGGGCACGGTGCGAATCGTCCTCCTGCCCTTGACGGTGCTGGCCTGGAGCGCCGGCGGAACGACTCTCGTGTTGTGGAGCGAGCAGCCGCTCGCCGCGCTGTTCTCTCTCGCCATACTGGTGGGTGGATTCGAGGCCATCTACGCGCTGCACGCGGGCGTCGAACGCGTCGGCCGCTACGTGCAGGTCTTTTACGAAACGAGCAGCCAGGGTCCGCGCTGGGAAACAACTGCCATGGCGACGGGACCAGCGTTGCCTGGTGGGGGGGTCGATCCGCTCTTCACAGCGGTATTCCTCGGCGCCACCATCACGAATCTGCTCCCGGTCGTTCTTCCCGGGCCAACCACATGGGAGCTCTCGACGATTCTCGCGCTACACGTCGCGTTCATCGTCCGCGTGATTCGCGCCCGCGGCGCCGCCATGCGTCAACGGGCGATCGAGCTCGAAAGCTATAGCGCGCTCAAGTCCGAGTACGAGACCTGACGTCCCAGAAGTTCCGAGCGGATTGTCTGGAATTGACAGAAGTTCGGCGGCGGGGCGACCCTTTTCCGCAGGCTCGAACCTGTTGAACCCGTCCGACCTGACCGGCCTCTCCTGCGGGCAGGACGTCTTGAACGGCCGCTCCAGAGCCTGACTCGTTGCGCGTGAACTCCGGCCGTTCCGACCGTCGACGGATGGCCGAGCAGGGCTTCCAGCTCGCACGCTGACGCGCGAACTCTCCTCGGAGCCCGCAATCTATCGGTACATCACTTGCTTCGAGCGCATTTGGAGGCTACGACCATGAGTCTGGTGCGGCTCCTTGGATTCCGGACACTCGTCTGCGGGTGTGTGATTGGACGCTACCGCGAGCTCGCCACCAGTCGCGAGGTGACCTACGTGGAGGAAAAGGGCGGCCAGTGCGACGTCCACGGGCATCGCCGCAATCACACTGTGCCCGAGCGCATGACGTCGCTGGCGGGCCTGCTCTCCCGCGCGTCTTGATCATCACCGAGGGCGAATTCCTTTCGTCCTTCGTTTGACGGGTCTTGCCCGTGTGCGGCCGTGGCCGATCCGGGGGCACTCCTCTCTTGGGTGACGGTGCGCTCAGACGTTGGAGGCACTCTCCGGCACTCTCGATCATGAATCTGTGAGCCCGAACACGCCCACCGCAGCCCCAAAGACCACCCGCCCGCCAGCCACATTTCAACGAGCCACCGACCCGGACCTCGGCACCAGACCCGGCCCATGAGTCTGGACCGTGCGCGGTCCACAAACTTCCCCACTTCAGGCGCCCGCGACCGTGGTTGTCAGGGCCCTCGGTCGATGTGGTCCTGCATGCCTTCGTCCCGATATAGTCATGCATCTTGTTGAATCCATGCGCTAACAGCATTTAGGATGAATCCATGGATCTGCGGCAACTGGAAATCATCAGAGCCATCGCGGACACTGGCTCTTTCACGGCGGCAGGAGAGAAGCTTCGTGTCTCGCAGTCGGCAATCAGCCGGCAGGTGCTTCTTCTCGAAGAAGAGCTGGGGGAACCGGTGTTTCACCGAATCGGCCGCCGTATCCGGATCACGTCAGCCGGCGAGTCCCTCCTTCAGCTCAGTCACCGCGTATTTCAGGACGTGCAGGACACCGTCTCCGCCATCACCGAAAAACAGGAATCGCTCGGCGGCACCATGCGATTGGTTGGCGGAATGACGGTCTGCCTCTACGTGTTCCCGACCCTGCTGGCGGAGGTCCGCCGATTGCACCCCAACCTCGAACTGAAGGTCACGGTCGGCAGCGCGGAACGATCGATCGCCATGCTGCGATCGGGCGCGGGCGACCTCGGTCTGCTCACCCTTCCCGTGGAGGCGTCCGATCTCGTATCCGTACCGGTCCTCGAAGAGGAACTGCTGCTCATCACCTATCCCACGCACCCGTTGGCAGGAAAACCGGTCATCACGCCCTCGGACCTCGACAAGCAGCATTTCGTGCTGTTCGAAACCGGATCGATCACGCGGCACCTGGTCGAGGGATTCTTTGCTCGAGAAGGGATCGAGCCGGCGATCATCATGGAGACCGAGAACGTCGAGATCATCAAGGCGATGGTTCGAAGTGGTCTGGGGATCAGCATCATTCCCTGGCAGGCCGCCGCCGCCGACGTCCGAGACGAGAAGCTGTTCTGCAGCCGCATCGCCGGCCACTCGCTCACGCGGCAGACAGGCTGGCTCTACCCGAAGATGAGCCGACTGCCACGCAGCGTCACCGAGCTGATTCGAGTCTTCGAGCACGTGCGGCCGCAGCTCGAAGCGGCTGTCAAACCGGTTTGAACGAATCGACCGACAGGGATCCGCGCGTAGAACAGTGGGTCAGTGTCCGCTGCATTCACAGCCGTTGCGCGTCATCCATATTGCCCAGATCACGGTCAAAGGTGCCGAGTGGCGTGTGCCCCGCTTTCCGGGCGACTTCGAGCATGAGGCAATCGGAGAATCCAACCTTGGGCTGCTGCCGAAATTGCGCCACGGCGGCTGCGACCGCTTCCGAGTCCTGGACCGTCAAGTGTTCGTGACTCAGGAGCATCTCGAGCGCAGTCGCGATGGCCGCGGGCGTGCGCTCGTAGACGGAGGCCAGCACCCACGTGGCTTCGGCGACTGCCAGGTGCGGCACCCATGCCCCATTGGCAACGAAGGCCTCAGCAACGGCAACCTGCCTGGCGTCATCTCGCGTCATGAGCCTGACCAGCACGTTGGTGTCAACGGCCCGCATGACGCTTCTGGATGTGCTGCCGAATGCCGTGCTTCATGTCTCCAATGGTTCGCCGTCTTGGTGTCTTCGAGAACAGCACTCGATGAATGTCTTCGGATGAATATCGGCCTGCCCTCCGGACGATCACCCGGCCGCCATCTTCATCCCACTCGAGCACCGATCCAGGACCCACGCCCAGTCGTTGGCGCACGCTGGCAGGAACCGAAACCTGACCTTGAGCCGTGACCTTTGAATGCGCGAGTGCCATGGCGCCATATTACCACGGTAATGAAGATGGCCCCATTTCAGATCGGACTACGGAAGCTCACCGCCAGAAAGGCGGTGGCCCGGACCTGTCACGGGACTGAAACGAGGAAGGAGGTCAGGGGCTGGAGCACCCCTGACCCAATCGCTATTGCACTGGCGGCGGTGGAGGACGCAGCGTGTACGAGGTCCGGTGCACCAGGTCGAGGTTCTGTCGCGTCGTCCTCACCTCAATCCGCCGCGTCCGCCGCAGCGGATCCGGGTTCGAGGAATAGTACCCCAGCACGTAGTAATCGCTCGTTTCGTTGTCAATCCGCTTCAGGCCAGCGTTGAGATCGTTCTGATTGACAACGGCGAAGCCACCCGTCTCTTCGGCGAGGACACGCAGGCTCACCTGTGTCTCGCGGACGAAGTCGAGCCAGTCTCGCATATCGACTTCTTCGTCGATGTCGGGACCTGCCACGAGACCGCGTGGATCAATCGTGTAGATGGTGGCGTTCGCGCGATTCGCCGCGCGCGTCAGCTCCGCCAGCTCCCGTATCAGATCCGCTTCGGCGAGCATCTGGGAGCTCTGCTGGGTTCTGAAGAACGGATCGCTCTGAAGCTGCTCGACGGGCGACGGCTGCGTGCCGGAGTCGTCGTCGTTGTTCTGGCCCAGGCCGAACCGGCGGGCAAGCTCCTCCATCCGGCCCTGCTGGAACGGGTTGAAGTGATAGCCACTGCTCACGTAGATCACCGCCTTGCGCCGGTTCTGCACGCGCTCCAGATTGCGCATCAGATCGTACGCCGTCGAGAACGCCACGTGTGCGCGATGACGAAGTTCGGTCGGCCCCTGGGAGCCCTGCGAGCCTTCAATCACTTCGCGCGGCCGGAGACCGCCGCCGGTGATCCGCTTGATGGCGGACTCCAGCACCTGCCGGTCGTACGTGAGCTGCTCGGACACGGAGGATGTGCCGGTCGTCACGATGCCGAACATGTCGCCTTCGTGAATCAGGCTCTTCAACATGTCCTCGAGGAGCCGGCGCGTCCGGGGCGTGCTGCGGAAGTCGAGGTGCAGATCGTCGATGAACAGGATGAAGATGCGGCCGGCCGCATCGCTCGCGGGTCGGTTGCGGGGAAGGATGATGCCCTCCTGAATCGGCGCCGGGGGAGGGCTCATCACGCTGTAGGCCCGTCCGCCGTGAATCAACTCGATCGAGGCGATCTCCTGCCTGACGCCGTCCTCGTAAATCTCGAACTCTTCCGCCGCGATATCGGCCACGAATTGCCCGCGACCGTCGCGGACGATCACGTCGGTCGTGACCAGATCGACGGTGACGCGGAACGTGGGCTGCCCCGGCTCCTGCTGTGTGGGTGCACCGGGACCAGGTGGCTGCTGCGCATGCGCCGTCGACGGCCGCAAGGACGGAAGCGTCCCGAGGAACAGCGCGAACAGCCCCACTGTCAAGATCTTAGCGGTTATGCGCATAGGCCAGAGTATAGCAGGACTCACGAGGCCCTGGTCAGAGCCGTGTTCGTCACAGTGTCAGGCTGTGCTCTCCCCGACCGAAACCGTCTTCCAGAGGCACGTGCCTCACGTGTCTACCAGGCGGCCAAGAGGGCTACCGTTCACGGCTTTTGGACGCGTGCGGCGCGTCCCCGGACATATAGTAGGCAGTCATGCGACTTGCCCTGAGTGCCGACCATGCCGGATTCGAGATGAAGCGGGAACTCGCGGCCCAGCTCACCCAGCAGGGCCACGACGTGCTGGATCTCGGCACCCACTCGCCAGCCGCCGTCGACTACCCGGACTCGGCCGAAGCCGTGGCCAACGCGCTCCACGAGGCCGCCGCCGAGCGTGGGATCATCGTCTGTGGCAGCGGAGCCGGGGTTTCCATCGCCGCCAACAAGTTCCCCGGCATCAGAGCCGCCGTGTGTCACGATACCTACACTGCCCGACAGGCCGTCGAACACGACGACATGAATGTCCTGTGTCTGGGGGCCCGGGTCATCGGTCCGGCGCTGGCGTTCGACATTGTGCAGGCGTTTGTCGGTGCCACGTTCTCCGGCGACGCTCGTCATCGGCGTCGACTCGACAAAGTCCTCGCTATCGAGGCGCGATTCTCCGGGCCACGGTGAGGTGGCCGCCGTGCACCCGTGTCGTTGCCAGGCACGCGCACGGGCTGTCAGTGCATCACGACTCGGGGAGGCGCTCGTCAGTCCGCGCTTCAGCGGGCGCCACCCGCCGGCGTGATCGCCGGCGGCGCCTCGCAAATACTGATGAGAGCCGATGGAGGGCCTCGGACGCCTGCTGCAACCCGCTGTCCGGATCCGTCCAGGTCGCCGGATTGAGGCGCTCGGCCAGCGCCAGCAGTGCCTCCTGTCGAGCCGGATCGGACGTGCGACCCGGCACCCGTTCGCGGATGCGGGTATGCCACTCGGCCAGAAACGCCTCGCGATCGGCAGGCGTGGCGCCCTGCACCACTGCGGGCACCGGCGGTTGCGGCGGCGCCACGTCCACCGACTCGGGCGCCGCCGAGCGGCCGGTTTCACGCCGCTCGCCTGCACCGCTCCGAGCGCCTCCCCCTTCGTCTGGTCCGCCCCGGACACGCCGGCGGCCCGGTTCAACGTCGGTTTCGATGACCTGCTGGTTCTCGCGGACGGATCGCCAGTCGAACGCGATCTCCGGGTGCTGCACCTCGATTCGTCGCTGCACGTCCGGATCGAGCGCATCCCGCCCGACTCGAACGCCTCCTGGCGTGCGAAACACGTAGATTACATGCGGCCGCTGGCGATGGTCCTCGCGTGGCCAGTGCATCAAGTACGTTGTCTCGTATCCCCGCCTGTCGCGGACGACCCGCAGGAACGGCAACAACACGCTACCGCCGTTTGTGCGCCCGTGCGGAACTCGACGGCGCCTTCCGCGACGTGGCCTTGACGGGACGGCGCGATGCCTGGACCTGTCCTTTCGCGACGGTACGGCGACGAGAGGTGCTCACAGCGGTCGCGCGGCGTGCGGTCCTTGCCGCCTTCGGGCGCGCCCG
>CAZDLW010000260.1:0-7592 GCA_964505975.1 uncultured Bifidobacteriaceae bacterium | reverse complement strand
CCCGCGGGGCCGCCCGTCCCAGGCGGCGGAGGGCGAGGGCTGCGCGGTGCGCCGCCTCCGCGCGATCAGGCGCGTCTCACACAGGGCGGGGCGCTACGCGTGACGACGACGCATTTCCGGGAAGGCTATCTGAGAAAGAACGGTGTGCCCTATAGCGAGGGGGCATCCATCACCGAGCACATCACGCGCCTGCCGACCCATCCGAACGGGGACGAATGGCTGCACGTCGTCACGATTGTGGAGGATCCGACGTACCTCGCGCAGTCGTTCTACACGAGCACGCACTTCAAACGGGAGCCGGACGGTTCGCACTGGAACCCCACGCCCTGTCGAACCGACCCGCCCCTCTCAGCGGACGAGCAAGGCTGACGCGTGTCGCCTGGCGGCGACCGCTAGAACGGCCCGAATTCATGCACATGAGTCAAGTCTTCCAGCGGCCGTTCAAGACGTCTCGCCCGCACGGAGTGCGGGCAGAAGATACTGCCACTTGGGAGGCGGAGCCGCTGCCAACATGCTCGCAGGTCTGAGGCGCAGCCTCCCTCAGAAACTACCCCGCTGTATGGGGTAGTTTCTGACCTGATGTGTCGCGATGGCAGCGCCTGCGGGCGCTCGCTAGATCATGGCATACGACTTTCCCTACGAGATGCTCGACCGGACTGGCCACCGGCCGTGGCCCGTCCCGCGGCACCCATGGGTGATGACGCAAAGCTGGCACGATGTGTTGTTCGCCCACTGGCCAATTGACATCGAAGCACTGCGGACGAAGGTGCCCGGCGCACTTCACGTCGACACCTACGACGGACGCGGCTGGCTGGGCATCGTGCCGTTCCGCATGACGAACGTGGCACCCCGGGGCGTGCCCGCCCTGCCGTGGGTATCGGCGTTTCCGGAACTGAATGTCCGCACCTATGTCACGGTCGGGAACAGGCCGGGTGTGTTCTTCTTGAGCCTCGATGCCGCCAGCATGTTGGCCGTGGCGGCAGCGCGGACGCTGTTCGGGCTCCCCTATCACGTGGCGGTCATGGCCGTGCATCACCGTGAGGGACGGATCGAGTACGAGAGCAGGAGGCGCAGGTCCGCGAACGGCGGTGCAACGTTCACAGCCTGGTATCGACCAGTTGGCGCGGCGCAGTTTCCGCGCCCGGACTCGCTCGAATACTTTCTCACCGAGCGGTATTGCCTCTACACCGTGGACCGATCATCCCGTGTGCGTCGGGTCGATATTCACCACCCGCCGTGGCTGCTTCAGACCGCCGAGGCACGCATCTTCGAGAACACGATGGCGGCGGCTGCCGGCCTCGCGGCCCCGCCGGCAGCACCGCTGCTGCACTTCTGCGCGCGACAGGATACGGTCGCCTGGTGGACGACCCGCGTGTGATCTCTCGTATGCACGACGCTTCCGCGGGAGGCAGCGTCGCTCCCGCCTTTCCGACAGGTGGTATCGCGCCCTGATACGGGCGCCCGCGTGAATTGGATCTGCTGACTCGCGTCGGGCAAGCAAGCCGGACGTCGGCGGCTCCGACGATTACCTGGCGCCTGCCCTCGACGTGTACTCCAGCAGGTATGCGCGGCGGCGGTCGACGAACGCCTTGAGCGGATTCCCGCTGTCGGCGACAACTGCCTCGAAGCCCGCGGCGTCGTACAGTTTCCGCGTATCGGCCCGTACATCGGCTGCGATCAGGCGATGGCTCGCCTGGACGATGGGTTCGAGTTTGTTCCAGTCGAGCCATGTCTCCGCGATGTCGCGGACGTGTCCGAGATAGCGTTCTCGCAACGCCGGCACGGCGAGCAACCTCGACCGCAGTGGCTTGCTCGGGTCGGTGAGCCCCACGAGCGGGTCCAGTTCCGGACCGCTGCGCCCTCCGCCCCTGAAACCGCCGCCTCCGGCGCCGAGCGCTTCGTTGATGTCGTGCGGAATGATGTGGAAGCGTCCGTTCACGCCACGATAGAGGTTGTAGTCGCTCGCACGGGACCAGTAGCCGTCGCTGTTGACGAGCGCCACGTCCAGGGCCAGAAACTTCAGCGCACCGTCGATGTCGAGGACCGGGCCCAGCGCGCGCTCGAGCTGATCCAGAGGTGTCTCGTTCAGGATCTTCGTGAGCTGAATGAGCGCGGCCCACGACTCCTCGTCGTCCGCGCTTCGAATCTCGAACAGCGATTTGTAGCGCGCGGGGTTCTCGCCGAGGTACTCGAGCCCGGCGCGTCCGTTCGGGCTCCCGGGAGCCCTCCAGCGCTCACCACGACGGACCTTGAACCATTCCTGAACGAAATCGCGATTGAACTGCTGAAGATTCGTGTAGATGCCCCAGCTCTCACCGTTGATAACCAACCGCACGAAATTCGCCTTTGCCGTCGGCACGTAGTGGCGAGCTATCTCCGAATACAGCACCGTTCGCAGGAACGTCGGATCGTTCATCCCGTTCAGCAGATTGAGCGTGGTGTACCCGCGAAAGTTCAGATTGTCGTGCACGAAGTCCAGCGAGAGGCGCATGGGGCGCTTGTATCCGGGTGAGACCATGCGAAAGGACGAGGATCCTCTGAAGCGCACGCCAACGTCCTTGTAGGTCCTGCCGTCAACCGTCAACGTCGCCGGCACCTCGACATCGGTGCGATAGAAGGTCGCAAGCTCGTCCTCCCAGTCGGCATCCTCGAAGTCCAGGAACAGCGTGCGGAGCGTCCGGAGGTCGTACAGCGAGGTCGTCGGATACGGGGGTCGTACGTCGGCAGGCGTCCAGCGCGGTCCGGTAGCCGTTCTGCCCCCGCCGCGCTGCGGCCCGAAGGGTGAGAACCCCCGGCTGCTGCCCTGGCCGAGGGCTTCGCGCGCGGCTTTGCGTTCCTCGGCGTTCAAACGCCCGTCGCCATCCTTGTCGAACTGGGCGACGACCGACTGGCGAGACTGGTTCCATCCGAAACCGAATTGGGCGTGGAGGGGAACCGTAACGAATGCCACGAGGGCGCCCGTTACCAGCACAGCGGGAATGTGACGGTTCATCATCACGGTCTCCAGGGGCCTGCGTCCTCGTCCGGCGCCGTGCGCTGCAGTGAGACGCTTTCGACCCCCTCCAGCCGGTTGAGCACTCTCACGAGCGCGTCGGCCTCGTCTTCGCCTCGAACCGTTGCTCGATAAGTGACATCGACTGCCAACCCTTGACGGCCCGTTGCCATCGACATCAACCGCCGGCCCGACGTGTGTTCGTCGAGCGCCGGCGCCAGCAGTATTCGTGGATCATGACCGATTCCCACGCGTACGTGAAGCTCGATTGGAATCGCCGCCGCCAGGGCGGCAGCGCCCGTTGGTTTCATGACTCTGGCGGCAATTGCCACGACGCCGAGGCCCGCGGCGGCCACCCAGTAGTGACCCGCGCCCACGGCCATGCCCACGGCCACCGAAAAGATGACGTAGGCCGTGTCCTGCGTGTCGCGCACCACCGTGCGGAAACGAACGATGGAGAGGGCGCCGACAAGGCTGAATGCCCGAGCCACGTTGTCGCCGATCACCTGCGTCACCATGGCAATGAGGATGGCGAGCAGCACCAGCGTGGCTGCGAACGACGGTGCCACCTCGGCTGGCGGGCGCGTCCGGCGATAGATCAGGGCCACGAGCCCGCCGAGCGCCATCGCCGTGATGAGGCGCAACAGGATTGTGAGCGGCGGCACCGCCGGACCGCTCAACACCGCATCGCGCAGGAATTCAGGCATGCATGGGCACGGTCCCGAGCGCCTCGACGGCGAAGCGATACTTCGACGCCGCCGTCGGCGTCAGCCCGAACTCCTCGATCAACTGCCTGAAAAGCGCCGGTACCCGCGCCGAATACTTGAGCTCGAGCACCATCCGATCCGTCAAGATCGGTATTCCCGTTTCGATGGTGAAGTCGAACGTGCTCACGGGCAGGGTGGTCACGTCCTCGTCGAGGGTGAGCCGGAGTGCGCCGGCCGCCGTGTCCCCGACTCTCGCGGTCCGAGCGTACTGCACCTGACAGACGGGTTGGAGCCGGCGAAGAACGACGCGGCGACGAAACCACAGTGTTGGATCGTCCGCGGTCGCGTCACCCATGACCTCGACGTTGCCCTCGGCAGTGGTGCCCCAGAGACTCGGGAGGGTCTCGAGGCTTACACGGGTGCGTCGCTTGGCCAGCCGGTTCCCGGTTCGCAGCTTTCGTTCCAGGAATGCGGTTGGGGCGTCGCCGTATCGGCGAAGTCGGTACTTGCTGCGAGCGTACGACCCTCGTCGGTGGAAGACGTGCCCATCGGGGGTGTCCAGGTACACGCTGGTGATGCGGTATTCGTCCCGATGGGGGCCGGCACCGTGCGGGTCGGGCGAGAGCCGGGCTCGCGCCCACTCACGAACCTGTGTTCCCACGGGCGAGTTGATGAGGAACTTGATTTCCGAGGTCAAAATCGGGCGCTCCTGGAGCGCCGACGCACGGAAGCTCGTCAGCATGTTTACGAGGATGACACAACTTTGTTACGCACGGGGATGACATTTCTGGGGTCAGCCAGTCCGCTCGGGAACCCACCTGAGCCCGAGCGCAATGATCTTGTCCAGGAGGCGCTCGTAGCTGACGCCGCTGACCTCGGCCGATTCCGCGAAATCCTCCCCGTAGGCCAGGTTGGGATTGGGATTCGCCTCGAGCACGTACACACGCCCATTCTCGTCCATGCGCACGTCGATACGGGCATAGCCGTTCAAATCGAGCGCGCGGCAGGCGCGTTTGGCCATCCACTGGATGCGCTCGGCCATCCCGGCCTCGAGCGCGGCCTTCTCGGTCATGATTCCATGCCGCTTCTGGTACTGGGTGCTCCATTTCACCCGCTCGGTTGCAATCTTCCACCGGTTCTCCGGCATGTGGGCAAACGACATCTCCCACACCGGGAGGGCGTCCAGGCGCTCGTTCCCGATCACGCCCACATAGAGCTCGCGGCCGTCGACGAACTGCTCGACGATGGCGGCGGTGCCGAGATTGTCGTGGACGAAAGCAACCCGTCGGGCAAGTTGCTCCATGTTCTCGACCACCGACGCCTGCGAAATGCCTGCCGACGCTTCGAAGAAGAGGGACTTCACGATCAACGGAAACCGCAGCCGCTTCGACAGCACGGGCTTGCGTCCGAGACGGACCACCGTGAACTCGGGCACGGGAATGCGGTGGTAGGCCAGGAGCTTCTTGGAGAGCGCCTTGTCGCGCGCCAGGATGAGGCCTCGTGGGTTGCAGCCCGTGTACGGCAGCCGCAGCAGCTCCAGATAGCTCACGACGTTCTGATCGAACGTGGTGACACCGGCAAACGCCTCCATCAGGTTGAAGATGATGTGCGGCTTGAACGCTTCGGCGGCAGGACGGATGCCGCCGAGGTCGTCGTGAATGCCGAGCACCTGCACCTCGTGTCCGCTCTCGCGCAGAGTCTCGACGACGTCGTACTCCATCTTCCACTCGGCCTCGAGGATGTCGACGCCTTCGGTGTCCGCCGGCGGGACGAGATGCGCGTGCACGAGGGCGAGGACGCGTGCCTTCTTCACAGGAACAACCGATGGCCTCCGCTGTGGAGGTAGTTCATGGTCTGAACGGTCAGGAGCACGGTGAACTCCTGCCGCGCCTGATCCTCGGGAACGGCCAGGCGGAGCTTGAGCTCCCGGCTGCGCGCCATCATGTCTTCCAGCACCTGATCGATCGTGTACTGGTAGCTCCCGGTCCACTCGGCAACGACGCGCCGGACCGGCCGGCGAATGCGCGCGATAAACTGGGCGGCGGTGATGTTGGCGGCAAATTCCGGGGCGTCCGAGAACAGGCGGCGCAGGTCCCGATCGTAGAAGTGCGGTCGGTCCACGCCGTAGTGCCGGCGCTTGTTCCGGTAGTGCTGGCGGAGGGTCTTGCGAATCCTGGGGAGCGGATCGACCTCCTCGACGTTCTGGATGCGCGCCGGCTGTCCGCGCAGCGACTGCATCAACGTGTCCATGTATTCGAGCTTCTTGAGAGCCGGCCAGCCGGCGTAGCGTTGCCGCCACTCGCTGTTGGGCGTCAGCCACACGGCGAATGTTTCGGCGAAGTCCTCGTCGGGATGGCTTTGCGCGTACCACGAGTCCAGGTGCAGCACGTAGCTCTTGCTGTACGGCTTCGGTGTGTAGAACTCGGGATACGGCGTGGACGGAGGGCCGAAGATCTCGCGTCGCAGACGGCGGAGCCGCAGGCGGTACGCATTGTCGATGGCATGGGCCGCCTCGTGTCGCAGGATGCGCATGCACCACTCGTGTTCGCCGCCCTCCACCTCGAACATCTGCGCCTCCTCCAGCTTCTCGAGTCGCGGGTGCGCCAAGTAGAAGGGGATCGCGATGGCCGAGGCACCGTCCGTGGTGAACCACTCGTCCGACAAGTAGAAATGCAGCGGGAAGCTGAGGCCGCGCGATTCCAGTTCGTCGCGCAGTCGGGCGATTCGGGCAGCCAGCGTTCCCTCGATGACCAGGGGGAGGTCTGCCATGCGAACGTCCAGGAGCTCTTCGTCCGTGAGTTCCGGCCAGTCGTGCCGCAGCGGTGGCCGCGCCATCCAGGAGCAATGATACAGGCTGCGGCACAGGCCTCGCGCAGTCTGCACACGGTTTCACACGGCTTCTCGAACGGTTGGAGGCGCGGCCACGCACCGAGCCCGGCTCAGTGCGACAGCCCGGGCAGCCACATCCGTCGCCCACTACAAGATGCGTTTGCCCAGCGCTGAGAGCGCGAGCTCCGTTCCGAACTCGGCTGTCGCATTGCGGATGTCGAGCGTTGGATTCACTTCGACCAGATCGAGTCCGACAAGTCGTCCCGAGTCCGCGATCAGTTCCATCACCATGTGTGCTTCTCGATAATCCAGTCCACCCTTCACGGGCGTACCGACACCAGGGGCGACGGTGGGATCGCAGGCATCCAAATCGAACGAGACGTGCATGCCCCCGGTTCCGGCGGCGGCCGTTGTAATGGCGCGTTCGGCCACGAGCGCGATGCCGTCACGGTCGATGTCTTTCATCGTGAACACGTGTACGCCCGAGACGCGAATCTGTTCCTTCTCGTTCTCGTCGAGATTGCGAACGCCAACGATCGCGGTGTGCTCTGGACGAATGGAGGGTGTCGCGCCGATCGAGGCCAGCTCGTGAGGTGCCTGGCCGAGGAGGGCGGCCAGTGGCATGCCGTGCACGTTGCCGCTGGTCGTGGTGGACGGTGTATTCATGTCGCCATGTGCGTCAATCCAGACCACGCCCAGGGGTTTGGATGTCGTCCGGTGGACCCAACTGGCGCTGGCGGCAATCGAGCCGGCCGCAAGACTGTGATCGCCCCCCAGGATCAGCGGGAGCGCACTCTGCCCGAGCGACGCGAGCACGCTGTCGTAGAGAATCTGGCAGACGGCGGCGATGTCGCGCACGTATTTGCTGCGGGCGTCGGTCACGCCCAGCGTCTCCCGGATGGGAGTCGGCAGGTTGCCCTTGTCGATGACCGTGCGCCCCAGTGCCGCGATCTGCGCGCCCAGGCCGGCAATGCGGAAGGCTGACGGCCCCATGTCGACGCCGCGATGGCTGCCGCCGAGATCGAGGGGCACGCCGATGATGTGAATGGGCTGGTGCCCCTTGT
>CAZDLW010000259.1:0-7608 GCA_964505975.1 uncultured Bifidobacteriaceae bacterium | reverse complement strand
GATCCGGACGAGCGGATTTCCCGCATCCGGCTCTTGCCTCAGGTGATGACGCCAACCCGCCGCAAGGGATAGGGATGACACACGCGAGCAGGAGGCAACCAGCGAGGTCTCGACGCGTCTCGCGATATCGACGCGCCGAGTGGAGCCTTCCGCTTCTCCTTACAGCGTCGGCACCCCGGAGGGAGGTTCTTTCGCGGCTGAATACCCGGCCCGCACGTGCCCCTGTCAACGCTTCGACGCCGCCCTCGCAGGCGGCTCCGCATGACTCGGGGTCGGTGTGGGTCGCTAGTCCTTCACCGTATGAGTCTTTCATTCACTACACCTCGCCGGTTTAACCCGGCGCACAAGGAGAACACCATGATTCCGATATCTCCGCAAGGGCAATCTCGTCGGGTGTACGGGCTGCGCGCGGCTATGGCGGGCCTTGCGGTTGTCAGCGCGGCGCTCGTCATCGTGCCTCTCCAGGCGGGCGAACACTCCACGACGGGCACTCAGATACCCGGCTTGGCGTCGGGCCGACCGGGAGGCGTCGCATACGGATGGGTCGCATGGTCCCGCGGCTCGCCCACGGCATTCGGGCGCCAGGCCGACGCCCGGTTCGTGCGCCGGGAGCTGCGTTCGGGCGAGGTGATACGAACCTGGCACCAGATCGCGGCGTCACAGCCAACGAACCCGGTCCGCCAATCCTGGGTGCTGGCCCTCGTGCACGCGGCCATGCACGATGCGGTCAATGGTGTCGTGCCCGAATACGAGAGATACGCTTCGTGGCTGGAGGACCCGAGCGCGAGCGCGGTTGCCGCCGCAGCGGCCGCGGCGCATCGCGTGCTCGTCGAGCTCTTCCCCGCCAACGGTGAGGCGCTCGATGCGCAGCTGGAGGTTTCGCTGGCCGGGATTCCCCACGGGCACGCCAGGGGGGCCGGCGTAGCGCTTGGCTCCGCTGTCGGGCAGCACATCCTGGCCTTTCGCGCCAACGACGGGATGAACGTCCCCGACCCGTTCGATCCCGAGCCGGACCCGGGCATATGGGAGCCTACGCCACCGGCATTCATGTCCCTCGTCGAACCTCAGATGCAGAACGTCACGCCGTTCACGATGGTCAACCGTGAGCAGTTCGACGTCACGCCGCCGCCACACCTGCTCAGTAACAGGTATGCCCTCGACTACAACGAGGTGAAGATCGTAGGTTCCGACACGAGCAGCGCGCGGACCGCCGATCAGACCCACTATGCGCACTTCTGGTTCGAGCCCTCGAACCTCGGGTGGAGCCGCATCGCGGCGATCTACACCTCGCGCACGCACACCAACCTGCACGATACCGCCCGGCTGTTCACGCTGCTCAACATGGCGATGGCAGACGGGTACATCTCGGGCTGGTACTGGAAGCGAACGTATGCCTTTTGGCGTCCGATCACCGCGATCCGCAAGGGCGAGAGCGACGGCAATCCACACACCGCGCCGGATCCGGAGTGGAATTCGCTGAGGCCCACACCGCCCTCGCCAGACTACCCATCCACTCACTCCGTGCTCGGCACAGCCGCCGCTCGAATCCTGCGCGAGTTCACCGGTTCGGACCGGTTCGCGTTCTGCATGGCCTCGATCTCCTCGATCCCCGCCGGCTCGGAGCGCTGCTACCGCCGCTTCTCGGAGGCCGCCCAGGAGAACGCCGACTCCCGCGTGTACATCGGCTATCACTTCCGGTTTGCGACGCACGCGGGAATGAAGCTCGGCAACGAGATCGGCGCGTTCGCGATCCGCGAGTCGCTCCGGCCGCTGCGACGGCACGGGCCCCCGGCACGACAGTGACATCGAGGGACCTCCCCCTCCATCGAGCGAGGCCTCGAGCATCCTGTGCGTGCGTCTTACGAACGGCGTGGCAATGCCACACTGCCACGCCGCCGGCTCAGCGCACCCGGGTGGCCAGCGTGAACGACCGACCG
The DNA here is from genome assembly GCA_964505975.1 of uncultured Bifidobacteriaceae bacterium. GTDB lineage: Bacteria > Acidobacteriota > Vicinamibacteria > Vicinamibacterales > UBA2999 > Gp6-AA40. Next base: position 5,671 of record CAZDLW010000259.1, on the reverse strand, counting down.
TTGGCGCGCGGAAACATCCACGGCGGGCGGACTCAGTACGCTAGAACGCGGCCCGTGGGCCGTGGCGGCCCGCGATGGTCGTTCGGCGAATCGGCTGAAACGCGCGGCGATACTGTGCCGGCGGCACGCCGGTCCGTTGCCGGAACAGCCGCCGGAAGAACGAGGAATCCTCGTATCCGATCTCGAAGCAGATGTCGTCGACAGCCGTGTCCGACGACTCGAGCAGGTGCTTCGCCTCTTCGATCCGGAGATTCTGCAGGTAATCGATGATCGTCAGGCCCGTCGCGTGTTTGAAGCGCCGCTTCAACGTGCGTTCCGGGATCCGCGCGTGTGCGACCGTTCTGGCGACGGCGCCGGACTCCCGGAAATGCTCTCTGAGCCAGGTTTCGCAATCGCGGACGGCGGCGTCGGTGTGCGGCTGCTGCCGAACGAGGGGCGTGTACGGCAGCTGGCCTTCGCCGTGCCACTTCAGCAGGTAGACCTTGGCGATGCGCATCGACTCGCCTGGGCTGACGTGCCTCGAGATGATGTGGAGGGCCAGGTCGTGCCACGACGTCGTGCCGCCCGCCGTCACGATTCGAGCCGCTGGATCGGCAAAGCACAGATTCGGCTCGGGCCGGAACCGCACGCCCGGGTAGTGTTGCCGGAAGACGTCCTGATATCCCCAGTGCGATGTGGCGTCGCGGCCATCGAGCAGTCCGGTCTCCGCGAGCATCAGCGCACCCGAACACGCGGAGTAGATGCATGCACCCGCGTCGTATCGGGCGCGGATCCATGCGATGAGCGCCGGATATCGGCCTTTCAGGTGCTCGTCGGGGCCGAGCCACAGTTCGGGGAGGATGACGATGTCCGCGTGATTCACTTCGTCGATGGCGGCTTCCGGCTCCACCGGAATGCCGTTGCCGCAGCAGAACCGCTCCCGATCGATGCCGACGATGCGCACGCGGAAGGGCGGCGGCATCGGCTCGGTCCGCGTCAGCGTCTGCCAGACGGTGCCCGTGACGCTCAGCACGTCGAGCATTCCGTACAGGGCGGATCCCGCCGTTTCTGGAACCGCGACAATGGCCGTGTCGACCGGCTTCGTATCAATCTTCGACGACATCTGGCACGAAAGCCCCGTTTGTGGCAGGAACCCATCTTACGGCCTGCGCGATGGACCGGTATCGTGGCGTCCAGGTCGCGCCCACGGCATGCCGCCGCGAGGTCGCGGACGAAGACTGGAGCACTACCATGTCACCGACCATGACGACAGCCGAGCCTCGGACAACCATCAACGGTCTGGACACGCAGCAGATGGTCGAGACCGTCGGGGCGCTGAAGGCGGATCCCACCCTGGCCAGATTCGAGTTCCGCGCACGCAACCGGTGGATCTCCGGCGGCGAGAACCGCTCGGCCATCCAGAGTTTCTACGGCGCAGGCGTCGAGGACGCGTCGCGCGAGCGCCCGTTCGAGTTCACGAACGGAGAGCCGCCAGTGCTGCTCGGACACAACGAAGGGGCAAACCCGGTGGAGTTCCTCCTGCACGCGCTCGCCGGGTGCGTGACCACCACCACCGTGCTGCACGCGGCCGCGCGCGGCATCGAGATCGAGTCGCTGTCGACGAGGCTCGTGGGCGACATCGACGTCCAGGGTCTGCTGGCACTCGCTGACGTGCCCGTGGGCTACAGCGGGATTCGCATTGAAATGGACATCACGGCTGCAAACGCCAGCGACGAAGCGCTGGACGAGTTGTTGCAGTTCGCGCAGGCGCACTCGCCCGTCTTCAATACGATAAGCCGGCCCGTCTCCGTCGTCATGGAGCGGGTCAGACGATGAGCTGAACGATTACCGCCTGAAAGGCAGTAGTCCGTGCAAGACTGAAAGGCGCCCCGCGCCGGGGCGCCGCCGCACGCTGGCGCTCACTCACGCGTGACAGCGCGAAACAACACGATGTCCCACGTCGTCCTCGAACGGGCAGAACGCGAGCCGCTTGCCGTCGGATGACCACTCGAAGTCCTCGATGCGGCGATCGTCTTCGGGGAAGTGCCATCGCTCTCGGCGACGATGAGCGCGGACGAGCCGCCTGAACCCGACCGTACGAACGCCAGACGCCGGCTGTCTGGCGACCACCCGATGGGGCTGTTCACATTGTCGATGAGCCTCTTGGGGCCGCCTCCAAGAAACGGGACGCGCCAGAGCGTTGCGCTCCCTTCGCCACGGACGAAGTCCACGAAACTTCCGTCCGGTGTGACCGTGGCCGCCTGGATGGTCAGACCAGGCTGTGCGGGAACAAGCTCGACGTCGCGGTCCGTACCGAGCTGGCGCATGCGGAGGCTGTGATCCAGCCCGTCGCGCCGCACATAGACGACGTATCTTCCGTCGGGAGACAACGCAGGGCGCCAGGCATTCCCGGAGGTGGTGATCTGAGAAACCTGCAGATGCTCCAACAGCTTGTTCGAGGTCGTGCGCGGCGACGCCAACTGCCCTGACCACCACACGACACCAAGCACCGCCATCGTCAAGGCAAGAGCGGCAACCCCGAGACCCACGCGCGTCCAACGCGGGTCGAGGTGTCGGCCACCGCACTCCCATTGCTGCCATGCGTTGGATCGAGATTCGCCACGGGGGCAACCGTCCTGAACGTTCTCGCAACCGGTTCGCGAACGGCCGTGCCGCCCGATTCGAGATCGCGCCTGAAACGCCGCAGGTCCGCCCGCAGCTCGGCTGCCGTCTGAGTGCGGTCACGAGGGTCCTTCTCGATCGTTTCGAGGATCAGGTCTTCGAGCCGCACCGGCACGTCTTCGCGAATGTGCCGGGGGAACACGGGCGTCTCCGTCAGAATCGCCGCGGCAACGACGGGGCTGGTTTCACCAGCAAACGCGGGGCGCCCCGTGACCATCTCGTACAGGACGAGCCCGAGCGAGAACAGGTCGCTCCTCGCGTCCAGGGGCTGGCCGCGGAGCTGCTCGGGTGACATGTAGGCCACAGTTCCAATGGCAATGCCCTCGCCCGTGAGAGCAGATTCCGGCTGAGTCATGCCGCCGGTCAGGCCCGACGTCGCCGTGCTGGACACTGCTTTGGCGAGACCGAAGTCGAGGATCTTCGGCCCACGTTCGGTGAGGAAGATGTTCGCGGGCTTGATGTCGCGGTGCAGGATGCCCTTGCCGTGCGCGGCGTCGAGGGCATCGAGCAGGGCGAGCGTGACGTCCACCACGGTCACGACATCCAGCGGTCCCCGCGTCAGGCGCTGCTGGAGCGTTTCTCCGTCGAGCAGCTCCATCGCGATGGACGGTGGATTCGTGCCGACGTCGTAGATCGTGCAGATGTGCGGATGGTTCAGCGACGCGGCCGCGCGGGCTTCCCGCTCGAACCGCGCAATCGCCTGGGCATCGGACTGGAATCGCTCGGGCAGGGTCTTGACGGCGACCGTCCGGTGCAGTCGCGTGTCCTCCGCGCGATAGACCTCGCCCATCCCACCCGATCCGAGCGGGGACACGATCGCGTAGGGGCCAAGACGGCTACCCGGTTGCAGCAGCATCTGACGGTCTGACGATCTCGATTATACGTGGAGGCTCGCGCGTCGAGCATTTCCGCGTCACAGGTTGTGCCCGTCGTCCGCGGGAGACACGGGAGGGCCGCTCTCCTCACGAGTGGCGGCGCGGGGGGTACTGACTGCCGAGCACGGACGCCGGTCGTGGCCGCCCGTCGCGCCATGCACACGGACGGGACACTACTCGGCGGGCACGCCGCCAGCGAGTACGTCGGATGCGGGAATGCGGAGACCTGGAAGCGATGCCGACGCGATCGTCTCGCCGGAGCGGAACGTGCCGAACTCCTCGTAGCGCGAACCAGCAAGCGTGAGCACGACGACGTGGCCCTCTTGCGGATCGACGATCCAGTATTCGGGAATACCGGCCCCGGCGTAGACGCCACGCTTCTGCTCGTAGTCGCGCTCCACCGAGTCCTCGTCCGGGCTCACGACTTCGACAACCACACGGGCGCCGGTCGGGTATCGTCCATCCGGAGTGAGCTGGTCCGGCCCGAAGAGGAGAACGTCCGGCTCGCGCCACAGGTCCTGGCGGAGCCTCATCGGCAAGGGAGCCATCAGCACTTCGCCCAACCGCCGGGGCCTGGCGAAACTCTCGAGGACCTGCACGAGGAACTTGACGATGCGCTGGTGCAGCACGTTCGGCATCGGCAGCACCTCGATCTGGCCGTCCGTGTACTCGACGAGCACGGGCCGCCCGGTCAGCGCGAGATACTCGTGTTCGGTCCAGGCTCCCTGAGGAGGATACAACTGGGCCAGCGCCCAGACCGGCTCTCCGGGCTTCGACTTCGGCGGCCTGGCGAGGAGCTCCGTCATGCCTTCGACCTGTACCGTCAGATTATAGCGTGCGGGTTTGGCAGTGGATGTGGCGGGTGTTCAAGTCGACGAGGACTTCTGTCGCACCCTAGACGGCTTGAACGGTCGGAATCCTTGCACATGCGTCAAGTTTTCGGACCCGCCGTTCAAGACGTCTCGCCCGCGCGGAGCGCGGGCAGAAGATACTGCCGCTAGCGAGGCGGAGCCGCTGCCGACATGCTCGCGGGTCTGAGGCGCAGCCTCGCTGGAAGTGACGGCCGCGCGTGGACGCTTGCTGCCCGCGGACGATGCGGTTACGGACGACCGCGCGTGCTGCGAACCCCGACGTCCACGCGATTGCCGTCGATTACGGGGCGTCCACTCCGGAGGCGCAAAGCCTGGTGAGCATGCCCCGATCAGTCCTCACGCAGCGTGGCGACCGGATCGAGCCGCGCCGCGCGCCACAGGGGACGTGCGCACGCCGCCGTCATGATGGCCGTCAGGACAACCGCGATCGACAGCAGAACGTCGGGCGCGAACAGATTGCCGGTTGTGCTTCCCGCGTTCTCGGCGCCGAACGCGCCCATCCATCCCAGGGTACCCGGGACGCCCAGCACCAGACCCAGCGTGACGGGCACGGCGGCACGCCGCGCCACGACGCGGCAGAGATCGATGGGCCGCGCGCCGACGGCCAGACGGATGCCCAGCTCCTTCCTCTGTTGAGCGAGCATCTGACTCGTGGTCGCGTGCAAGCCGACGCCCGACAGCGCGAGCACGATGAGGAGGAGCGTTGCGAAGAGCAGGCTGGAAACGCGCGGAGTCCAGCCGGCATCGTGGATGGCGCGCTCCAGGCTCGTCGCGCGAAACACCGGGAGACTGGGGTCCAGTGCGAGCACGACGGCGCGCAGCGCAGGCGTCATGAGGCCCGGTTCGAGGCGGCTTCGCACCAGCAGCTGCACGGCGGAGGGGGCTGTCACGGCCAGCGGCAGATACACCACTGGATCGCGCTCGTCACGGTGAGTGATGTCGGGGGCCACGGCGACGACCGTCGCAGTCCGCGTTGATTGGACGGCCGGATTCACCACGGCGACCGGGCGGCCGACTGCCGGCTCGCCGGGCGAAAATAGCGCGACGAACCTCCGGTTGACGATGGCAACGCCACCGGACTCGGCTGTGTAGCCGTCATGGAAGTCGCGGCCCTCGATGAGGGGCACGCCCAGTGTCGTGAAATACTCGGGCGCGACGGAGACGACCCATATGCGCGGGAGTTGGTCGACGGGCGTCTCGTCGCCGACGACGCGCTGGAGCCGTTGCTCGGCCGCGCCGGCGCGCGGCAGCACGTTCGTGAGC
>CAZDLW010000258.1:0-7648 GCA_964505975.1 uncultured Bifidobacteriaceae bacterium | reverse complement strand
TCCGGATCGCGCGAGTCATAGGTCGCGGCGCCCAGCATGCCCGGCCGCCGGCACCAGGAATCGCAGCGCTATTGCGCGGTCGGCGCTGTCATCTGAACAGCTCTGAAGCCGGCCCCCACGACTGAGTCAACCACGCGGTCGTACGTGCCGCGTGGCACGGGCGGTCATAGGGCGTCGACCGGCAAAGCGCGGCAAGACATAACGCCACGAGGCGCGGGGCTCGGAGCGGCCGCCTTCGCCACGCGAAGCGTGCTTGGCAGCCTCGCCGAAGCCTTCAGCAGAGGCGGGACATCAAAGAGGCGGAGCCCGTGGCTGGTTCCTCGCACACAATCGTCAAGCCCGCTGGCACGAGACCCGCATCGTGTACGACAATTGTGCCGGCGATTGCTTGACGTTGCCATCCACGGACACCGGAAACCGGCTCGACAGTAGGCATCGACATGAGAGCTCGAACATCGCTGAACCTGACCACCTCCGTTGCACTTCTCGCGCTGCTCGTGGCGTGCGCCACCAACCCGGTGACCGGCCGCCGCGAGTTCATGCTGATGAGCGAAGCCCAGGAGATCTCCATCGGCCAAGACATGGACCCGCAGATCAAGGCGGAAATGGGGCTGTACGAGGACCCCGCGCTGCAGAAGTACATCAGCGACATCGGCCTGCGCCTGGCCAAGCTTTCCGAGCGGCCGAACCTGCCGTGGCAGTTCGCGGTGGTCGATCAGCCGGCCATCAACGCGTTTGCCGTGCCGGGCGGGTTCATCTACTTCACGCGCGGCATCCTTGCGTTCCTGCACGACGAGGCGGAGCTCGTGGGTGTGATGGGCCACGAGATTGGTCATGTCACCGCGCGGCACTCCGCTCAGCAGTATTCGCGCGCGGTGGGCGGCCAGCTCGGCCTGGTGGCGCTCGGCGTCTTCGTACCGGCCGCGCGACCATTCGGGCAACTCTCCGAGACCGCGCTCGGGCTGCTCTTCCTGAGCTACGGACGCGAAGCCGAGATGCAATCCGACGAGCTGGGCGCACAGTACGCCGTTGCCGGCGGCTGGGACCCGGCCGGCGTCCCCGGCATGCTGTCCACGCTGGGCCGGCTGGACGAAGCGTCGGGCAATCGCCGCGGCATTCCCAACTGGCTCTCAACGCACCCCGAGCCGCTCGCGCGCGTCAAGGAGGTGCAGCCCATCGTGGACCAGCTCAAGGCCGGGCGCACCGGGCTTGCGACCAACCGCGAGGCGCTCCTGCAGCGCGTGGACGGAATGGTGTTCGGCGACAACCCCGATCAGGGCGTCATCCGCGAGAACGCCTTCCTGCATCCGCCGCTCAGGTTCCGCCTCGACTTCCCCGACAAGTGGGAAATCGCCAACAGCCCGCAGCAGGTGGTGGCCAAGGCACCTGGCGCGGACGTCTTCCTGCTGCTCCAACTGGTGCAGCAGCCGCAGGGCGCGAACATCCGCGACGTCGCGCTCAACAGCATGCAGGGGGCGGGCTTCCGCGCCGTGCAGGGAGACCGCGCCACCATCAACGGGCTGGAAGCGTTCGTGGGCGTGTATCAGGGACAGATCGAAGGCATGGGGGCCGTGACCAGCCGCGCCGCGCACATCCGCCACAACGACCGCGTGTACCTGCTCGCGGGCATCGTGGCTCCCGGCGTGTTCCAGCAGGCGGATCCGGCGTTTTCGTCCACGATTCAGTCGTTCCGCGCGCTCTCGGCCAGCGAGGCCGAAGGCATCCGTCCGGATCGCGTCGATATCTACGTCGTGCGGCAGGGCGATACGTGGGAGGCCATGGCCGAGCGATCCGGCGGCGCCATCGGGGCCGCATCGCTCGCCATCATGAACAATCGCGATCCCGGCTCTGCCCCGCCGGTGGGCGAGCAGATCAAGATCGTGGTCCGCGGGTAGGCCCGGCGATGATCGGTGCGCCGGGACGCACGCGGCGGCGGCCGTTGGACCGCTGTGCGGCCCCGAACGCGAATTTCGTACTCGTTGCCCCGACCGCATAGCGGTCCTAGAGATACTGGCAACCAGCCGCGGGGGTTAGCGGGGATATCAAGGGGCTGAGCCCCGTGGCTGGTTCGTGTGCCGGCTCGCTGAGACACGCTCCACGATCCATGTCCTTCGTACGCCGGGCGGTCACGGCCATTGGCGCCATCGCGTTCGCGCTGATTGCCTACGTGTATCTCACGCTTCCCGATGTCCGTCCGCTTGCGACGGTGAACCCCACGACCACGGCATTCATGGAGCTGCGGGCGCGCGAGGCGTCGCAGCAGGGCCGCCAACTGCGCCACGTCCAGCGATGGGTTCCGTACGCGCAGATCTCTCCGTACCTGGCTCGGGCCGTCGTCACCGCCGAAGACGCACGCTTCTGGCAGCACGACGGCATCGACTTCGACGAGATTCGCGCGGCCCTGCAGACGGCACTCGACCGCGGCGAAACACTTCGCGGCGCCAGCACCATTACGCAGCAGCTCGCGAAGAATCTTTATCTCTCGCCGTCGCGCGACCCGGTGCGCAAGCTGCGCGAGGTCATCATCGCGCGCCGGCTCGAAGCAGCGCTCTCGAAGACGCGCATCCTCGAGATCTATCTCAACGTCGTGGAGTGGGGCGACGGCATCTGGGGCGCCGACGCCGCGGCGCGCACCTATTTCGGCGTGCCCGCGTCGGCGCTCACGCGCCAGCAGACGGCGCTGCTCGCGGGCGCGCTCGTCAATCCACGCGTGCTGAATCCGTCGCGGCCCTCCGCCCGGCTGACCGAACGCCAGCGCATCATCCTCTCCCGCATGGGGCCGTCCACGCCGGCGGCACCGCCTGCCGAATTCCGCTGAGAGCGCCACGGCGATTCCGCAACACGACCACCGAACGGGAACTGATCCACAACGGGCATCTCTGTGCACTCGCGCGCGAAGGCGCTGTGCGCACATTGGCATCGGTGAAGTTCACAAGGCACACAGCCGAGAGATCCGAGTGCCAGCGGAACAGGAAACAACGTGGTGCAGCACTGCTTCAGCTTGACAGTGTTCAAATGCGCACCGGATAATCGGCGCTGCTCGACACCTCCATTGCTGAACTCACCACACGCCTTCAAGGCCGGCGGCTCAGCAGGCGTGTGTGTCCCAGCCATTCATCCCGAATGATCAACTACACCGAACGCCTCGCGGTGCTCATGGAGGATCTCGTCGCGCGCGTGCCGACGCTGTCCTTCATCGACACGAGCCGGCTGCTCGTCTTCGCGCGCGCGGGCCGCACCCACTCGGAAGGGGCCTACGCCACGTGCCATTGCGTCTGCCTCCCTCCGAGCGACCCGGGCTACTACTTCTGGCGCGATCGCACGTCGGGCCGCCTCACGCGGCGTTCGGAATGGTTCGTGACGAAATCACCCATCGTCCGGGTGGGGCGCGTGCCGATCGACTACATGGTGTCGTTCGCGCTGCCGCGCTTCTGCGATCAGCGCCTGGCCCACTCGCGCAAGCAGGTCCATTACGCGGGGCACCCGGACTGGATTGCCAAGCTCGATACGATCGTGCACGAGCTTTACCATATCGACCCGCAACAGCCGGGCATCCGCCGCATGGAACGCGCGGACGGCACCTATGCGGCCAACTGCCATGGCAAGCGGTTCTTCGAGGACGTCGTGGCCATGGTGCAGCGCTACCTGAGCACGGATCCGGACCCGGCGGTATACGACTTCCTGCAGTACAGCTTCGCGGAATTGACGGAGCGCTACGGCGGAGTGGTGGGCACGGCGTTCCGCACGTTCCCGTCGTACCCCCAGCGCTACACCGAGGTGCTCGAGCCGCAGCCCGCCGCGCCCGAGGGCATCGACTGCCGCGTGGAGCCGCTGCGCATCGCGCGCGTGGCCACGAGCTTCACGGAGGACGATCTGGTGATGCGCCAGTTCATGGCCCACACGTCGCGACAGCTCGTCCGCAAGGGCAGGTTCTGCGCCGCCTGACGCTACTCCGCCCGCACCGGCTCCACGGCCACGCGCCGCGCGCCGACATACCGGCGCACCCAATACATGCTCGTGTAGCGCTCCACGCGAACCACGCCGCGCGAGCTTGGTGCATGAACGAACCGATCCTCGTCCAGCGCAATCCCGACGTGCGTTGCCCCCGGGCCGACCGTCTGGAAGAACACCAGGTCTCCGGGCTGGATCTGCCCGCGCCCCACTTGCGCGCCCACGCGGTACTGCTGCGCGACCTCGCGCGGCAGCGCCACGCCGTGCCGGGCGAACACCCACTGGACGAACCCGCTGCAGTCGAAGCCCGCAGGGTCGCTGCCGCCGTTCCGGTACGGGACACCTTGATACGTGAGCGCGGTGGCAATCACGGGAGCCGGCGCCGGCGTCTCCGTCTCCTCCACGGCGGCCTCTGCCCCCGACGGAGGAAGCGGCGCACCGGGAAAGGGCCGCGGCACCGGGCGTCCGCTGGCACACGCCGACAGCATCACGGCCATCGCCACGATCGCCCACGCATGTCGCACCGCGTCATTGTAGGTGTAACCCCTGTATTACTCAAGGTTTACGGCGTCAGAACCTTGACAGTTGAGCCACCGTCCGGCATCATGGTCTCGTTATGGAGCAGACGCTCCTTCTGAACGCGTCGTACGAGCCGCTCAAGGTCGTGCACTGGCAGAAGGCGATCACGCTCTGGTGCCAGGGAAAGGTGGAGGTGATCGCGGTCCACGACCGTGAGATACGGGCAGTTTCGTTCAGCCTCAAGCTGCCGTCGGTCATCCGTCTGCTTCGCTTCGTCCGCATCAGACGCCGCTTCGACTACGTTCCCTTCTCACGGGCCAACATCTACGCGCGCGACCGGCACACGTGTCAGTACTGCTCCGAGGCGTTTTCCACCGCGGATCTCACCTTCGATCACGTGGTGCCCGTGGCGCAGGGCGGCCGCAAGGACTGGGAGAACATCGTCACCTGCTGCATCACCTGCAACCGCGAAAAGGGCGGACGCACGCCGGCCGAGGCCGGCATGAAGCTGCTGCGTCCACCGCGGCGCCCCGAGTCTGTGCCAGCCGTTCGCATCACCGTGGGCATCCGCGACGCCCCGGAGAGCTGGCGCGACTACCTGTACTGGAACATGGAGCTCGACGACGGGTAGCGTTCAGGGTGAGCACGACAACCACACCGCGTCCGACGATTACCTCCATCCACCCGCTGCGGGCCGTGGATGGAGGCCGCCTCGTGATCCGCGGATCCGAGTTCCCGGTCGACAACACCATGTCGGCCACCGTTGGCGACCAGCCGGCGCGGGTGATCTTTGCCTCGAGCACGCGGCTCGTGCTCACCATGCCGGCCGGCGTCGAGGGTGGGCGCGTGCCTGTCCGCGTGGACGCCATTCCCGGGGAGACCGCCTATGTGTCGGCTGGTGTAGCCTGGGCCACCGGCCTGCACCAGGTGGACAATCCGGTCTTCGACCGCGACGGCAACCTCTTCGTCACCTATAGCGGTTCGCGTGGAGAGCAGACACCCGTGTCCGTCTTTCGCGTCACCCGGGCCGGCACCCGGGAGCCGTTTGCGTCCGGCATCGTCAACGCCACGTCGATGGCGTACAGCCCGGACGGACACCTGTACGTGTCCAGCCGTTTCGAGGGCTCCGTGTATCGCGTGGACGACAAAGGGGAGGGCCAGCAGGTTGCCACGGACCTGGGCGTTGCCTGCGGGATTGCGTTCGATGACGAGGGCTGGATGTATGTGGGCGATCGGTCGGGCACGATCTTTCGCGTGCGCGACGGCCGGACCGAGGCATTCGCGAGCGTGCCCCCCAGCATTGCCGCGTTCCATCTCGCGTTGAGCCCGGACCAGGAGCTGTTCGTGAGCGCACCCACACTGGGCTCGTACGATCACGTGTACCACATCGACCGGCAGGGCGACGTGCGGGTGCTGCCGGCATCCTTTGGCCGGCCGCAAGGCGTGGCCTTCTCACCGGACGGCGTCCTTCACGTCGTCGAGGCGCTTGCCGGCACAAGCGGGCTGTACCGGCTGCCCGATTTGAACGGCAGCCCGGAGCTGGTGGTCTCGGGCAACGCGCTCGTCGGCGTGGCGTTCGGCCCTGCCGGCGAGATCGTGGTGACCTCGAACGACACGGTCTATCGCTTCGACTGACACCAGCCTTCGCTCGCTCTTCCGGGGGTCACGCTATCGGCCGGCGGCCAGAGTGTCGTGTCGGCCATGCGCATCCCACACGTCGTGAGGGTCCGTCCGCGTCCACCCTGCGACGATTCAACTCGCCGCACCTCCGGGCGAGCCGAAGTGCCGCGTCGGTTGGCATGATTCATCCGTTCCTCAGCCTCGGTAGGTGATCGGCAGGGATGGCGGCCGTGCCGCACTGTCGATCAGGTATATCGGAGATGCCATGCGGACGATCGACTTCGACGGCCACCATCTGGACGAGCGTTTCGTGCGGGCGTCAGGTCCGGGCGGACAGAACGTCAATAAGGTGGCGACCGCCGTCGAGCTCCGGTTCGACGTGCGCGGCTCGTCGCTGCCCGAGGCCGTGAAGGTGCGCCTCATCGCCCTTGCCGGGAAGCGAATCACGGCTGACGGCGTGCTGCTCATCGACAGCCGGGAGCACCGCACGCAGGCGAGGAATCGCGAAGCGGCGCGTGCCAGGCTCGCAGCCCTCCTGGAGAAGGCCGCCAAGCCTCGAAAGCGCCGGACGCGTACGAAGCCGCATGCCGCCGCGCGCGAGACGCGGCTCTCGACGAAGAAGCGTCGGAGCTTCGTCAAGGCGCTGCGGGGCGGCCCGGCCAAGAACGATGAATAGCGGCGGCCGTCTGGTGCGTAGCAGTTACCAGAGCCTCATGTCGTTCGTGGTCACCGGGAACGGCCACGGTAGGAGAGATGGACGATAGCTCGACAGGTCCATGCGGAAGGGAACACGCCGGTCGCGCCGGCACGAGGGTTCACCGGGGACCGCGCGATCGGCTCGCGCGGATCACACTCTCACCTCCGGACGGCTGGCGTAGGAGGGACCCGGATTGCTGCGCTGGACCGGCCAGAACATCTGGAACAACAGCGGGCGACTGCTCGACGCGGATGGAAATGTCGTCGCCGAGGCGGGCAACTGATCCGCAGAGTCCGAGAGTGGCTATGACGGTCACTGGAGCGCAACGCCCGCTTCACTCGCCCCTTGGCGACTAGGACTAGGCAGGAGTAATTGCGTCTCACCGTCGAATGCGTTCCGTCACTCCCTGACGCAACGCACGGACACCGCCATCTGCTTTTGGCCCTGGGGCTGACGATAGAGCGCTTGACTGCCTTTGCCGAAGTTATAGAACGGTGCGGTGATCGGATCGTTTTCGGATACCGTCCAGTAAAATCCGTGTGCCTCCAGCCGGTCGTACTGTCCATCAATGGAGCGATTGCCACCCAGCACGGCATTGAAGCCTGACGTCCCTCCGCTCAGGAGTGCCGTGTACGCCGCTTTACCCTTGTCAGGCGAATCATTCCCAACTCCACCATAGTGCTTCGCCATCTGACGCCACTCGTCGTCGGTCGGCAACCGCCATCCATCTCCTAGCGACTGACATCCTCGCTGCGCCGATTCCCACGTATACAAACGGCCATATCGACGGCAGTTCGGTTCCGCATCGTCGTAACAATAGGATGACGACGTGTTGACGTTCAGATTGGCAGTCGTCCACTC
>CAZDLW010000257.1:0-7672 GCA_964505975.1 uncultured Bifidobacteriaceae bacterium | reverse complement strand
CGCGCCGAGGTCGAGCGGTTGCTCGCCGGACACGACGCCGCCGGGACGTTCGGCGAACGTCCGCTGGACGCGGGGACCGCGGACGTGCTCGCGACCACCGCGCCGCACGGGACCCCCGCGCTTCCGCACGCGGATGACGATCCGGATCTCGACGGGGAAGACACCGAGCCGGTGACGCACCGCACGAGGCGTCACCCGTTCGTCTACGTCGTATGGTGTGCCGCGCTCATCGCCGCGGCGATGTTCGCGATCGCGGCGTCGCATCTCATCCTCGAGCGCGGTGCGACGTCGGCCTTCGGGTGGAGTGCAGCGCTACGCGAGGGGCAGTGGGTCGTCGCGAGCGTCGATCCGGCCGGGCCGGCGGCCGACCGCCTCCAGACGGGCGACCGAATCGTCAGCCTCGACGGCCTGCCGCCAATCGGCCTGGCGGGTACGACGTTCTCTCGGCGTGCTCTTACCACCGGGCAGATTTACCAGTTCGAGATCGATCGTCGCGGAGAACGAGTGGAGCTGTCCCTTCCGGTGGTGGCGGGGCCGAACGTCCTCGCGAACCATGTCACCTTCTTCGTCGCGTGCCTCGTCTGGTGTCTCATCGGGCTGTTCATCGGCTGGGCCCGGCCGGAATATCCCGCCGCGCGTCTGGCGTTCGGCGCCGCGATCACGACGGGACTCGTATTCCTCAACGCCGTGGTGATGCAGAGGAGCCCCATATTCCACCCGATGCACGTCGTCCTCGGGTATCACTTCTTCAGCCGGTTCGTCACCGGCGCGCCGACGGCCGGCATCTGGCGGTGGATTCTCGTCGGCATGTATGCCGTCGGGTTCGTGCCATTCCTGCTCGGGCTCTGGGTGCAGGGCACGCTGCTGCTGCACGGTGTGGGCGGCGCCACGGAGCTGTTCGCGAGGCACGGGTCGGTGATCCAGCTGCGGCCGCTCATCGCGACCAACGTGTTCTACCTCTCCCTGGTCCTGATGGTGACCGTTGTCGCGCGCACGTACCGCCAGCTGACCAGCGCTGATCACCGCAGGCGTGTGCGGTGGGTGGTCTATGGATCGGTCGTGGCGCTGACGCCGCAGATCGTGTTGAGCGCCTACGGGGTGCTCACGGGACGGTTCCCCGGCGCGGCCTGGACGTTTGCGAACGTGTTCCCGGTGCTCATCCCCGTCACGGTTGCGTACTCAGTGGTGAGGCACCAGGTGTTCGACATCAGGGTGGTCGTACGGCGCACGGTGCAGTACCTGCTGGCGCGCCGTGTGCTGCAGGCGGCCATGGCGGTGCCGGTGGCCGCGCTGGTCTACACGCTGGTGAGCCATCGACACCTGACGATCGCGGAGCTCACCGGCGAGACGCAGGCATATCTGTACTGGCTGACCGCAACGGGCCTCGTGCTGCGCTTTCGGCGGCCGATCGAGTTGGCGCTGGATCGCCGGTTCTTCCGTGGGGAGCACGACCGCGAGCAGTTGCTGCTCGGCATGCTGGACGAGGTGGGTCGGATCGATTCGATTGCCGAGCTGTCGCGCCTCGTCAGCGACCGGCTCGCGTCCGTCCTGCACCCGCGGCGCGCGCACGTGTGGTATCGGGATCCCGGCGAGCGGTCGGTGGCCTCGTCGTCCGATCCGGGGATCACCCCGCCCGACGTCCCGTCGGGCGGGGCGGGGCCGGCTGAAAGCCGGCCCCACGCGAAAGCGACGGCCCTCCTCGCCCTGTGTGGAGGAGTTTGTCTTGGAGCAGATCTTGTCGATGCCTTGCGATCAAGGGACTCGACGGCCTGCAGGATGCCCCGCGGACGGGTCGGCCACCGAAGCATCGCCACGAGGTCTGGGCGCGTGTGCAGCAGCGCGTGTGTCAGCAACCGGAGGCGTACAGTCGCTGGACGGTGCGCACCTTGGCGCGCGATCTCGGGCTGCCTCCGGCGACGGTCCATGAGATGTTGACCGCGTCGCACCTGCAACCGCATCGCCTCCGGACGTTTACGTTCAGTCCAGATCCTGACTTCGAAGCCAAGTTACTCGACATGGTCGGCTTGTACCTGCATCCGCCCGACAACGCGCTGGTCCTGTGCGTGGACGAGAAGAGCGGCATTCAGGCGCTGGATCGCACGCAGCCTGGACTGCCGCTTCGGGCCGAGCGTCCGCAGACGTGGACGAACGAATACGTACGGCATGGCACGCAGGCGCTGCTCGCCGGTCTCGAAATCGCGAGTGGGCGGGTGGTGGGGCATGTCAAGGACCGTCGCACGTCGGCGAATTTCCTCGCGTTCATGAATGACGTGGTCGCCGCGTTTCCCGCCCGGGATCTCCATGTCGTCCTCGACGATCTGAACATTCACAAGAACGTTGCCGCGCAGCGCTGGCTCACGCGGCATCCACACGTGCACTTCCATTACACGCCGACGCATGCGTCGTGGGTGAATTTGATCGAGTGCTTTTTCAGCATCCTCGGCGAACAAGGGCTCGCCCACCGCATCGACCACTCGAAGCGCTCGCTGCGCGCGTTTCTCGCGCAGTTTCCGACCAACGACAATGAGCACGCCGGACCCTTCACGTGGACCAAGGGACCCGAGAAGCTCCAACGGATCATCGCGGCGACGAAAGCGTATCAGGCGGCGCATCCGCCCAAGCGGAAACGGCGACGTCGTGCAGTGAATACTACAAAGCACTAATCAGACGATGTACTAGGAAGTGCCGCCGCGGCCGTCGAGGGACACGCCGGGGCCAGACGGGGCCGCGCTGTACCGGCGCTGGTGCGCCGGCTGCCACGACAACGCCGACGGCCGAACGCCCTTGCGCGCCGCTCGTACTGAGCCTCGGGTACGATGCGGTCTGGTTCGGCGTGATGGTGCTGGTGGAGGAGGAGATCGGGCTGATCACGCCGCCCGTTGGTATGAACCTGTTCGTGATTCGCGCGCAACAGCCCGATATTCCCATCACGACCCTCTACCGCGGGCGTGACGCCGTTACTCGCCGCCAACGCCGAGATGTTCGCGCTGCTGCTCGCGATCCCCGGCATCGCCCTCTGGTTACCGTGCCTGCTCTACGGCTGATCGGCCAGGCCGCGGAGCTGCCGGCGCACGCGCCCTCCCAGAGTCAAACGGCTCGAGATCGAGTCACGTCGTGAAGGTCCTGGACTTCGGGCTCGCGAAGGCTCGGCAGGGGAATTCGCCGCGGGGCGGCGATAGACGAGGGCGTGCCTCTGAGGCGCCTGGGCCGATCCAGGAGATCCGTCTCTGATGCAACCGTCAGCGCAGACGGATATGTTGCGGGAACGTCGGAAAGAGCACCGACGTGTCCGCCGCGCCCTCTGCGTCTCTCCGATAGAACTGCAAGGCGCCGCTGTCCGTGCAGATCCAGACCTCGCGCGCACCGGCATCGAAGAAGAGCGCCGTCTTCTCCCGCAGCTCCGTGTCCGTGTTACCGGGCGATCGCACCTCAACGCACACGTCCGGCGCATGAGGAAAGCAGACGCCGTCGGCCAGTTCGGTGAGGCGGGCCGGAGACGCCCAGGCAACATCTGCCGACCTGACGCCATCGGCCGTGGACACAGGGCACTCGGTCACGACACGTCCTTCCGTGGAGATCGACCGGAGGTGGTAGGCGATCTCCGACTGCAGTGCACCATGTTTGGGCGCGGGAGGGGGCGTCATGAGCACGTGTCCGTGACGGTCGGTTTCAATGCGACCTTCGAACCTGGCCAGTTCGGGATCCACGAGCAGTTCGGCCCACCGGCGCAGATTCGGCTCAACCTGCGCAGCATGGGGCGGCAGATCAATCTGCAGCGTGGGCATGAGACGACTCTACGGAACTGGAGCGGCGTCGTCAACATGGCGCACTCTGCCCGGAAGCAACGACGAGTCGTGCGGTGGCCGTCCGCGGTCGTGCCGCTGAGAGCAGGTCGCCCGTCCGCTGGCCCCAGGCGGGGTCCTCCACCCGGTCGAGCCCGTCGGCGCCCATCGGCAGCATCCAGAGGCGCACGTTCTGGAACAGCAGGATGCGTCCGTCGCCAGAGCAGTCACGCGGTCACGTCCGGGGTCGGTCTGCGCGACGAATCGCCTCGACCGCCCGCGCGCCGCTCGTGGCTCGACGGGGTCGTTCTCACACGCCGCCGCCTGCCGGAATGGGGATCCGGTCTGGTCCGCGCCGGTGGGGGCGACATCGGCTCGCTGTTCGGCTCGAAGACGGCCCACTGCTAGGCCGCCGCTCGTAGACATCGGTCCACGTCAGACGTCCGGCCAGGAGTGGGGTGCCCATCGTGTCGAACAGCCCCGGTGAGATGAACTTGAACGATCGTGCCTGCGGCCGATCGCCCTCACTGAACAGGCAGCCCTCGGGTACGAGTAGATGCACGGCGTCGCTGGCGCTAATCGGAGGCGCATTCGTGAACGCGACCGCCTCCACGCCGGGCAGCGCCGCGAGGCGATCACCGAGCGCCGCGCGGACAGACAGCTCGTGCCGCCGCCCTTCCGTCCGGACCAGCACCAGGTTGGCCACGTTGGCGCACGCGATGAGGAGCACCATTCCGATAGTGCCCATCAGCACCATCGCGTCGCGCCGACGTCGCCGATGACGTCGCGCGCGAGCGGTCTCAGATTGGGACGGAGCCTCGAATTCTCGACGTGATGTCGCGTGGTGCCCGGGCGCAGCGGAAAGGCGTCGACCGCCATCGGGATCATGCGCGCCGCGTCCTGGCTCGCCTTCTCGAGTGTGATGCCCGGCTTCAGACGGGCGAGGCTGCGAAAGAAGTAGCCGCCCACCGTCACGCCGGAAGGATCGAGCCGCATGGGATCGATCACGTCCACGGCCCGGTCGAGAAAGCCGAACCGCTGCGGCATGATGCCGATGATCTCCCAGGGCCGCCCATCCATCGTGAGGCGCTGGCCGATGACGGCGGGATCGCCGCCGAACCGCCGCTGCCGGTAGGACGATAGCAACCATGAACGGCTGTTTCGCACCCCCTTCGCCGGTGCCCGTCAACGGCAAAGTTGACCGTCTGCCTTATGCGACCTTGGTCCCCGCGACACAGTCCCCCGCGGCACAGCGCAGATGACAGGACCTAGCGACGCCATGTGTACAGCCCTGCCCAGCGTTGCACAGCCCACGGGCGTGCACTCCTAGTCGGGGGTCCCCCGCCTCTCCAAAGCTATGCACACCTGCGCGCGGAGGACGGCGGTCGAGGCAGGCGAGGCGCCCGCAGCGACGTGTGGTGAAGATGCTGGAGTCTGAGTTGCCGACCCTGAGGAGGTGGACGCGGCGGTGTCTGGATGTGACATCTGCGGGGCGTCGGCAGGCGCTTCCCCTGGATCGCCCGATTCCCGTCACGGCTCTGCGACCAGGAGAGCAGCCAGAGAGACTCCGCACAAGCGCCATCGCGGCAGCCACTCGGCGCGTGAGGCGAGCGGGTACGACGCCACGCGCTGCGGGAACTTCCGGTGTGATGGGCGCCGGGGATGCTGAAGCGTCCGAACCGGGCGAGACCGTCTCAGCACCTGACGCCGGCGGCGGCCTCCACAGGGGAACCCCACGGGCTCCGCAAAAGTCCACGAGATTCCTCAGGCTGGTCGCGATGACGGGATGGCCGGGCGGCAACGACGCCAGCGCGATGGCGTGCGCACGCCGGTAGCCGTCTTCCGCGTCGTCCAGCTTCTCCTGACGCTCACACACCACCGCGAGGTTGTTCAGCGTGTTCGCAAGATCCGGATGCGTGGGACCATGGCTGGCCTTCTGGATGGCCAGTGCCATGCGCAGCAGCCGCTCGGCCGACTCGTAGTCGCCCCGCTCCGGCGGCCTCCCGGGCCATCTCGAGTACCAACGGGGATCGGCCCCATCTGTCATCTCGTGCCCTGCCTACAGACATTTCCGGGCGGCGTCACCCCGGTCAGGAGTCGCCTGCCGTGGCAACGCGGATCAATTCTCCAGCCTGGTAGCAGGCGGACGCAATCGGCATCTCGCTCACGAACCACCAGCAGTGGCTGCCCGGACTGGACCTGGCGGCTGTTGGAAGCACGCTTTCGCGTCTCCGCCGAGTGCGTCCGTCGCGTATCGACGGCTCGTGCAGGGCCACAGGCGGGGAGGGGCCATCCGGCTGTACTCGCGCCTGTTCAGGATCGTGTGATAGCATCCGCCTGCTGGGCGACTGCCAACACCAGAACTGGCCCATCTCTCATGAACGCCGTCAGTTGAGGGAGGTGTGCATGCACCTCCCCGCCCCCATCGGCGCATGAGAAGTCTGGCCGGGTCAGGAGAGAGGACAGCAGCGTAACTGGTGCGTGCCGCTGCTGTGTGACACCTACTGTGCCCAACGTCCCTGCCATCATCGGGCGCTACCAGATTCTCGACCGTATCGGTCAGGGGGGCATGGGATCCCTGTACCTCGGCTGGGACCCGATGCTGGAGCGGCAGATCGCGATCAAGCTCCTGCGCGACGACAGCGACGAACTGCGCGAGCGTTTTGCACGCGAAGCCCGTTCCGTCGCCCGCCTCCGGCACCGCAACATCGTCACCATTTTCGACGTCGGCGAACAGGATGGCCATCCATTCATCGCGATGGAGTACATCCAGGGGCAGACGCTCGGCGACCTGATTCGCGCACCGGCACCGCCGGATCTCGTGCGCAAACTGCAGGTGACCGAAGAGCTCTGCGACGGGCTGCGGTTCGCGCACAAGGCGGGCATCGTGCATCGCGACGTGAAGCCCGCCAACGTGATGGTCGAGAACGATGGCGTGGTGAAGATTCTCGACTTCGGCATCGCGCGTATCGCCGAATCCGGCATGACCCAGGCCGGCATGTTGATCGGGACGCTGAACTACATGTCGCCCGAGCAGGTGGCCGGTCAGGTGGTCGACAGCCGCAGCGACATCTTCGCCGTCGGCGCGGTGCTGTACGAGCTGCTCGCCCACCGGCAGGCGTTCCCGGGCGGGCTGCACAACGGCATTCTCTCCCGCATTCTGCACGAGCCGGTGCGCTCGCTGCGCGAGCTGTGTCCCGGACTGGATGTCGAGATCGTCCAGATCGCGGAGCACGCGCTCGAGAAGGATCCGCAGGACCGCTACCAGGACCTGTTAGCCATGCGGGCGGATCTCCAGCGTGTGCGGCAGCGGCTCGAGGTGACCCCTCCGGCAATCGGTCCGGTGCCCGACACCGATGCAGAGACGCTCGCGATTCAGGACGCGGCGCTCGCGGCGCGGCGCTCGCACACACCACGACGCGGTGCGGATATGGAAGGGCTGGCCCGGCTCCGCGCATCGCAGATCGCGGCTCACCTCGATGCGGCCCAGCGTTCGATGGGCGCGGCAGACTTCGAGGCCGCTATCGCGTCCGTGGAACAGGCGCTGCTCCTCGACCCGCAGGAGTCGATGGCGCTCCAGATTCTGGACCGGGCGCGTGCGGCGCTCGAGGAGCGACAGCTGCACCAGCTGATCGCCCGGGGCCAGGACCGTCTGAGCGCGGGGGCGCTGACCGAAGCGCTGTCGCTCGCCCAGGAAGCGTTGACACTGGCGTCCGGATCTCGTGTCGCGCGCGCGTTTCTCGAGTCCGTGGAACGGGCTCGGGCCCGCGAGCGCGCCGAAGCCGTCCGGGCGGCTGTGGCGCGCGCACAGGCGCTGCTCGATTCCGGCGCCGTCGAGAAAGTGGAAGCCGTCGTCGCCGAGGCGCTGCGCCTGGCTCCGGATGCGGAGG
>CAZDLW010000256.1:0-7867 GCA_964505975.1 uncultured Bifidobacteriaceae bacterium | reverse complement strand
GACGATGGTGAACGGCCTCGGCGTGGTCGGCTGGGGTGTGGGCGGCATCGAAGCCGAGGCGGCAATGCTGGGGCAGCCCATCTCGATGCTGATTCCGCAGGTGCTCGGGTTCCGGTTGACGGGCGAGATGCCGCAGGGGGCGACGGCCACGGACCTGGTGCTCACGATCACCGAAGTGCTGCGCAAGCACGGCGTGGTCGGCAAGTTCGTCGAGTTCTTCGGAGAAGGACTCGGGGCGTTGACGATTGCCGATCGAGCCACCCTTGGCAACATGTGCCCCGAGTACGGCGCCACCGTGGCCATCTTCCCGATCGACGAGATGACGCTGGACTACCTGCGCTTGACGGCACGAGACGACGACCGCGTGCAGCTGGTTGACGCGTACGCGAAGGCCCAGGGGCTTTTCCGGACTGGTGAGGATCCCGTCTATTCGGAGGTCATCAGCCTCGACCTCTCGACCATCGAACCCAGTCTTGCCGGGCCGAAGCGACCGCAGGATCGCGTGTCGCTGAAGCGGGCGGCGTCGGCCTTTTCTGTAGCGCTCCCCTCGATGCAGATGCCTGCCAAGGCCGCGAAGGTCGCGGGTGCCGAGGGCGGAGCGCAGCCGGCGGCGTCCGCCACGGCGGTCGCGGTGGCCGTGGCCGATCCGGAGCTCGACACGCTGGATCATGGGGCGGTCGTCATTGCCGCCATCACCAGTTGTACGAACACCTCGAATCCAAGCGTCATGATCGGGGCGGGTCTGCTGGCGAAGAAGGCCGTCGAGCGGGGCCTGAAGCGGCAGCCGTGGGTCAAGAGCAGCCTGGCGCCCGGTTCGAAGGTGGTGACCGAGTATCTGGACGCCGCTGGTTTGACGCCGTACCTCGAGCAGCTCGGGTTCCATCTCGTGGGCTACGGCTGCACGACGTGCATTGGCAACAGCGGCCCCCTGCCGGAGGACGTGGCCACGGTCATTCGCGAGAAACAGCTCGTGGTGTGCTCGGTGCTGAGTGGCAATCGGAACTTCGAAGGGCGCATTCAACAGGAAGTGCGGGCAAACTATCTCGCCTCTCCTCCGCTGGTGGTGGCCTATGCGCTTGCCGGATGGATCACCAAGGATCTCACGACCGAGCCGCTCGGCGAGGATCCGTCGGGCACTCCCGTCTATTTGAAGGACATCTGGCCCACCGAACAGGAGCTCCAGGACACGCTGCTGCGCGTGATCAGCGCGGACATGTTCCGTTCGAGTTACGCGGACGTGTTTGCCGGCGACGAACGCTGGCAGGGCTTGCAGGTTCCCGAAGGGAATCGTTTCGGGTGGGAATCCTCGTCCACCTACGTCCGAAAGCCGCCGTTTCTCGAGGGCATGACCATGGAGCTCGCGCCGCTCTCGGACATCCGGGGCGCACGCGTGCTTGCCGTGCTGGGCGACAGCGTCACGACGGATCACATCTCACCGGCGGGATCGATCAAGCCGGACAGTCCAGCCGGCCGCTACCTGATCGAGCAGGGCGTGCAGCCGGTGGATTTCAACTCGTACGGCGCACGGCGGGGGAACCACGAGGTGATGATGCGCGGGACGTTCGCCAACATCCGCCTCCGGAACCAGATGGCCCCCGGCACCGAAGGGGGGTGGACGCTCTATCAACCCGGTGACACGTTGATGACGATTTATGACGCCTCCGTGCAGTACCGCGGAGCCGGAGTGCCGCTGCTGGTGATTGCGGGGAAGGAATACGGGTCGGGATCGTCCCGCGACTGGGCGGCCAAGGGCACGCAGCTGCTGGGTGTGAGGGCGGTGATTGCCGAGAACTTCGAGCGGATTCACCGCAGCAATCTCGTGAACATGGGCGTACTGCCGTTGCAGTTCGCGCCCGGCGAGAGCGCCTCCTCGCTCTGCCTTACCGGGAAGGAGGAATACAGTCTGTACGGTGCGGCGCAGGATCTCGAGCCGCACGGTGAGGTTCGTGTCGTCGCGACTGCACCGGATGGCAGCGTCGTGGAGTTCGTGGCCACGGCGCGCATCGACACGCCGGAGGAACTGGTCGCGTTTCGCAACGGCGGCATTCTTCCCTATGTCGTTCGGTCGCTCGTTCGCAAGTCCGCGGCAGCCGCCGGCTGATCGCCGGGGCAGGACGCCGAGGCTGTTAGAGCCGGTGCTGACATCCATTGCCGTCAAGGCCACAGCGCGCGAGCTGGGGTTCGACCTGTGCGGTGTTGCTCCCGTCGACTCGTTTCCCGAGCTGGCGTTCCTGCAGGAGTGGCTGGAGCGCGGCTATGCAGGCGAGATGGCGTGGATGCAGCGGTCGGCCGAGCGCCGGAGCGATGTGCGGGAGGTCATCCCTGGCGCACGGAGCGTGATTGTTACCGGCACGCTCTACAACACCATCCCGTCTGATCCTTCTGCGACCGGCGCTGCGGGGCGAGGATCGCATCGCGAAGCCGCTGCCAGCCTGCAGGTGAACGAGAACCGTCAGTCCGGGCAGCAGCCTCCGGCGGCCATCGTCTCGCGATACGCGTGGGGAGACGATTACCACGACGTCCTGCGATCGCGCCTCGATGCGCTGCTCGCCTGGATGTGCGCGGAATCGACGGAGCCGTTCGAGGCCCGCGCGTACGTTGACACCGGACCGGTCCAGGAGCGGGTGTACGCGCAGTACGCCGGTCTGGGGTGGATCGGCAAGAACACCTGTCTCATCAACCCCGAGCTGGGGTCCTGGCTGTTTCTCGCGGAGATTATCTGCACGCTTCCGCTCGAGGCCGACACTCAGGGGCTGGAGCAGTGCGGGAGCTGCACCCGCTGCCTCGACGCGTGCCCAACCGGTGCTCTGGTGGAGCCTGGCGTGCTCGACTCCACGCGGTGCCTCTCCTATCTGACCATTGAGTTGCGCGCGTCCATCCCGGAGGAGCTCCGGCCGGCGCTCGGGCGGCATGTATACGGGTGTGACATCTGCCAGGACGTGTGTCCGTACAACCAGCCGGCACCGGTGTCGCGCGACGAGGCCTGGCAGGCTCGGGACGGTTTGAATGGGCCGCAGCTCGTCGATCTCTGGCAGCGCTCCGATGCGGATTTGAGACGGCTGGTGCGGCGCAGCGCCATGACGCGTGCAAAGCTCACCGGGTTGCGCCGAAACGTGGCGGTGGCAATCGGCAACACCGGGGACGTCGAGGCCGTGGCCGCGCTGCGCGAATCCAGCGACGAGCGCCCATCCGCGGACGACGCGATGGTGCAGGAGCATGTGCGATGGGCGCTGGACAGGCTATGATGCGGCATGCCCGGCCCCGCACCCGTTCTGCTGCTCTCGATGCCACAGATGGCGGATCCGAATTTCGCCCGGACGGTGGTGCTCCTGTGCGACTACACCGAGCGCGGCGCCTTTGGACTGGTCGTCAACCGACGCATGAGCGAGCCCGCGCACACGGTCGTGCAGACACAGCCCCCGGTTCAGGTGAACCCGCATCTGCACCTGTGGATTGGCGGTCCGGTGGACTTGCAGAGCACGTGGGTGCTCATGGCGGAGCCCCAGGGCCCGGATGAGGAACACCGCGAAGTCGTCCCGGGCGTGCTGCTGTCGGTCTCGCACCAGCTGACGCTCTCGCTGCTGCAGTCGCGACCGTCGAATCGAGCGCGCATCATCGTGGGATATTCGGGGTGGAGCCCCGGGCAGCTCGAACATGAGATTGCGGCATCGGCGTGGCTCATGACGCCGGTGGATCCCGCGTTGATCTTCGACGTGCCCGCGGACCAGATGTGGGAAACCGCGATCCGGCGCCTGGGTGCCGATCCTGCTGCGCTGCAGACGAGCCCGGGTGTGCACTGAAGGTTGCCACTAACCCGGCGCTCAGTTGAGTGGCCAGCGAATCCCTGTGGAGGTCAGGCCGACTCGATCGCCTGACCGCGCGAGAAGGCTCAGGGAGACAGCGAGGTCACGGACCTCGCGGCCAGCGGTCGCATCGCCCCCGCAGCGCGGTCCGGCCATCGGAACCGGGATTCGCTGGCCACTCAACTGAGCGCCGGGCGTAACTGCAGCGAGTACGAGATTCACGCTTCGGGCCGCATGGATTCGGGAGCCGGCCCCGAGCCTCCGACTCGCGCGCAACTCGCTGTATAATCCGCCAGCTTTCCAGGAGGGCATCATGCGTCGTACGTGGATCCGCGGACGGGTGATTCTCCTGCTCCTCGTCGCCTCCGCTGCCGCCTTCGTCGTCGCGCGCCAGATGGCCGCCAGCGACGACAGCACGGTGATGGCACCGTATTTCGAAGTGGACCCGCTCTGGCCCAAACCGATGCCCAACCACTGGCTCCTCGGGTCGGCCATCGGCGTGTCCGTAGACAATCAGGACCATGTCTGGATCATCCACCGGAGCTCGGCGACGCTCAACGCCAACGAGATCGGCCTCGAACTGAACCCGCCTCGGGGCGAATGCTGCGCCGGCGCCCCTCCGGTCCTCGAATTCGATCCCGAGGGCAACCTGCAGCGGTACTGGGGCGGCCCGGGCGAAGGCTATGAGTGGCCGGCGTCGAATCACGGGTTGACCATCGACCACCAAGGCCACGTGTGGATTGGCGGCAACGGGGCGCAGGATGCTCAAGTCCTGAAGTTCACGCGCGATGGCGCGTTTCTGCTGCAGGTGGGGAAGTCGGGTGCGCGCACTGGTGCACCCAACCAGGCCGGGCAGCCGACGTACGCTGGCAACAGCCTCGACCGCGAGAGCTTCGGACGTGTCGCGAAGAT
Organism: uncultured Bifidobacteriaceae bacterium; assembly: GCA_964505975.1. Classification (GTDB taxonomy): domain Bacteria; phylum Acidobacteriota; class Vicinamibacteria; order Vicinamibacterales; family UBA2999; genus Gp6-AA40. The sequence continues at coordinate 3,152 of CAZDLW010000256.1, read as the reverse complement.
CTGGGTCGATCCGGTTGCGAACGAAGCGTATCTGGCGGATGGCTATCTGAACAAACGCGTTGCCGTGATCGATGCGGACACCGGCGAGCTGAAGCGCTTCTGGGGGGCATACGGGAACGAGCCGAGCGATGCGGACCTGGGCCCGTACCAGCCCGATGCGCCGCCGGCGCAGCAGTTCCGCAATCCGGTGCACTGCGCCGACCTGTCGAACGATGGCCTAGTGTACGTCTGCGATCGGGTGAACAACCGCATTCAGGTGTTCCAGAGGGACGGGACCTTCGTGAAGGAGGGTTTCATCGCGCGTGGGACGCTGGGAGCAGGCGCGGCCTGGGACCTGGCCTTCTCCAGGGATCCGGAGCAGACCTATCTGTATGTCGCGGACGGCTTGAACATGAAAGTACGTGTGCTCCTCCGAGACACGCTCGAGGAGCTCACCAGCTTTGGCGATGGCGGACGGCAGCCGGGGCAGTTCTACGGCGTGCACAGTATCGCGACCGACTCGCAGGGCAACATCTATACGACGGAAACCTACGAGGGAAAGCGGCTGCAGAAGTTCGTGTTCCGCGGCGTGCGCGAGGTGCCACGGGTTCAGGGCGTGGTGTGGCCGCGGTGACCAGCCAAGGGCTGGCGCCCTATCAGGCTCCAGCCGGTGCTCGCTCGCGTTGAGGCGCGGCGGGCGACCTACGACTCGCGCGACACGTGTCAGGCAAAACGCATCCGGAGCGTGAGGAGCGAGCTGGGTTGCGGGACCCAGCTCGGGTCGCCGACCGCAGGTGGAGGATGCGTTTTACCGCGCGATGTCGTCGGGAGCCCGCCGCGCCTCAACGCGAGCGAGCACCGGCATGATGCTCGTTTCGCGGCTGTGACACTCACACGTCCGCCGTGCTGTTCGGCTTCCTTTCCACGAGGCGTTCTTCCATGACGATGCGACGGTTGATTCCGCTGTTGGGTGTGGCGATTGTGGTGGCGCTGGTCATTACTGTGGCCGCGCAGTTACGGCAGAACGGCGCCGCTCATGCCGGATCGGAGGACGCCGCGGCCGTGGGCGAGTGGCGGACCTACGGGGGCGATCTCGCGAACACGCGGTACGCGTCGCTCGACCAGATCGACAGCACCAACTTTGGCGATCTGGAAGTGGCGTGGCGCTTCAAGACCGACAATCTCGGCCCGCGGCCGGAAATGAACTTCCAGTCCACGCCGCTGATGGTCGGAGGAGTGCTGTATACGACCGCCGGATCCCGGCGGGCCGTGGTCGCGCTGGACGCTGCCAGCGGTGAGATGTTGTGGATGCACCGTGAAGAGGAGGGCGCTCGCGCCGAAGAGGCGCCGCGGCGGCTTTCCGGCCGGGGGCTGGCCTACTGGTCCGACGGCAGCGAAGCCCGCATCCTCTACGTGACCATTGGATATCAGATGGTGGCGCTCGACGCGAAGACGGGTCAGCGCGTGACCTCCTTCGGAACCAACGGCATCGTCGACTTGAAGCGCGAGATGGACCAGGAGATGGACCCGGTTACCGGGGACGTTGGCCTGCATGCAGCGCCGGTAATTGCCGGTGACGTCATCATCATCGGGGCGGCGCACACGGAAGGCAGCAGGCCCGTGAGCCACAGGAACGAGAAGGGATACGTGCGCGGGTACGACGTGCGCACCGGGAAACGTCTGTGGATCTTCCACACGATCCCCAAGCCGGGCCAGTTCGGCGCTGAAACGTGGGAGGGCGGATCCGCGGAGTACACCGGGAACACCGGCGTGTGGGCGCAGATGAGCGTGGACGAAGAGCTTGGTCTGGTGTACCTGCCCGTGGAGATTCCCACCGGCGACTACTACGGCGGGCACCATCATGGCGACAACCTCTTCGCGTCGAGCATCGTCGCCGTCGATCTGAAGACCGGTGAGCGCCGGTGGCACTACCAGTTGATTCGCCACGACATCTGGGACTGGGACGTGCCCTGCGCGCCGATCCTTGCCGACGTGACGGTTGACGGGCGTCTCAGGAAGATCGCGGCGCAGCCGTCCAAGCAGGGATGGGTGTACGTGTTCGACCGCGTGACCGGCGAGCCGATCTGGCCCTTCGAGGATCGCCCCGTCGAGCCGTCGGACGTCCCCGGAGAGAAAGCAGCAGCGACGCAGCCGTTCGTCTTGAAACCCCCGCCCTTCGAGCGGCAGGGGGTCTCGATCGACGATCTGATTGACTTCACGCCGGAGCTGCGCGCCGAAGCGGTGGAGCTGGTGTCACGATTCAAGATGGGTCCGATCTACACTCCGCCCGTCGTCAGCCGGTGGGAAGGGCCACTTGGGACGCTCATGCTGCCGAACGCCACCGGCGGCGCCAACTGGCAGGGCGGCTCGCTCGACCCTGAGACGGGGATCTTCTACATCTTCACCAACACGCAGGTGAGCGCGCTCGGTCTCATTCCCGGGGGCGACCGGTCCGACATGGACTACATCTTCGGCCAGGCCTTGAACCCCGACGATCCCAAGGCGCCGCCCGTGCCAACCACGGTGCGCGGGCTGCCGCTCATCAAGCCGCCCTACGGCCGGATCACGGCCATCGACCTGAACGAGGGAGAGATCGTGTGGCAGGTGCCGCACGGCGAGACGCCGGACAACGTGCGCAACCATCCGGCCCTCAAAGGGCTCGACATCCCGCGCACCGGCCGCCAGGGGCGCATCGGCACGCTGGTGACGAAGACGCTGCTGATTGCGGGCGAAGGCGGATTCGTCACGCTGCCGGACGGCCGCCGCGGCGCCATGTTGCGCGCCTACGACAAGGCCACCGGCGACGAGGTTGGCGCCGTGTACATGCCCGCGCCGCAGACGGGCTCTCCGATGACCTATCTGCGGGACGACCGGCAGTACATCATGGTCGCCATCAGCGGTCCGAATTTCACCGGCGAGTTGATTGCGTTCCGCCTGCCCGAGTGAACGGCGGCGGCCGCGTCGTCATCACTCCAGCGCCGCCGGCGGTTCCGCCCCGCAATTGCGAAACATCAGCCGTGGTGGCCGCCTCAGAGCGTGAAGAAATCACGCGCTGTCACGCGTTCCACGGTCTCACCGGCGTTGGCGCAGGAGGCCGGTGCCGGCGGCCGGACATGCTGGGCTGGCTCCCGATGACGTCGCGCGGAAAAAGCGCGCCCTTCGCCCGAGGGGTG
>CAZDLW010000255.1:0-7974 GCA_964505975.1 uncultured Bifidobacteriaceae bacterium | reverse complement strand
CCCGCTCGGTGGCGTCGATGTCGGCGCCGGCAAAGACCGTCGCCACCACGTCCGGACGCCGCGGGTGCTGGAGCGCCAGGGCGATGCCGGGTCGCGCCTTCCCCGCCGCACACCCGCAGACCGAGTTCACCACCAGCATTACGGTTCCCTTGGTCCCCACGGCCTCGTCGACCTCGGTCGGCGTCCTGAGCTCCTGTACTCCGGCGCGCACAAGCTCCGCCCGCATGGGAGCGATGAAGTGTTCGGGATATGGCATGAGGAGATATTAGCGCGTCAGGTGGCTTCCGTCCCACGTGCCAGCCTGAACCCCCACGTTTCAGGCGGTCAGCCTTCCAGCAGGTCCGATTCGACCGGCAGCGCTGGGGCTGGTGGGCACGTGGGGCTAGCCGGTGCGCGCGACCACGGCGACTACCGTCTTTCAGGCAGTGGTTGTTCAGGCGAAGACGTCGCACGACGTGCTACGGTGGGTTCCTCGCGCTCGAACTCCCGCAAACGCGCTGCGAACACATCGATCTCGCGTTCCAGCGTGGCAAGGGCAGCCGGAGCGTCGGAGACACGACCCTCGCGCCCGATCCGCTCGAGCTCCAAGGCGGCACGTGCCGGCACACCGTCGGTGAAGTTCGACACGGAGCCCTTGAGGGCGTGGGCGGCCCGCTGGATGCGCTCGGCGGATCCACTCGCCACACTCTCGCGAACGGCGCCGACCATCTGCGGATACTCGACAAGGAAGAGCGACACGAGCTGTCTCGCCAGCTCCTCTTCTCCGCCAAGTCGCTCAATCAACGGCCCGAGCGACCACGAGGCCGTCGCCGCCATACCGGCCGAATCGGCATCATGGCACGCCACGCAACCTCCTCTGCCCACGGCACGCTGCGGTTCAGTGCACAACGGAGGGTGCCTTCGCGGACAAGGTATCGAGGAATGCCTCCACGTGAGAAAGCGCGAACTTCCCTCGCTCGGCGTCCTGTCGCAGATTGCGAATCGCCTCGGCCGAGGTCCACGCATCACGGTAGGGTCGAGCGGACGTGAGTGCGTCGTACACGTCCACGATCCCGACGATCTGCGCCAGCAACGGCACTTCGTCGCCGCGGAGTCCGGCGGGATATCCGCTGCCGTCGAGGCGCTCATGATGCCCGAGGATGATGGGCCGGACCCGACGGAGCGATTGAAGAGGCGCACACAGCGTGTCGCCGATCTCCGGGTGCCGGCGCATCACGGCCCACTCCTCCGGGGTGAGCGGGCCGGCCTTCAGGAGCACCGCATCGGGCACGCCCACCTTGCCCACGTCGTGCAGATACCCTCCGCGATGGAGGGCACCCAGGTCGGTGTCGGGCAGGCCCAGCTCCCGACCCAGTTGGACCGCGTACCTGGCAAGCCGCTCGCAGTGGCCGTTCGTGCTCGGGTCACGCGCCTCGATGGTCAGCGCCAGCGACATGAACGCCGCTTCGGCCGAATCCAGCTCGTCGATGAGGTGTTTGAGGCGGGTCAGCGAGCGAACCCGCACACGCAATTCGTGAGGGTGTACCGGCTTCGACAGGAATTCGTCGGCGCCGGCCTCGATGCCGCGAATGCGATCGGACAGCCCCGCTTGACCGGTCACGAGAACCACCGGTGTGAGGCGCGTCGCGGGATCGTCCTTCAGGCGGCGGCACACTTCCAGGCCGTCCAGGCCTGGCAGGTTGACGTCCAGAAGAATGACGTCCGGATGATACTCGCGTACAGCGTCGAGCGCCGCCACGCCATCGGCCGCCATCATCACTTCGTGCCCATCGGCAATCAACAGCCGTTGAAATACGGTCCTGACGCTCTCGGTGTCGTCTACCACCAGCACGCGAGTGCGTCGCGCCGCAAGCACCGGTGTCTCAGTCACCAGAATTGTCCTATCGCGCCAGCGACCGGGTCATGCGGTTCCGGAGCCAACCAGGCACGGGCTGGCGCCCTTGATATCCGTTGGCGCCAGCCTTCGGCTGCTCGGCAGTGTTCGCTCGGCCCGCATGGCGGTCCAACGCCGGCAGTTCGGCAACCTCGTCGAGAATCATCCCCCCGACCGCAGTATCGGAAATCGTTGACAGTGGCTTTAATTGACCCGACTCCGGGATCAGTGCTCCCAAATCTGGGCCAGCCGTGCATCCCGGCCGCATCGCCACCGGTAGTAACGATACGGCACCGAATTGGCCTGATAGTAGTCCTGGTGGTAGGCCTCAGCCCGATAAAACGCTCCTGCGTCGCTAATCTTCACCAGGATCGGCTCGGAGAACCGCCGTTGCATCTGCTGTCTCGACCGTTCGGCCATTTCGCGCTGCAGTGCGTCGTGGACGAAGATCTCGGGCCGGTACTGGTCTCCCACATCGCAGAACTGCCGATGAACTACAAACGGATCGACGTTTCGCCAGTAGTGGTCCAGGAGCTGCTCGTAGCTGACCACGGAGGCGTCGAAGGCGATTTCTACCGCTTCGGTGTGCCCGGTGCCGCCGCGAGAGACCTGCTGGTAGGTGGGGTCCGACACATGGCCTCCGGTGTATCCGGACGTCGTCGAGACGACGCCCGGGACTTTGTCGAAATCGGCCTCGACGCACCAAAAACACCCGGCCGCGAAGGTGGCCGTCTGTAGGTTGGCGGAACTGTGGTCGAGTCCGGGACCGTCACTCTGTCCGACGAACGCCGACTCACCGCTCGCCGCCGACGGTTCGCTCGACTCTCCTCGACTGCTCAGTCCCGCAAACCCACCGCCCAACCAGACATAGCCCACGGCCATGACCACCGCAGCGATGAATATCGCGCGCTGTCTGCGCATGCAATCCCCCTATGCACGGGCCTTCGCTCCAACCAGCCACGGGGCTCCGCCCCTTGATATCTCCGCTGAACCCCGCGGCTGGTTGACAGTATCTCTTGCCGCGCTTCATCTCTTGCCGCGCTTCGCGCGGCTAGGACCGCTATGCGGTCGGGTCAACGAGTACAAAATTCGCGTTTGGGCCCGCATAGCGGTCCAGCCAAGGGCTGTCGCCCTTGATATCCCTGCAGAGCCCATGGCGGATCGTCAGCCTGCGACTGGCGAGAAGTCGAGCGCCACGCCGTTCATGCAGTATCGCAGCCCCGTCGGCTTCGGGCCATCCTCGAACACGTGTCCCAGATGCCCGCCGCAGTTGGCGCAGTGCACCTCGGTGCGCACCATGAACCAGCTGCGGTCCATCTGGGTACCTACGGCGCCATCGAGTGGTTGCCAGAAGCTCGGCCATCCGGTCCCGCTGTCGAACTTCGTCGCGGCATCGAACAACGGATGCCCACAGGCAGCACACACGAACGTCCCCTGGCGTTTCTCATTGTTCAACGGGCTGGTGAACGCGCGCTCGGTGCCATGCTCCCGCAGCACGTGGTACTGCTCGGGCGTCAGCTCCCCACGCCACTGCGCATCGTCTTTCTGAACGGGAAAATTGGAGTCCCCTGTTCTCTTGTTCATCATTGCCGGACCTGAAAGGCACGCGGCCACGGGCGCAAGCCCCAGTGCGCTCGCCGCGGCCATAAGTACCTGTCTCCTGCTCGACATACGCAACCTGCTGCTGGCCTTGGCTACCCGCCTAATTTGGATGCCCGCCTGGCGGCTGACGGTTCACGCCCGTCGTTGGAGCGCCAGGCGGGAGGTCCACCCCTGCCGAGAGACGAAGGCGACGAACCGGTCAGCGCAACGATGGCCCGTTCACACGGAGCCAGCGGCGCGCTTCCCTATATGTGGGACACACCCCGGCGACGAGCGCCCAGTACTTGGGAGAGTGGTCCATGCGGCGCAGGTGCATGAGCTCGTGGAGCATCACGTATTCCCGCACCCAACCGGGCATCAGGATCAACCTCCAGTTGAGGCAGATATGACCGTCGCGTCCGCACGAACCCCAACGGGTGCGCTGATTGCGGATGCTGACGCGCGTCACCTCCAGCCCGCGCTGGCGAGCCAGCGCCAGCAGTTGCCCGGGCAACTGCACGCGAGCCAGCCGGCGATGCGTCTGGTACTCGACCTCGGACATGCGGGAACGCACGGCCACGGCTCGTTCCCGGGCGATCCAGTCCCAGTGGCGACGAACGAAAGCATCGGCCTCACGGCGTGATCCGCCGCGAGGGATCGTCACGCGCACTCGACCTTCGGTATCGACACGCAGCACATACCGGCGGGCCCCCCGATGGCGCAGGAAGCAGATGGGAAGGCTGTCGGCGTCGCCACTCCGAGTCGTCATCGCGACTGGCGTCGGAGCGTCGGGTGCGGCCGAACAATCGTCTGCTGCCGGGCTGGAATCCCATGACGCGGAACTCGCCACGGCGACACCCGGCGCGGTGGATTCCTCGCCAAACGGCAAGCCAAGCTGCACGAGCGACAGAATACCCGATCTGGAACGGAAGACACGCTGCGGCGGCCAGGAATGCTAGGATCCGCCCTATGTTCAAGGCACTTGTCTCCTGTGTGCTCCTTGCGGTGGGCGTGGCGGGCCTCGGCTGCAGCACGGCACCCGCGACCCAGAATCAGCCGGTCACGGCGTTCACCGGTGCCACGGTGATCGATGGGACAGGCGCGCCGGCTATCGAGGATGCCGTGGTGCTGGTCAGTGGCGGACGCATCACCGAGGTTGGTCCTTCGTCTCGCGTCGCCGTTCCCGACAATGCCACGCACATCGACTTGCGCGGCAAGACGCTGCTTCCGGGCTTCATCAATGCCCACGGACACGTGACGGGGAACGACCGGGCCGCGCTCGATCAGCAACTCCTCCTGTATGGGCGCTATGGCGTGACCACGGTCTTCAGCCTCGGCGGCGAGGGTCCCGACGGCCTCGCGCTCCGGGACGAGCCGGCTCAGGGCCGAGCGCGGCTGTTCGTGGCAGGACCGGTGGTGACCGGTACGACGCCCGAGGCAGTGGCCGAAGAAGTCGAGAAGAACGCGGCCATGAACGTGGATTGGATCAAAATCCGGGTAGACGACAACCTGGGCACGACTTCAAAGATGCCTAGGGACGCGTGGAAGGCCGCGATCGACCGCGCCCACGCCCGCGGGCTGCCGGTCGCGGCTCACATCTTCTATCGGGAGGATGCGCTCGATCTGCTGCGCGAGGGGGTGGATCTCATCGCCCACAGCATACGCGATCAGCCGGTCAACGCCGAGATCATTCAGCTCGCGCGCGACCGGGGCGTCTGCGTGTCTCCGACGCTCATGCGCGAGGTGTCCACGTTCATCTACGAGTCCCGGCCGCAGTTCTTCGACGATGAGTTCTTCCTGCGGTACGCGGACGAGGACGCGGTGGCACAGTGGAGCACGCCCGAACGCCAGCAGCAGATTCGAGCCAGCGCCTCGGCCCAGCAGTACAAGGTGGCGCTCGAGCAGGCGAGCGCCAACATCAAGCCCCTCGCCCACGGTGGGGTGCGCATCGCCATGGGCACGGACACGGGCCCAGCGGGCCGTTTTCAGGGCTACTTCGAGCACCTGGAGCTCGAGCACCTGGTGAAGAGCGGCCTCACGCCCATGCAGGCCATCGTCGCAGCAACAGGCGACGCGGCGCGTTGCATGCGGCAGGAAGGAGCGATTGGCGTGATTCGCCCCGGCGCCCATGCCGACCTTGTCGCGTACGGTGCGAATCCGGCAGAGGACATTCGCCACACACGGACGCTCGAGGCCGTGTGGGTCGGCGGCGATCCGGTACCGCTGTCCAATCGATAGACCGCTCCTGCTTCTCCGCGTGTTTCAGGAAAATCAGCGACGGGCGCGTCCCTCGGGGCGAGCGACCTACGACTGGCGCGACACCGATCAGGCAAAACGTGTCCGGAGCGAGAAGGCCGCGCTGGGTGGGGGACCCAGCGCGGGTCGCGCACCGTCGGGCGGAGGACGCCGACTGGCTCCTGAAACAAGCGCAGAAGCAGAAGTGTCGGCGAGCTGCAACCAGCGCGGCTCCCCGACGAGGTCTTTTCAAGACCGGCTTTCCGTCGGCATCGCAGTCTTCCCGTTGTGCGCCGCCGAACAACCTCGTCCCACAAACGAACGGCGCGTGTATCCCTCCCGCGGGCTTCAGCCTTGCAACCATCGACAAACAAGGCGCTTAACAACTCCGGCCTTGTGGCATAGGCTTTGAGCAGTACTACAACCGTTCAACAAGTCATGGCGGTCCCCGAAGCGGCTGCGCGGTGTCCAACAAGAATGCCGCGCGGTGTCCAGCCAAGGAAGATCGTGGAATGCGGCCAGAGTGCCGTGAGTAACGCCCGACATGCCTGATATCGCTCGAGATCCCGGGATCCTGAAGCGCAAGCGGTTGCGCCAGGCCTTCTTCGCGGTGGCCGGCGCCGTCGTGGTCATTGCCGTTTCCATCGCGCTGGCCCGGATGGAACCGGCGGCCCCCAGCGTCGAACGCGCGACGGTGCTGACCGACACGGTCCGTCGCGGATCGATTGTCCGGCAGGTGCGCGGCATCGGCACGCTCGTGCCCGAAGACACGCGCTGGCTACCGGCCACTACCGAGGGTCGGGTCGAGCGCATCCTGCTTCGGCCCGGGGCACACGTCCAGCCGAACACGGTCATCCTGGAGCTCAGCAGCCCACAGGTCGAACAGGAAGCCTTGAACACGCAGCTGGCCGTGCAGTCCGCACAGGCAACGATCGAGAATCTGCGCGTTCAGTTGCGAAACGAACTGCTGACGCAGCAATCGCAGTTCGCGGCGCTCGAATCGGAATACGAGCAGGCACGTCTCAGGGCCGAAGCCGATGAGGCGCTCGCGAAAGAAAAGCTCGTCTCGGAAATCGACCGTCGCCGGTCGCAGCTCACGGCCGAAACGCTGCTCAGACGACTGGAGATCGAGGAGAAGCGGCTCTCATCCGCCCAGGAGTCGATCGACGCGCGCCTTCGAGTCCAGCAGGCCGCCGTCGATCAGGCGAAGGCCATCGCCGACCTGCAGGCGAGGCGCTTCGACGATCTGAAGGTCAGGCCTGGCTTCTCCGGTGTCCTGCAGCAGATTCGGGTCGAGGTCGGACAGCGGGTTGCACCGGGTGAGAACCTCGCGCGCGTGGCGGACCCCACCCGGCTCAAGGCGGAGCTGCGGATTGCGGAAACCCAGGCCAGGGACGTGGAGGTCGGCCAGACCGCACAGGTGGATACCCGGAATGGCGTCATCCCCGGGCTGGTGAGCCGCAAGGATCCCGCGGCCGTGAACGGAACGGTCACTGTAGACGTCACATTGACGGACGAACTGCCGCGGGGAGCGGTCCCCGATCTCAGCGTCGACGGCACGATTCAACTGGAACGACTGGAGAACGTCTTGTTCATGGGGCGTCCCTCGCTCGGCCAGGAGCAGAGCACCGTCGGGTTGTTCCGTTTGAATCCCGCCACGAACCACTGGGAGCGCACACAAATCCGGCTCGGCAAGAGCTCCGTGAACCAGATCGAGGTGGTCGCGGGACTCGGCGAAGGAGATCAGGTAGTGCTGTCCGACATGTCCACCTGGGACGCGTTCGACAGAGTGAGACTGCGATAGACAAACGAGAGGTTGTGACGATGAGCGAGCCGCTGATCCAGCTCGAAGGCGTGCGGAAGATCTTCTACACGGACGAGGTCGAAACGCACGCGCTCGACAACATCAACATCGACATCCAGCGCGGCGAGTACGTCTCCATTGCCGGGCCCTCGGGCTGTGGGAAATCGACGCTGCTCTCGATCCTCGGTCTGCTCGACACGCCCACCGAAGGCGAGTACACGCTCAACGCCCGGCGGGCCACCGACCTCTCGCTCTCCGAGCGGGCACGGGTCCGCAATCGCGAGGTCGGGTTCATCTTTCAGAGCTTCAACCTGATCGGCGACCTCACGGTCTATGAGAACGTGGAGCTGCCGCTCACCTATCGCGGCATGCGCGCCGCCGAGCGGAAGCAGCGGGTCACGTCCGCGCTGGAACGCGTCGGCATGGCCCATCGCGCAAAGCATCTGCCCAGCCAGCTCTCCGGCGGGCAGCAGCAGCGCGT
>CAZDLW010000254.1:0-8037 GCA_964505975.1 uncultured Bifidobacteriaceae bacterium | reverse complement strand
GAACTCCGCGAGGGCGAACTCGGTCGGTCCCGCCGCGACCACGGTGGCTCCCGCCACCAGGCCGACCGCCGCCGCGCACACGTGGCGCCTCCTCCGTGCGCCGCCCCTCCCGGTTCTCTCGCGCGCGCCGCGGCGGCCTGGCGAGAACGGCGCGAAGACGGCTGCATCGCTTGCAATGAAGTTCACCACGGAACAGACGCCGACGCTCAGCATGGCGGCAGCAAGATAGTGAATCCCTCCGAGCTCGGAGAGCCCGACGATCAACAGCAGCCCGACCGCGGCTGTCGCTCCGTGGACGAGATTGAACCGCAGCAACAGTCGCAGCCACGGGCATCCGGGATATTGTCGATCTGCCCATGTCCAGCGTGCGTGCCAGAAGAAGTTGTGGAGGATTGCCGCCTCGACGGCAACGACCGCCGACAGCAGGTAGTGCATCCCGGCGATCTCGGTGAGGACCACGAGACACGCCAGCTGCACACCGAATCCACCGGCGCCAACGGCGTTGAATATCCACCAGCGGCGACCGTTCAGGCCTTCTTGCCGTCGCTGCACGATGTGCCTGTCCAATCAGCGGCCCGCCGGTCGAGGCAGCGGTTCGGCCTCGTACAGAATGCGGATGTTGCGCGCAACCGAGACCACGGCCGTGAGCGTCATGGCCACGATGGCCACGATGCCCCCGACGTCGAACAGCAGGAGTTGGCGGCCGAGCACGGACACCGTCGGCTTCACCAGCAGCACGAGCGTGCCGATCGCCAGGAGGATGCGGAGCTCGGTTGGCCCGAGTCGCCAATAGGACAGACGGAACACGCTGACGCAGTGCGTGGCCAGGTACACCTCGACCGAGAGCAGCAGATACGCCGCGAGCGCACCGAGGGCCACGAACGGGCTCATGTACCCGGACAATGCGAGCCCCGTCAGCAGAAACACAGCTCCGAAGGAATCCACCACGTGATCGACGTAGAACCCGTACCGGGGGCGCTGCTGCCGTCGAACCCTGGCAAGCGTGCCGTCGAGGCTGTCGCCAAACCAGTTCACGGCCAGCGCCAGCACCGCCCCCAGCAGCGCCAGCCGGTGCACGGATCCCGCGGCCCAGTACGACAGCCCGGCCGCAACCATGGCCAGAAACGCAAGCGCCGTGAGCTGGTCGGAGCTGACCCACGCCGGGAGCCGGCCTGCCAGCCAGAGCAGACATCGGCGCTCGACGGTCGCTGTCAGCGCCGTAGTAACGCGCGGCGCATCGGAGAATCCTGTACTGCTCATGTCAGACCTTCCCCCCTCGGCCTGGTCCCGGAGCTCACTCGAGTTGCGACGGCGGGCTCCCGACGACAGCCGGGCCCCCGGCGCGTCGGGGTGGCCGTCGGGCGGTAAAACGCATCCTCCACCCGAGGTTGGCGACCCGAGCTGGGTCCCGCAACCCAGCTCGGTCCTCACGCTCCGGATGCGTTTTGCCCGACTCCTGTCACGCGAGTCGTAGGTCGCCGCCGTCGCAACTCGAGTGAGCTCCGGATTGCGATCGAGGCCGTCACACTGCAATGTGCGAAGCGTGGGAAAACCGGCTCACAGGGCGACAGGCCGTGTCCACCCGTCGTACGGAACCAGCCACGGGGCTCCGCCCCTTGATATCCCGGTCCAGCCCCGCGGCTGATGTTGATCGCGCCGGGGCACTGCTGTACCTTCTCCCGCACCACGACGCCCGTCCGTTCCGGCAACAAAGGAGAGGGTGAACACCATGCAGCTCGTACATCCAGGAAACGTCGGTCTCGTCGCTATGGTTGTCGCATCAGTGGCTGCCGGCGGCTGCGGGACGGCGGAGAACGCTCCTGTCGCCAGTCGCACTGCCGGCGGCGAGACGCGGCATAGCACGCAGGACTGGCCGACCGGCCTGTATCGCGTCGTCGAGAACTGGCCCAGGCCATTACCGGACGACCGTCACTCGCATGATGGATGGACGTGGGGCTCGATGGGCAGCGTCTACGCCGAGAGTCCGGATCGCATCTGGGTCGCGCAGCGCGGCGAGCTGCCGTTGCCTCCAGGCGCCGCACCCTGGACGCCGTATGTCGCCCTCGATCCCTCGAGGGGCAACGCGAACAGCAACACCGATGGTCTGACGGCCACCTGCGAACCGACTCCGAATCGTCGCGGCTGGGAGCGCCGGTTCGAGCACGTGATCTTCGTGGTGGACCGCGACGGTACCCTGGTGGACGAGTGGCCACAGCACGATCGTCTGTTCGGCCTGCAGCCGTGCGGCCGCGGACCGCATGCAATCAAGATGAGCCCGTACGACTCGGACAGGCACGTCTGGGTAATCGACGATCAGCTGCACGTCATCTATCGGTTCACGTACGACGGACAGATGGTACACACGCTCGGCCAGCTCGGCGTCCGCGGGCGCGGTCCGAACACCTTCGACCGTCCAACCGACATTGCCTGGCTGCCCGACGGCACGTACTTCATCAGCGACGGTTACGGAGGCACACGGGTCGCGAAGTTCGACCGCAACGACAACTTCCTGATGGACTGGGGCTCTGCACCGGCCGATCCGGCCAATCCAGGCCCATCCGAGTTCAACACGCCTCACAGCATTGCCATCAGTGCCGACCGGCGTGTCTTCGTGATAGACCGCGGTCACGAGCGCATGCAGGTGTTCGACGAGAACGGCACCTTCCTCGACATGTGGCCGCTTCGCTCGCCCCACTGGTCGCAGAGCCTGACGACGCTGATGGTCAACCACGTCATCACCGAGGATCAGTCGATCTGGGTCGGCGACGGAGGCACCAATCGAATTCTCAAGTTCGACCTGGATGGGAACTTCCTGTACAGCTGGGGGGCGTCTGGCGGACAGCCAGGAAGGCTCGGTTGCCCCCACGGACTGTCCACCGATCAGGAAGGCAACTTCTATGTGGCCGACTGTTTTGCCGGCCGCGTGCAGAAGTTCGAGCCGCTGCCGGACGCCGACCCGGCAAAGGTGGTGGGGCAGATCCCTCGCTACCCCGCCCGCTGAACGAGCAGTGAAGCTCCGCCTCAAACCGCCGAGACTCACAAAGCCGGAGTGGCTGCGCTTCACTGCCGCCAGTATCGGCTTTGCCCCGCTTCGCGGGGCGAGACATCTCCTAACGCCGCCGCAAGAACTTGCTTCGTTCGTGACGATCTCAGCGTTAGGAGATGTCTGGGGCCTGAAAGGCGGCGGAGTCAGACCTGGCACGTGGGACGATTACGGAGCTTCGTTGTAGGCCGCGCGGGCAATCGCAGCCACGCCATTGGCCCTGGGCCATCCCGGGTGCTGCGCCTGCATCTCCTTCTGCACCATCGTCGCCGTCTCGTCGGCAGAGCGCCCCTGCGCCTTCAGTTCCCGCGCGCGCGTCTGCACTGCAAGCATGATGCGGCGCTGAATGCCAATCAACGAACCGTCGCCGACGGGGCCGTGAGCGGGCACGATCGTGCGGGGGCCCATCGCATCGAACGCGTCGAAGGCAGCCAGCCAGGCCTTGACGCTCAATCCCTGATTCGCGGCGAGGAACGATTCGTTCATGACCACGTCGCCCGCGAACAGCACCGCATCGCCTTCGACGAAGAAGCCGGTGTCGCCGCGCGTGTGCGTCGGCCCGACTACCAGCATGCGCACACGCACACCTCCCAGGTCGAGCGTGTGCTCCCGATCGAAGGTGATATCGGCCTTGCGACCCTGCGCGTCCTTCAACAGATCGCCCATCACGGGCGTTCGTCCGGCAAACAGCTTGATCATCTGTTCGCCGGACTCGGCGAATTCGGCCTCCTGGATCGTCGAGTTCACGTATCTGGCAGTCGGGAAGGCCAGGTACCCGGTCGTATGCTCCGGGTGAAAATGCGTGGACGCGACATACACCTCGGTGTTCTTGCTGACCTTGGAGACTTCGCGCAGCACTGCCTCGCCGTTGCGCCGCCCGAGACCTGGATCGATCACGAGTGTCGCGCGGGTTCCGACAATGATGCCGACGTTGGGAACGGCGCCGACACCCCCGTCCGGAATCACGTAGGTGTGCGGGCCCAGTTTGACGGTGACGTTCTCGCGCACGATGGGGTCCGCGGGAGCCGGTTGCGCGGCAACGCTCGTGCTCAGCGCCAGACAAATCAGGGACGGCACGATGTACATGAACGCTGATCGATGCATGACGACAGTCCTCGCGTGGATGATCGCGGATCGAAGGAAACGCCCGGCGGCAAGGCCGCTACGGGCGTTTCGGCGCGCGTGACGCGCGTCCCGGCGCGAGCCGGGACTCTCTGACCTCTTGTGGTTGGATTCTGGCGTGCGCGTCTTCGCGGGCTACCCCCTCGCCGACGCGCCCGCTCTGCCCGGTGGCGATGTCATACAGCCTCCCGCGACAGTGCCCGGGACGACCACGCGCTTCCCGCAGCGACGGAATCTTCGCGCGCGTGACATCCCCTTCTTACGCCTGAACGCCACGGTTGTCAAATGCCCTTACCTCAACTCGTCCCACACGACCTGTGCGTTGGACCGCAGGCGATCCACCGGCGGTTGCGTATACCCATCCTTCAGAAATCTCTCCGGCACCTTCCACGTGTTCGCCACGTCGTCCACCGTTCGCCCGGCCTTCCTGGCGGCCCGGACCGCATCCACGAACTCACGGTTGAAGTCGGCATACATCTTCACGTCGGCCATGGTCAACGTGGTCGGGCTGTGGCCGGTGATCACGGTGTCGATGCCGGGCAACTGGGCCACTTTGGCTATCGTCTCCGGGTAATCGACGCCGCTGCCACCGTTGTTCGCATCCATGATCGGGATGCCCTTGTTGGGAAATGCATCGCCCGTGTGGAGCGCCCGTGCGACAGGGAACACGATGAACGCGTCGCCACCGGTGTGGGCGCGGCCAAAGTAGTACAGATCCACGCGGTCGTTGCCGCTGCCGACTGTCAAGCGATCCGCAAACGTCCGCTTGGGCAGTCCACGGCCCCCGCTCTCCTTGAAGACGTTGCGCTCGGGAGTTTGAACGCCGGTGACGGATCGCATTTCGGGCATCAGCTTCGCGGTATTCTGGTGGGTCACTACTTCGACCGTCGCCGGGAACTCCACGTTGCCCTCCACGTGGTCGTAATGCGTGTGGGTGTTGATGATCGTGGTGATCGGACGGTCGGTGAGCTCCTTGACCCGTTCGATGATGGGCTGCCCCCATCCGGCGATCTTCGTATCCACCAGCACGACGCCGGCGGCGGTGATGAAGACAGCCGTGTTCCCGCCGCCGCCGCGGAGCACGTACAGGTTGTCTCGAATCTTGTCCACCTGCAGCGCGGCCGCTGACGGAGCGGGCGGACCTCCTCCACGTCCCTGCTGGGCCGCACCGACAACCGCGGAGAGCAGACCTACCGCGACGAGCGCTCCGAGAACGATCCCTCTCTGGTTCATACGTGTCTCCCTCCGTATCACGCGATGGTGACGGCGTCGGTCAGATAGACGTCCTGAATCGCGTTCAGCAGCGCGACGCCTTCGGCCATCGGACGCTGGAATGCCTTCCGGCCCGAAATGAGGCCCGTCCCGCCGGCGCGCTTGTTGATGACTGCCGTCTTCACGGCCGCCTCGAGGTCGCCCTCGCCCGCTGACGCGCCACCAGAATTGATCAAACCCGCGCGGCCCATGAAGCAATTCGCCACCTGATATCTGGTGAGGTCGATCGGGTTGTCGCTCGTGAGCTTTGCGTAGACGGCCTTGTGCGTCTTGCCGAAGTTGAGCGCCGAGTAGCCGCCGTTGTTCTCGGGAAGCTTCTGTTTGATGATGTCGGCATTGATGGTGACACCGAGGTGGTTTGCCTGGCCGGTCAGGTCGGCGGCCAGATGGTAGTCGGTCTCCTTGGTCTTGAACGCCGCGTTTCGCAAATAGCACCAGAGCACGGTGAACATGCCCAACTGGTGCGCCTGATCGAACATCTCGGTGATTTCCTGAAGCTGCCGCTTCGACTCCTCCGATCCGAAGTAGATCGTGGCACCGACACCGACGGCGCCCATGTCGAACGCCTGCTTCACGCTGGCGAAGCGGATCTGGTCGTACGAGTTCGGATACGAGATGAACTCGTTGTGATTGACCTTGAGAATGAACGGGATCTTGTGCGCATACCGGCGCGCAACCGCGCTCAACACGCCCAGCGTGGACGCGACTGCATTGCAGCCACCTTCGATGGCCAGCTTGACGATGTTCTCCGGATCGAAGTACGCGGGATTGGGCGCAAACGAGGCCCCGGCGGAGTGTTCGATGCCCTGATCGACGGGCAGGATGGAGACATATCCCGTTCCGCGCAGCCGCCCTGCGTTGAAAAGCGTCTGGAGGCTGACCAGCACGCGCGGAGATCGATCCGAGCTCGCATGCACCCGATCCACGAAGTCGGGACCGGGCAGGTGAAGGCTGTCCTTGGGAATAGTCGTGCAGCGATGTTCCAGCAGAGCGGCATCATCGCCGAGCACTGCCTCGATTCGGCTCAACCCCGACACGCCACGTTCGACTGCGCTGGCCCCTGTCGCCACTTCACACCTCCCTCCACGGTGGCGGTCTGCCCACCGCGTCACGCGCGACCGTCAATCCTATCACCGGCGCCGTTGGTACCGCACGACGCTCGGCAGCCCAGGACGAGTCGCCGGCGTTCAGGAGGGCGCTCTCGGCAGGGCGGCCGCGGAAACCGTCTCGGGCCGGGGGAACTCGAACTCCTCAATCATGGCATCCCTGACAGCGCGCTCCACCAGCTCGTCAATCGGGAGGGCGGCTTCGGCAGCCTCAATCTGGGCGCTGCGCGCGCGGGTCAACGGATGACGCGGCGTGAACAGCGTGCAACAGTCCTGATCCGGAACGATCGAGACTGGATACGTCCCGATCTCGAGGGCCTGGGCCGTGATCTCGTCCTTGTCCATCCCGATCAGCGGACGAAAGACGGGAAGCCTCGCGACGGAACCAATCACCGAGAGATTCTCGAGAGTCTGGGATGCGACCTGGCCGACGACTTCACCGGTCACGAGCGCCTGGGCGTGCCGGGCGCGAGCGATTCGCTCTGCAATCCGCAGCATCAGCCGCCGGTACACCACCACCCGCATCGGCCCTGGGATGGCGAGCACCACCTGCTGCTGGATGTCTCCGAAGGCGACCAGATAGAGACGTGAACGCTGCTGCCACGTTGTGAGCAGCTGGACGAGCTCGCGCGCCTTCTCCTGTGACGCCCGCGACAGAATCGGGTAGCTGTGGAAATGAACGAACGTGACGACGCACCCGCGCTTCATCATGCGATAGGCGGCCACGGGTGAATCGATACCGCCGGACAGCAGGCACGCGACCCGGCCGGCCGTACCCGTCGGCAATCCGCCCGGACCGCGCTCCTTGCCGAAGAAGTAGAACGCCTCGTTGGTGAGCAGCGCGACGTGGACGACGAGCTCGGGATCTTCCAGATCGACGTCCCAGCCGCGTGCGGCCTTGATGCGTCCACCAACTTCGCGCTCCACCTGTGGAGACGTGAGCGGAAATCGCTTGTCCGCACGGCGAGCGGAGACTCGGAAACTGCGGCAGTGCCGATCGCCGAGCTCCTCGAGCACGGCGCTGGTCAACGCGTCCAGGTCGAGTGTCGTCCGTCCGGCGTACGAGAAATTCGCCACGCCGAAGACGCGCCGGATGCGCTTTCCCACCGTTCCTCGAGAGGCCTGCGGGCCGAGCACGATCTCTATCCGCCCCATCAGCGCACGAACGGCCGTGACATCGAGATCCGACAGCGCCCGGCGGAGATTACGCACCAGCCTGGCCAAGAACCACGGGCGATTCCGCCTTTTGAGCGCAATCTCCTGATAGTGGACGACAATCGAAGTCATGGACGGGGGCCGCGAGCGAACCCGTGCGCCGCGACGCGCATACTGCCCTCAGGCGTGACGCGCTGGTCGAGACACGGGCCCGGCTGAGAGCCCGCACTCTTCACTGGACCGCTATGGATACTGACCATAATTATGTTGCTATCTTCGGCTACGTATGATCTTCTAAGTCCGCGTGCGACGTAACGACGATCTCGAAGCCACGATCGT
>CAZDLW010000253.1:0-8097 GCA_964505975.1 uncultured Bifidobacteriaceae bacterium | reverse complement strand
CGCACGTCATCTGGGTCGGCCTCGACTTCATCTTCGCCGAGCTGCGACAGGACCCGCGCTACGCCGCCTTCGTGCGCGAGGTCGGCCTGCCGCACTGATCGGGGCTAGAAGTAGCGAGGCTCCGCCTCGGACCCGCGAGCATGTCTGTATGTCTGGCGGGGTCAAATCAGCAGGCGCCAGCGCTGACGGCCGCCGCGCTGTTCTGGCGAGCCCACGCTCAGTCAGGCAAATCGTCGTAGACCTCGTCCATCGCCCATGTGCAGCCGATCGCGATGAGTTCCACTGTGCCGCGGGTGTGCGCAGTCTCCGACCAGCGTCCATCCGGATGGCGTTCGTGGAGCGTAATCCGCCTCGCGGCCTGCGAAACGAGGACGATCGCCTGCACGCTCGCGATGGTCCTGTAGCAATCGACCTTCGGCCCGCAGTCGTCCGCCTCGGTGGATGGACTCTGCACTTCAATCAGAATGGTTGGGTTGAGCACGGTCTGCCCGGTCTTGTCGGCCGGGTCCAGCTGAAGAGGCCCGCAGACGATCGTGGCGTCGGCGAAGGTGGCTCGATTGACGACGGTCGATCGTACCTTCAAGTTGGCATCGTAGGCGCGGCACGGGCGGCCCCGGAGCTGTCCGCCCAGAATCGCGATGATGTTGGCGCAGATGGCCGAGTGGCGAGGCGATCCGCCGCCCATGTCGAGGATCACACCGTCCCAGAACTCCAGTCGTGTGGGGCTGTGCTCGGCGATCCGGACGTACTCCTCGAACGTGAACACATGCTGTCGATCCGCCGCGGACGGAACCATGGAACCAGACTAGACCAGGCCGATGGGTGTCGTCCAGCTGACTGGAGCAACAGTAGGCGCGCAGTCGGACGGGCCCCCTTCGTTGTCAGGTACGCGAGCGGCCGGCACGATAGTCGGCGCAGATCCAGTAGAACATCAGCGCCAGCGTCATTCCCATACCGAGCCGAAGACGATGGCGCGGACCGCTCCGGCGGGACCATTTATGCCTCGTGTTGCCGCTGCGACGGCGGAAATGCCGTGAGGTTCTGCGTGCATGGCCAGTGACGTCGCACGCAGATTCCGCAGCGGCGGACCGCCGGTCACACGGGATCCCGGACAAATCGAGACCCTCATGACGTGGCACGGTTCGCGCGTCCTGCGCCGCCGTGGCTCGCTCCCGTGCGTACGAGCCGCGCCGCTGCTGACGGCGCCGGCCGCGCCTCGCCCGACACACGCTCTTCCGCGATCCAGTCGAAGATCGGGCGCATCGGGTCTCCCTGCCATGTCCGCTCTTCGTGCCACAAAGCGGCGGCGCACGAGCGCTGGGTGAGCAGGACAGACTGGCCGTTCGTCACTCCACGCGCATTCCGCCGCCATGGGATCATCACGACTCCGCGCGGGATTCGTGTGGCGCCACGGTCGCGATGCGATCGAAGTCGCTGTCGGACTGTTCGAGAGCCGCTCCGTGCCGCCGTGCGCAGGCATCGATCACGAGATCCGTCGCCGGAACGCTGATGCCCGCCTTTCGACACCGCCGGGCGAGATCGCACGCGTCGTTCCAGACCTCGTGAGTCATGGGCAGCTCCGGGATGCGGGCTTCGAACTCTCGGAGGACCTTCCTCTCGCGATCACCGCCGGCGCCGTTCCACAACTCCAGGCGGACGAGCGGACACCAGCAGGCAGTTCCCGCCTGGAGCACGGCTTCCACGCGCGCGCGCACGGCGGGATCGCCATCCGGGCGGAGAAAGTGAATCCATGACGACGAGTCGACGAGCACCATCGATCAGCTTCGCCGGCGGCGCTGTTGGAGGTCGTCCACGGTCATCAGGTCCGAGCACGTGCCCCCGCGGCGCACGAGCTCGGCCATCCGGCGCCGACGATTGAACTCGACGATGGCAGTCACGATCGCCTCGCGCTTGGTGCGGGCCTTGGTGAACCGCATGGCATCCTCCAGCTCGTCGTCTGGAATATCAACGGTGGTTTTCATGCAGCCAATGTAGCGCCAACGAGAATCCGAGACAACGATCTCTGGAATCCGTGCGCAAACGCCGCACGCCGCTGGCCGGCTCGCATCATGCGGAGGACAGGCTCCTTCAGGTCGAAGACGCCGGCTCGGTCGACTTCGAACAGCACCACGCCAGTGGGGCCAGTCGAGGCGAAAGGCGCGGCGCACGGCGTGTATCAGGTCGAACGCGGGCGCCCGCCGCTCGGCCGCGTCTGCCATTGTTTTTTCACTGGCCGAGTCGCCGGGCCGGCGGCTACCCTGCATCCAGAGGCCGCAAATCCACCGCAGTGCTCTCTGAGGCCTTCGAAGCCGAACTACCAATATGCGTCCGTCCATGACGACAGCGGTCCGGGCTCCCCATCGCAACCTGTCGGCTGCGGCGGCACTCGTGGCCTCGGCTGTCCTGTTCGGCCTCCTCGTTGCGGCGCCTGACGCACAGGAGCCGCTGCCCGCAACGGATTCGCTCTGCCACTTCGGTGGCCGCATCACGGGCGCGGGTACGGCGCTGCCGGGAGCGTCCGTCATCGTACGACGAGACGGGGAGATCCAGCGTGCCCCGGCGACGGCCGTGGATGGTACCTACCGTCTGATGCTGCCTTCGGGCGTGTATCGGGTGACGTTGGACATGACCGGGTTCGAGCGGGCGGAGCGCGAAATCGCCCTGGACGGGCCGTCCTGCACTCACGAGATTGACGTGACGCTCGTGCTTGCGCGGCCCCCGGCCTCCGCCGCACTCGAGCCGACACGTGGTGAAGGGCAGGGGGCGCCAGGGCTCGATCGTCCCCGTCTGGCCGAGGCCATTGCCGCCCGGCGTGGCGCAGGCGGGAGCCGTTTTCAACCACTGAACGTGGCCCCGGACCTCCTGACGCCATCCATCGATGTCGGCGCGTTCGATCAGGACACCGACAACGGACCTCCACTCCTGCTTCCACCCGGGTTTGGCGACGAGGCAGGAGCCGACGCCATTGCCATCACCGGCTCAGCGGCACGACTCGACCGGGGTCTGATGAACGATCGTCAACAGGCCCTCGCACGGGGCGACTTCTCGCTCGCTCTTTCCGATCTGGCGGTCGCACTTGGGAACCAGGAGGGTGGATTTGCCGGGGGGCTGCGCGGCGGGTTCTTGGAAGGAGCCATTCACGAACGACTGGGGCAGGTGTCGCAGCAGGCGGGCGTCGAATCGATTGGCGACCTGGCAGCGTTGTTCCAAGCAGGGCCGCGGGGAAGGGGCGCCGGTCCCGGCGGATTCGTCTTGGGCGGTCGAGGTGGCCGCGCGAACCGCGTCGCGGTAACCGCCGATTACACGTTCGGGGGAGCGGCGCTCGATGCCTCGCCGTACTCGCTGCGCGGGGAGACACGCGAGGAACGCCCGTACACACGCCAGGCCCTTGGCGGCACGATCGGTGGGCCGCTGAAGATCCCTACGTTTATCGCAGTACCAGCAACCGCATGAACTTCACGCTGACGTACAACGGGGGACGTGGCAGCGAGCTGTTCGATCAGTACGCCACGGTGCCGACGGCGGAAATGCGGCACGGTGATTTCTCCGGGAGCACGCTGGCCATTCTCGACCCTGCGACCGGCCAGCCCTTCCCGAACAATCAGATCCCCGAGGATCGCATCAGCGCGCAGGCGTCGGCGGTGCTTCGGTATGTTCCCGAGCCCAATCTGGAGGGCAGCACGCGCAACTACCGTCATCTCACCACCACGCACTCCGTCAGCGACAGCATCAACGCGCGAATCATTCACAATTTCACGCCGATCGGTGGGCGCGGGGGACCGCCCGGCCCGGGCGGTGGCTTTGGCGGACGCGGTGGGGCCGGGCGTGGCGGCGCCCTCGGGGGTGCGCTTGGAGGCAGGACCAACGTCATCCTGACGACGCAGGTGCAGTTCCGGCGGAGCGAGGGCGACCAGCGCACGGTGTTCTCGACACTCGGGGGAACGAGCCGCTCCACGACGGTTGGCCTTCCCACGTCGCTGAACGTCATTCGCGGGCGCAATCTGCACAACCTCACCGTGAACGTCTCGCGAACCAGCAACACTACTCGCAACTGGTTCAGCGGTGTGGAGAACGTCTCGGGCAATGCCGGCATCTCCGGCATCTCCGACGATCCGTTTGCCAGGGGACCACCAGCGCTGTCGTTCTCCAGCATCACCGGTCTGGGCGACGTCACGCCGTCGCGCCGTACCGACCGGCGGGTGTCGGCCGAATACAGCTGGACCCGGCCGATGGGCCGCCACACGCTCCGCACGGGCGGCGACGTTCGATTCGACCGTGGGAGCAGCTACACGGAGTCCAACGCCAACGGCGCGTTCGTGTTCACCGGCCTCTACACCTCCGGCAGCCTCGCCCCGTTTCCCGGGTCCGACGTGGCCGACTTCCTGCTCGGCTTGCCGCAGCAGGCTTCAGTGCAATTCGGTCCCGGCGACGTCGTGCTTTCCGGGCGGTCGCTGAGCCTCTATCTGATGGACGATTGGCGCGCGCGGCCGAATCTCACGCTGAATCTCGGACTCCGGTACGAGCTGCTGTGGCCGTATGTCGAGCACCGAGGACAGCTGGTCAATCTCGACGTGGCCCCCGACTTCACCGGTGCGGTCCCCGTGCAGGCCGGAGCTGCCGGGCCGTTCACGGGGGTGTTTCCCGACGCACTCGTACAGACCGATGCGAACAACTTGGCTCCACGTGTGGGGATCGCCTGGCGCCGGTGGCGGGGCACGGTCCTGCGCGGGGGATACGGCGTCAGTTACAACTCCGGCACCTACAACGCCATCGCACGCCAGCTCGCGTCGCAGCCGCCATTTGCCGTCACGAACACGCAGATCGGAACGCTGAACGCCGTCCTGTTGATGGAAGACGCCCTCATGGGAGGTTCGCCGACCGAGACCACGAACAGTTACGGTGTGGACAAGGACTACGTGCTCGGGCTGACCGATCCGGTAGCCCTCTCGTGCGCGACGGCGTTCAACTGCTGCCCAATCTCACACGGGTGGTTGGTCGCCACCAGAGCATGTACTTCTACTACGAGGTCTACGATCCGGCTGTCGCCGAACGCACGCCGCACCTGCGAACGGGCCTCGCGTTCTACCGGGGCAACAACAAGGTGTTCGAAACGCCGCTCGTCGAACGCGAGACGATCGACGACCCGCAGCGGCGGGCCGTGATCTTTCAGTTCGAAGTGCCCGCCGATGCGTTCGCACCCGGTGTCTACACGTCCCAGGTCAATATCATCGACGCCGTGGGCGCGCGCGTCGCCTTTCCGAGGCTCACGTTTCAGGTTCACGACCGGTGATCCGTTCGCCCGTCGTTGCCGGTGACACTCACGTTGTCGATGGTCGTGCGTGCCAGCGTTCCGTTCGTGTGGCTCGTCACCGGAAGGCCGACGTAGATTGCCGACGCCATGGGGATGGTCTCGGCTCCAACCGCGGCCCAGATGGACCCGTCAATCGATACGAATGCGCTGAACGTGTTGCCGGACCGGACGAGTCGGACCCAGTACGGGGCGGCGCCCACGCCGCCGCTCGTATGCGTCGAAAGCCCTCCCGTGGAGACACGCCGCTGAAACGCGAGTCGCGTGGAGCCAGCGGTGACTACGTGCCGCGGGAGAAGGACAACTGGAGCGCGGACAACCTGTATGTCGCCGTTCGGGATTGGGTATTCGGGTTGGTGACGCCTTGTCGCTCGACGCCGCCGCCCCGGTGGCCAACACCCTGCCGGCAATGATCGACCCCGAGGGGCTGCGCCGGTATTTCCTCCCCGACGAATCACGGTGCAGTTCCGCGGACGCCCGAGGTGATGCAGCCCTCCGCGCTGCAAGACGTCAGCGCCGCAGACGCGGCGTCGGACGCCCAGGCCCTGCCCACCGACACCCACTTCGGCAGGCTGTGGGGACTTCACAACACCGGCCAGAACGTGAACGGCACGGTCGGCACCGCCGACTGCGACATCGACGCCCCGGAAGCGTGGGTGCACGAGGTGGGGCGGCGCCACGTGGTGGTCGCCGTGATCGACACCGGCTGCGATCTCGACCATCGCGACCTCGCCGCCAACATCTTGCCGCGCGGCAACGAGGACTGGAACTTCGCCGACGGCCCGGACAAGGTGCCGGAGGATGCGGGGCAGCATGGCACGAACATGTCGGGCACCGTCGCGGCGCTTCGCAACGGGAGCGGTGTGGTGGGCGTAGTCTACGGGGTGCGCGCCAGCGACCGACGCTGGACTCCGAGCGAATCGACTGTCGAGCTGCTCGGCGACGGTGCTTCGAGATCAGGGCCTTCGGAGACTCCACGCTGCCTGCCGGCGCGAGCCACGATCCTCCTGACGCTGGAGACCTCCTCCGGCGAGAAGCGGTTGGAGCTGACGACCGAGGTTCAGCGCGGAGGCTAACGACGTTCGGTGTCGCAGGAACATGAACGCCTGGGCGCTACAGGCTCGCGCCGGCGCCCTAGAATGCGCCGCCCGAATCGGCCCGGCGCGTGCGCGGCGAGCTGTCGGCGGGCCGCCGGTCCAGATCCGGCTCGGCGATCTTCGCGAGCAGTTCGTCCAGCAAGGCTGGAGACAGCGGCTTCGTGAAGTGACTGTCGCACCCGGCGTCCCGTGCGCTCCGGCGATCCTCCTCCTGGCCCCAGCCGGTCAGGGCGGCGATATGAACGCGACGGAACTGCGGGAGCGCGCGCAGCGCCCGCGCGACGGCATAGCCGTTCATCACCGGGAGTCCGATGTCCAAGAAAATCGCGTCGGGTTCGAACTCGGCGGCGGCGGCGAGCGCGCTGGCGCCGTCGTGAGCCACCCTGGTGGCATGCCCGAGGCGTGACACCGTCAGCTCCAGCATCTCCGCCGCATCGACGTTGTCTTCGACGATGAGCACACGCAAGGTGCGTCTGGCGCCGCCAGGCGGCCGTTCAGTCGCGGAGACGTTCACCGCCTGCGCTGCGGTCACGGGGAGCCGGATCTCGACTTCGGTGCCCCCGCCCGCTCCCTGGCTTCGAATGTCTATCTGCCCCTGGTGCATCTCCACCAGCCGCCTGGCCAAAGTCAACCCGATGCCCAGCCCGCCGGTCGATCGCTCGAGCGCTGGCTCGGCCTGGTGAAACATGTCGAACACGCGCGGGAGGACGTCGGCGGTGATCCCCACGCCGCTATCGCGAACGCGCACGACCGCCTGGCCCGCCTGCTGCCCGGCGGCGACATGGATGTGCCCGCCGCGCGGCGTGAACTTCACCGCGTTGTGGAGCACGTTCGAGAAGACCTGCACCAGCCGCGCGCCGTCACCCTGCACGTGAATCGCCGTCGCCGGCAGCTGGACGTCCACCGTGTGCCCGGCTGCCGCGGCGAGCGGCATGACGGTCTCGACGGCGGTCGTCAACAGGCGCGCCAGATCCTGCGGTTCACGGCGCAGCTGAATCTTGTTGGCCGTGATGCGGGACACGTCCAGCAGGTCGTCGACGAGCCGCACGAGCTGCCTGACCTGGCGCTCGAGCACATCGCGCGCGCGCGCGGCGGGCGCCGACGACATCTCACCCTTCAGCGCCTCGAGCGCGAAACGTATCGGCGCAAGAGGATTGCGGAGCTCGTGGGCCAGCGTCGCGAGGAATTCGTCCTTGCGCTGGTCGGCCTCCAGTAGTTTGGCGGTGCGGTCGCCGACTCGAAGCTCCAGTTCCCGGTTCAGGGCATCGGCATCGTCCTTCGCCTTCTGGAGACTGGCGATCAGATCCTGGTTGGCGAACCGCAACCTGAACGAGGACACGATCGCCAGGTGGAATCGCCACGTCGTAATGACGGTCGCACCGGTGAACACCACGCCCAGGAACCCCATCATCAGGTGCTCTTCGTCGCCGTGGACGATGAGCCGCAGAGAGGTGAGAAGGCCGGTCGGGAGCAGGAACGTGAGGAACGCCTCGGGCCGCGCGGCCAGAAGTGACGCACTGCCGAGCATGACGCCGCCGATCACGAAGATCAGGAGAACCTCGTGCATCGGCCCGCCCACCGGATAGAGCACGATGGCGCCACCGCCCCAGCCGGTGGCCGCGAGCGCGGCGCCAGCGACGAACGCGGCGTTCCAGCGGCGGCTCTCGAGGTCGCGTGCCGGTGCACGCCAGT
>CAZDLW010000252.1:0-8118 GCA_964505975.1 uncultured Bifidobacteriaceae bacterium | reverse complement strand
CGGCGTGCGCAGGGTCGGCGGCGCGGCGGCGGGCTCGTTCGCCCGCGTCCGCATCGAGATAGATCTTCACATCGGCGTCGGGAAAGACCACCGTGCCGATGTCACGCCCTTCCATGACCACACCACCCGCACGTCCCAACGTGCGCTGTGCCGCAACGAGCACCTCGCGTACGCGTGGCAGCCGCGCCACCGCCGTGGCTGCCTGGTCGATGTCGGGCGTTCGAATCGCCCGCGTGACATCGTGATCGCCAATGCGCACCGTGCCATCTTCGACACGGAGCGGCGTCCGGCCGGCCATCGCCGCCACGGCCTCCTCATCGTCCAGGGCCAGGCCTTTCTGAAGCGCCATCCAGCCGACGGCGCGATACATCGCACCGGTATCGACGTGACGATAGCCGAGCGTCTGTGCAACCGCGCGGGCCACCGTGCCTTTGCCGGCGCCGGACGGGCCGTCGATGGCGATGAGCAGGCGCTTTTCGTCTTGCATTCGTTCGGCAGTGTACCATCGCGAGGACTGTCGCCCCTGCTCTGACGTGTATCGGTGAGCCGGCGTGGGGCTGGCAGTGAAGCTCGCCTCGAGCCGCCGCGACTCTCGAGGCTGGAGTGGTTCCGCTTCACTGCCGCCAGTATCGACGTTGCCGCGCCTCGCCGGGCCACCGCGGCTGCCGGACGGGGTGGCGTCCCCGACATGCCTCATCCCATCCGCCTTCAGAAGATCCTGTCCCAGGCAGGCATCGCATCCCGCCGCGCCGCGGAAAGGCTCATTGCGGCCGGTCGCGTCGCAGTGAACGGGATCACTGTTACCGAGATGGGCACCAAGGCCGACCCGAGTCTGGACGACGTGCGCGTGGATGGGCGCCGGATCCGGACGCCGGAACGGCGCCGCTACATTCTGCTGTACAAGCCAGCCGGCTATCTCACCACTCGTGCCGATCCGGAGCGGCGTCCCATTGTGCTCGACCTGATCGCAGGTGTGCGCGAGTACGTCTACCCCGTAGGACGACTCGACTACGACACCGAGGGTCTGCTGCTGCTGACCAACGATGGCGATCTCGCGGCAGTGTTGACGCATCCACGCCACGGCGTGGAACGGATCTACGAGGCGCTCGTTGCGGGGATGCCGGATGACACGGCCCTGAACCGGTTGCGCACCGGTGTTTCCCTCGACGGACGTCGAACGCGGCCGGCCGATGTCCTGGTGTTGAATCGTCCATCACGCTCCACCGTTCGCTCCAGGAGCATCGTCGGCAGAGCCACGCCAGGTGCTCCCGAACGGGATGGCGTGATCCGCATCACCATTCGTGAGGGCCGCCATCGGCAGGTGCGACGGATGTGCGAGGCCGTCGGCCATCCGGTGCGCCGGCTGAAACGCATTGGCATCGGACCGATTCGCGATCGCCGCCTGAAGCCCGGCGAGTGGCGCGATCTCAGGAAGGACGAGATCGACGCGCTGTCGCGCGCCGCCTCTGAAGGGCTCACGTCCGATCGGCGACGTGCCAGATCATGAATCCCGGGCCGACGAGTCGTGGTCCATCTCCGCAGCGTCCTCGGGCACGTCCGCCGCTTCGAACAGTCCCTCGCCGCCCGGCGCCTGCTCGACCAGCCCGGCAGGGGGGTCGAAGCCCAGCGCCTCGGCCATGTCCTCGATCTTCGGCAGATCGCCAAGGTCCTTCAATCCGAATCGAATCAGGAACTCGCGTGTCGTCGCATACAGGAAGGGACGGCCGACCACGTTCTTCCGGCCGACAATTCTGATGAGATGCCGCTCGAGGAGCGTCGAGAGCACGCCGGAGGTATTCACTCCGCGCACGTCGGTGATCTCGAGAGCCGTAATCGGCTGCTTGTACGCGATCACCGCGAGCGTCTCGAGGGCCTGCACGGAGAGCTTCTGGGTCGAACGCTCGTGAAAGAGGCGTCGCACCCACTCGTGCAGCTCTGGCCGCGTGACGATTTGATAGCCCCCGGCCACCTCGACCATCTGCAACCCGGGGCGATTCTCGTACTCCGTCGTCAAGGCGTCGAGAGCCGCGCGCACGTCCTCTTCGGGCTCGTCGGCGAGCACCCTGCACAACGTTCGCGGCGTCAACGGTTCCGGCGACGCGAACACGAGTGCTTCCACCACCGCCTTCAGCTCCGCCGACAGCACCGCGGGCCGACCCGGACCGTTCGCCGACTCGGATGACTCTGGTGACTCCTGTCGATCTCCCGCGACCGATCCGGCGGGGACGGCCGCACGTGGATCGGGCGTCTCCGTGGGACGCTCGCTCGCGCTCTCCTGTGCCATTCACGACTCCTGCGGGTCGCCAATCGGATGCGGGGCATCCACCGGGCGCGCACGCGTGTACACGCGAATGGGGCCAAAGCCTCCCGACTGGAACACCCGAATCAGCCTCAATCGAATCATCTCCAGCAGCGCCAGGAAGGTGACGATCAGGAACGCCCGCGAACCGTCGCCATCGGCAAAAAGGTCTTCGAGTCCGCAGGCCTCCGTCTCCGAGAGACGGCCGAGCAACTGCTGAATGCGACCCTCCAGGGAGATCTGTTCGGGCGGCAGCACCATCCGCGCCCGCCGGTTCGCCCGCTCCAGGACGCCACGAAACGCCGCCAGCAGACTGAAGAGATCGACCTCCAGCTCGGGCTCGTATCCGTCGGCCGCCGCGTCGGCCACGCGTGCGTCGGGGCGCATGAACTGGGCGCTGCGGAGCGTTTCGCGCTCGTGCAGCAGCTCCGCCGCGGCCTTGTACTTCTGGTGTTCGAGCAGTCGCCGGACCAGCGCGTCGCGAGGGTCCTCTTCCGGCTCGGTGTCTTCCTGGGCCGGATCGGGTCGCGGAAGCAGCATCCGGGACTTGATGTGAATGAGCGTGGAGGCCATCAACAGGAACTCGCCCGCCACGTCCAGGTTCAGCTCCTGCATCAGATCGATGTACGCCAGGTACTGCTCCGTAATCAGGGCAATGGGTATGTCGTAGATGTTCAGTTCGTGCGTGCGGATGAGGTGCAGCAGCAGATCGAGCGGGCCTTCGAACCCGTCCAATTTGACGGAGTACGCATCTGGCGATGACTCGAAATCCACGTGGCCTTTCAGATCCATGGGCGTAGGCTCCCCTTCCCCCTTCCCCCCTCTCCCCTCTCCCCGTCCCCGTCCCCCTTTCCCGTGCCCCCTTCGCTTGGCCACTACTGGCGCGGGCGGCGTCCCGTGTTCGTCACAGCAGAATCGACAGCAAGAATCTGGCAGGCGGCATGATGATGGTCGTCAGCACGCCCGTGAACAGCAGGCCATAGAGGATCAGGAAGCCGTAGGGCCGCAGCCGATCGTACATGTCGGCCACGGCACCATGCAGGAGCCCCGACAGGACGTTGCCGCCATCGAGCGGCGGCACCGGCACCATGTTGAAGACGGCAAGCAGCACGTTCAGGCGCACGGCCAGGTCCAGAAACTGCGCGGCCGGTGCCCACAGATCCCCGACGCCGCCACGCAGCAGAAGAGCCGCCGATACGGCGAGCACGAGATTGCTCGCGGGGCCTGCCGCCGCAACCACCATGTACTTCTGTTTCCAGTCCGCGCCGAGGTTGAGCACGTTCACTGGCACGGGTTTGGCCCACCCGAGCACTGGCAGGCTCGTCAGAATGGCAACGAGTGGAAAGGCAATCGTGCCAATCGGATCGACGTGCACGGCAGGATTGAGCGAGACTCGTCCGAGCCTTCTGGCCGTCGAGTCGCCCAGCCGCTCGGAGGACCAAGCGTGCGCCGCCTCATGGACCGAAAGAGAGACCAGCAGGACGAGAAGGACGAGGAAGATCCAGGCGAAATCAATCTCTGGCAAGAGGATGTCAGACTAGCACACTCTCCGCACCGGACCGGCCAGGGATCTGCCGGTGCGGTTGGGGGATTTCCTGCGACCGGATCCCAAAATTCCCCAACCCTCTCGCAGTGCACGATTCGAATGCCGCGGAGCGGAGCTTCTTCGGCGGTGATATTCTTGCACTATCAGAGCAGTCATGCATCGAGGCCTTCCGATCGTCGTCGCGATTCTGATCATCACCGCAGCCGCCAGCAGCGGTCAAACTCCGGCCGAGCTCGCACGCGCACTGGCGCAGGACTCCATCGCCGGCCGCGATTCCTTCGAGCGCTATTGCGCCTCGTGTCACGGCGTGGACGGCCGCGGGCAGGGGCCGGCGGCGGAGGCCCTGCGGTCCACTCCCCCGGATCTGACGACGCTGACCCGACGGAATGCCGGCACGTTCCCCAGAGCGGAACTGCAGTCGTACGTGGAGGGCGTAGGCCGTTCCGTCCCGGCGCATGGCACGGGCGACATGCCCGTCTGGGGACCGATCTTCAGGGGCCTGGACCCTTCGTCCGAGCGCGCACGGATCAGAGTGCAGAACCTGGTTGCGTACGTGGAGTCGCTGCAGGCTCCGCCGGAATCCGTGTCGGTGGCGCCAACCCCCCAGACAGGCGCTCAGTTGTTTCGGTCCTACTGCGCGAGCTGCCATGGCGTGGACGCGCGCGGCGCAGGGCCCCTGGCCGACGTGCTGCGCACCGTGCCACCCAGCCTCACGGAGTATGCCATCCGGAACAACGGCGTCTTTCCCAGCGAGCGTGTCCGCCAAATCATCGACGGACGCCATGTGCCGGCACACGGAGACACGGAGATGCCGGTCTGGGGACGTGCCTTCATGCGCGAGCCGGGTGGTGGTGATGACGTTACGATTCGGGCACGGATTGACGCGCTCGTCGCATACCTTGCGTCTATTCAGGAGCAGCGGGCGGAGTAGTCAGGAGTCTCGCTAGGTCTTCAGGCCGAACTTCTCGATGCGATAGCGCACCTGATCGCGGTTGATCCCCAGCAATTGCGCCGCCTGTGTCTGATTCCCACCGGCGCGTTCGAGCGCCTGGACGAGCAGTTGACGCTCCACCTCCTCGAGACTGACGCCTTCGGGTGGCAGCCTGAACCGCGCCGGCGCCACTGTGCGCGTGAGCGTCGTGAAATCCTCCGGCTCGAGCCATTCGCGATCGATGAGCAGCATCGCACGTTCGATGGCATTCCGCAGCTCACGCACGTTGCCGGGCCACGGGTACTGCTCGAGCAGCTTCCTGGCTTCCGACGAAATCCCGCGCACGCGCTTTCGAAACTCGCGATTGAAGCGATCGACGAAGAAATGCGCCAGCACGGGGATATCACCCCGCCGCTCCCGCAGCGGTGGCAGCGTGATGGGCATCACTTGGAGCCGATAAAACAAGTCCTCTCGGAACTTACCCGTCTTGACCTCCTGATCGAGGTCGCGGTTGGTTGCGGCGATGACGCGCACGTCCACGCGCAGATCCGTCAGCCCTCCCACGCGTTTGAAAGTCTTCTCCTCCAGAAAGCGCAGCAGCTTCGCCTGCAGCCCAGGCGTCATCTCCCCGATCTCGTCGAGGAACACCGTTCCCCCGTCGGCGGTCTCGAACAAGCCCCGCTTCTGCTGGCGGGCGTCGGTGAACGCCCCCCGTTCGTGACCGAACAGCTCGCTCTCGAGCAGCTGTTCCGGCAAGGCGGAGCAGGTGATGTTCACGAATGCCCGTGAGGCGCGGTCACTGTTGAAGTGCACGGCCTTGGCCGCCAGGTCCTTCCCGGTCCCCGTCTCGCCGGTGAGGAGAACGGTGGACGCCGGACTCGCGGCCACCTTGGCGAGCAGCGACTTCACCTGCTCCATGACCGGAGAGGTCCCGATGATCGCCTCGATGCCGAAGTCGCGGCTCTGACTGCTCCTCAGCGTGCGCACCTCTCGCCGAAGCTGGCTCGTTTCCAGCGCCTTTTCCACCAGCAGCACGACTTCGTCGAGGTTGAAGGGTTTGTTGACGTAGTGATACGCCCCGAGTTTCATCGCCTCCACGGCGTTCTCGATCGTGGAAAAGGCGGTCATTAGGATCACCAGTGTCTCGGGCGTCTGTTCCTTGATCTTCCGGAGCACGACGAGGCCGTCACCGTCGGGCAGACGGAAGTCGAGCAGGACAAGGTCGATGATCCCTTCCGCAGCTCTCTCGAGCGCTTCGGCGGCAGTTCCGGCTTCGAGGATCGCGTATCCCTCCTGAACGAGCCGCTCGCGCAGGGACCAGCGGAGCAGCGGCTCGTCGTCCACAATGAGAAGCGTGGGAGTCGGCACATCAGCAGTATAGCTGTCGCCTCTTCGAGGCGGCCAGATTGCACCGCGGACCTCGTCCCGCTACCATCAGGGCGCTCGTGACCACGCCGCATGTTCTCGGCGGAACTCGTGATCGTGCCGTCCATTTCGGCGGACTGGCGCTGGCGGTCCTGATCTTCGCACTCGATCTTCAGGCCCCCATCGGCATGGCGATCGGGAGTCTCTACGTGCTGGTCGTGCTCCTGGGCCTCTGGACCAGCTGGCCCGCCTATCCAGCGCTCGCGGCCATTGGCGCAACGGCGCTGGTCCTGGTCGATCTGGCCATCGACAGGACCGCCGACTTGCCGAACTTCGTCCTCGTGAACCGCCCGCTCGTCGTCCTCGTGCTCGCCATTACGGCGCTGCTCGTCAGCCGCTTCAAACGGCTCGAGCAGCGCTGGCGCGGTAATGCCGGGCGACTGGCCGACATCACTCGCGCCCTCGATCACGCGGCAATCGTCGCGATGACCGATGTCACCGGCCGCATAGCCTACGTGAACGACAAGTTCTGTGAGATTTCGGGCTACTCGCGCGATGAGCTCCTCGGCCGCGACCACCGGCTCATCAACTCCGGCTATCACTCGAAGGAGTTCATTCGCGACTTGTGGCGAACGATTGCAGGCGGCCGCGTCTGGCACGGCGAGATCCGCAACCGCACCAAGGGCGGGCACTTCTACTGGGTGGACACCACCATCGTCCCGTTCCTCGACGCGCGAGGTAAGCCCTATCAATACATCGCGATCCGATCGGACATCACCGCACGAAAGACGGTCGAAGACAAGCTGCGCCAACAGGCGGCGCTGGCTCGAGTCGGGCAGATGGCCGCGGTGGTGGCTCACGAGGTGAGGAATCCGCTGGCCGGCATCAAAGGCGCCATCCAGATTCTGATGTCACGCCGCCAGACCGACGACGCCGAGCTGCCTGTCATGCGGGACATCGTGGCACGCATCGATTCATTGAGCGAACTCATCAACGATCTGATGGTCTTCGCCCGACCCCGTCCGCCGCGGGTCAGCGTCGTCGAGCTGCGATCCCTCATTCACGAAGCGATCTCGATGATGCGGCGCGATCCGTCCGGATCGCAACTGGAGATCGTCGTCGAAGGCCAGGACGTGTCGGCGACAGCCGATCCGGAACTGGTGCGGGCCACCCTCGTCAACCTGGTGTTCAACGCCGCACAGGCGATGGGGGGAACGGGACGCGTCACAATCACGCTGGCAGAACGCGAGGGCGTGGCTCGCATCGACGTCCGCGACACCGGCCCTGGCATTCCGGCCGAGATTCGGGAGCAGGTGTTCGAGCCGTTCTTCACGACGAAAGCGCGAGGCGGGGGACTGGGACTGCCTATTGCCAGGCGGACCGCCGAACTCCATGGCGGATCGCTGACGCTCGACTGTCCGTCCGAAGGCGGCACGGTCATCACGATGACCCTGCCAACCAGACCGTCGGTGCTGCGCGCGCAGACGGCCTGACTCGGGGCGCGAGATCTATCCCGGACTATTCTCTCGTTCATGAATAGTCCGGCTAGGGACCTGCCCGATTACCGGACCGGGGCCGCGCCGGACGCGCTCGATGCCGTCCTCTCCTGACCCGGTCTGACCAAGCCGAATTTCTCGATCCGGTAGCGGACCTGGTCGCGATTGATCCCCAGCAATTGGCCGGCCTGCGTCTGATTGCCTCCGGATCGGTCGAGGGCCTGAATCAACAGCTGGCGCTCCACATCCTCGAGATTCACGCCGTCCACCGGTAACCTGAAGGCCGAGAGTGCCGCGCTGCGCGAGAGCGTGCCAAAGTCCGATGGTTGCAGCCACTCGCCGTCGATCAGCAACATCGCCCGCTCGATGGCGTTCCGCAGCTCACGCACGTTGCCCGGCCACGAGTGCTGCGTGAGCAGGTCCATCGCGTCCGGCGTCACGCCGCACACCTTCTTGCGGAACTCCCGGTTGTAGCGGTCGA